>CAVGFV010000192.1:0-5427 GCA_963628765.1 Succinimonas sp.
AAAGTTTGTTAATAATAACAGACTTTTGGGTTTACACAGATCCTAGTTCTCTCTCCAAAATTGTGAACAACTCTTTTTAATGTTATTTAGATTCTTCCTTTTCAATCTTTTCAATTTGAGACTTTAACTCTTCTTTTTGTTCAACCTCTGTTTCTGCTTCTTTCATTGCCATTTTGGCTTCTTCAGCATTTTTACTTGATGTGATTTCACTGTAGGCTTTTATAGAAGCTGATATCTCGGCACCAATAAGCACAACGTACCAATTAAAGTGTATCCAAACCATTAGTATTGGGACAGCGGCCACAGCGCCATATACCGTTGAATAACTAGAGAAATTCATTATATAAAACGTAAACATACGTTTTATTAGATCTTGAGTTATTGCAGCAAACGCAGCGCCTATTGCAGCGTGAGAAACCTTAACCGTAGTAGTTGGTACAGCTGCAAAAAGTAGGGTTAATATTATGAATGTAAGTATCGCAGGAAGTAAATTTAGAGCAAAGGTGTTTATTCCTGCAGGCATCTCATAACCAAAAAATTTAAAAGCAGTTAAGGATGATGAAAGTGCAAGGCTTGTACCTATAAGAATTGGTCCTAATGTAAGAACTGTCCAATATACTGAAAAAGTAGTTACCTTGGCTCGTTTTTCTACCGTATGCCAAATTTTGTTGAGTGTGAGGTCAACTCGTCTTATTAACATTAAAGAAATTATCACGAGAACAAACAAGCCAAGTATAGTGGTGTTGCTAGCTTGAGAAATAAAGCTATTGATATTCTTGTTGATAACGTCTCCCATTTGAGGCATTAGATTTTGCATTATGTATGCAATAAGTTCTTGTCTAAGTTTATCAAAGCCTGGAAAAATGGAAAAAACGCTAAGAAGAACGGCGAGTACAGGAACCAAGGACATTATTGTCGTATAAGACAATGAGGACGTTAAAACGCCTATATCGTCTTCTATCATACGTTTTTTTAAGAATCTTAAATATACCGTGTGGTTAGCAATCCAACAGGCAATTTTGTGGAAAAAGTCTTTAATTTTACTCATTGAAATATACCAAAGGCTAAGATCTGAAATAAGTTGCAGTATTGGTTTAAAGAATAAACTTTAGATAACTGAAAATCTGAGATTTATATAGTATTTAAGAAAGGAAAGGCCGGATGACCGGCCTTTATTAAAAATAATTATGAAATATTATTTATCAACTGTTTCTTGATCTCTAAGACCACCAGTTGCTCTAAAAGCACGAATACGTTCCATTTCAGTTAGAAGCTTCTTACGAATTCTGATGTTCTTAGGAGTGACTTCAACTAATTCATCATTGTTTATAAATTCGAGAGCTTGCTCTAATGAGAATTTAATTGGTGGAACAAGTACGATTGCTTCATCAGTACCAGATGCACGAACGTTGGTTAATTTCTTTGCTCTTAAGCAGTTAACAACAAGATCGTTTTCACGGCTGTGAATACCTACGATTTGTCCTTCGTAAACTTCCTGTGCGTGAGAAATAAACATCTTACCGCGTTCCTGAAGGTACCAAATTGCATAGCCTAATGCCTTACCTGTTGCGTTAGAAATCATTACGCCATTCTTACGTTGACCAATGTTTCCACCACGCCATTCACCATAGCTATTGAATGAGTGGTACATAAGACCAGTACCTGAAGACAAAGTCATAAATTCATTCTGGAAACCGATGAGTCCGCGAGAAGGAATAACATAATCCAAGCGAACGCGGCCTTTCCCATCAGGAACCATGTTCTTGAGGTCTGCTTTTCTAGTACCAAGTTCTTCCATTATTCCGCCTTGGCTCTGTTCTTCTATGTCAACGGTAAGGTCTTCCATAGGTTCCATCTTGACGCCGTCAACTACTTTGACAATAACTTCCGGTCTAGAAACAGCGAGCTCATAGCCTTCACGACGCATGTTTTCAATAAGAACTGACAAATGAAGTTCGCCACGTCCTGATACCTTAAACTTATCTGGATCTTTGGTTTCTTCAACTCTCAAAGCAACGTTATGGACTAATTCAGTTTCAAGTCTTTCTTTAATGTTTCTTGAAGTAATGAACTTACCATCTTGGCCAGCAAAAGGAGAAGTATTAACTTGGAAAGTCATACTTACTGTTGGTTCATCAACTGATAGTGGAGGAAGGGCTTCATTGTTGCCTTGAGCACAAATTGTATCGGAAATTTTGAGCTCGCCAAGTCCTGTAAGGGCCACAATATCACCAGCGAAAGCTTCAGGAACTTCAATACGTTTTAAGCCCATATAGCCATAAACTAAGCCAACTCTACCATTTCGAGTCTGTCCGTCTGGAGAAATAACGGTGATGGCTTGGTTTGGTTTTACAGAACCGCGAGTAATACGGCCCACACCAATAACGCCTACATAGGAGTTATAGTCGAGCTGAGAAATCTGCATCTGTAAAGGACCTTCAGGGTTAGCCTTTGGTGGGTCAACATGATCGATAATAGTCTGGAACAAAACGTCCATGTTGTCTGTTTTTTGGTTTAGATCCAAAGTAGCAAAACCGTTCAAAGCAGATGCGTAAACAATTGGGAAATCAAGTTGTTCGTCAGTAGCACCGAGATTAACAAAAAGATCGAATACCTGATCAATTACCCAGTCTGGACGAGCGCCTGGTCTATCAACCTTGTTGATTACAACAATTGGGCGTAATCCTTGTTTAAATGCTTTTTGGGTAACGAAACGAGTTTGTGGCATTGGACCATCTACTGCATCAACAAGTAAGAGTACAGAGTCAACCATGCTCATAACACGTTCAACTTCACCACCGAAGTCTGCGTGCCCCGGGGTGTCAACAATGTTGATACGATAATCTTTCCAATGAATAGCGGTATTTTTAGCCAGAATAGTTATGCCACGTTCTTTTTCAATAGCATTTGAGTCCATGACTCTTTCTTGTCCAGCCATTGAACGATCAAGTGTTCCTGACTGGCGTAATAACTGGTCCACTAAGGTCGTTTTGCCATGGTCAACGTGAGCAATAATGGCAATGTTACGAAGTTTTTCTAACATGAGTGCCTCTGGTTATTAATGATAAAATTTAGCGCGTATTTTACTATTTTACGTGTGATCTGCATAGCAAAAAATCTATATTTTTAAAATGATTTTCTATAAAAAGATTGCAGTGAAAATTGCTTGAGCTTTGCAATCTAGTGCAATAAAGAAAAAGTATTTCCTATTTATGTTTGGAAATACAAAAAGAAGGCCAAATAGAGTTATTAAGTGAAAAAGCTTGTCAATTCAAGTTATACATACTTTCAAATCAAATTACCAAACTGTGATAAAATACACATAGAATGCTATGTGGCGAAAGAATATTTGCAGTACACAGGTTGTGCACATTAATCTTATCGTTGGTTATAACGCAGATTTAGAATTTATCAGATATTTCCTAGGGGGAATTTTTTTCTATGGCTGTTGCAGACGTTTTAAACTTAATTAAAGAAAACGACGTTCATTACGTGGATCTCCGTTTTACAGATACAAAGGGAAAGGAACAGCACATTTCTATTCCTTCAAAGGAAGTAAATGAAGATTTCTTCACTGATGGTAAGATGTTTGATGGTTCATCAATGGCTGGCTGGAAAGGAATTAACGAATCAGATATGATTTTGATGCCAGATCCTGATACCGCAAAACTTGATCCTTTTTATGAAAACCCTACTGTTCAAATTCGTTGCGATATTCTTGAACCAACCACAATGCAAGGCTATGACAGAGATCCGCGTTCAATTGCAAAGAGAGCTGAAGGTTATTTAAAATCAACTGGCATTGCAGATTACGCAATATTTGGACCAGAACCTGAATTCTTCCTTTTCGACGATATTCGTTTCGGTTGTGAAATGAAAGGTTGCATGGTTGAAATTGATGACAAAGAAGCAGCTTGGAATTCTGTAACAGAATACGCTGAAGGAAATAAAGGTCATCGTCCTTCTGTAAAGGGTGGATATTTTCCAGTTCCTCCTGTTGATTCATCTCAAGATATTAGATCAGAGATGTGTAATGTACTTGAAGAAATGGGACTTGTTGTTGAAGCACACCATCATGAAGTTGCAACTTGTGGTCAAAACGAAATAGCAACCCTCTTTAACACCCTTACCAAAAAGGCTGATGAGGTAATGATTGAAAAGTATGTTGTTTGGAATGTCGCTGATCAGTACGGCAAGACCGCAACATTCATGCCTAAACCAATCTGTGGTGATAACGGTTCAGGTATGCATGTACATCAATCTTTAGGTAAGATTGAAAATGGTAAAAAGGTTAACCTTTTTGCTGGTGATATGTATGGCAACCTTTCACAGCTTGCTTTATGGTACATCGGTGGTATTAAGAAACATGCAAAAGCTTTAAATGCATTCACCAATCCATCTACCAATTCATATAAGCGTCTTGTACCAGGTTTCGAAGCACCTGTAATGCTTGCTTATTCAGCAATGAATAGATCTGCGTCAATCAGAATCCCTGCTTGCAGTAGCCCTAAGGGAGTAAGAATTGAAGTTAGATTCCCTGATTGTATGGCAAACCCATATCTAGCATTTGCTGCAATGTTGATGGCTGGTCTTGATGGTATTAAGAACCAGATTGATCCAGGTGAAGCTATGGATAAGAATCTTTATGATTTACCACCAGAAGAAGAAGCTCAAATCCCACAGGTTTGCTCTTCACTTGAAGAAGCTCTTAAGTCTCTTGAAGAAGATCATGACTTCTTAACTGAAGGTGGTGTTTTCTCAGAAGATTATATTAAAGCTTATATCGAACTTAAGATGCAGGATGTTACCAAGTTAAGAATGACTCCACATCCAGCTGAATTTGAGATGTACTATTCTTTGTAATCTCTAGCTTAGTTTAAGTATTGAAGACGCCTTAAAGAGAAATCTTTAAGGCGTTTTTTATATATTTCGTCGTTGGTAATGAGTACCTCTTCACCTTTATTTTAGTAACCTTTATGCCAAGGGCTCGATGCCTTTATGTGGCTATTTAAAGTTAAGGGTTGTTGATTTTGGTGTGCCATCCTCATCTTTAATAATCACCATAGAATTTTTATCTTTATTCTTTTCATGAAGAATCATAAGTTTTCCATTAACTAAGCTTTTACCTTCTAAAGCTAGCGATTTTTCCTCATAAAAATAAGCAATTAAGGAAAAATCTGTAATCTCATCAGTGATTTTGGCTGTCTCTTGCCAAGTTTTCCAAAAATCATTAAAAGAAATGTCTCTTTGTGATACTTCATTTTCTTTGTTTGCTGTTTCTTCTGCGTTTGTATCGTCTTTCCCTTGTGTGGCCAATAGTTGCTTCTCTAATATTTCAAAATTAGGTTCTGAGATTATAAATTAAAAGACAAGATAGTGTATAATATTTTGTGTAAACAATAGTTCCTAAGGTATGGAAAAAGGAAC
>CAVGFV010000193.1:0-23142 GCA_963628765.1 Succinimonas sp.
CTTTCATAGGTTTTTTTGGTTAATTTGTTGTGGTGACACAAGTTTAACACAAGAACCCCTTTCTTTTTTCTGTAAAATTTTTAATTTATAGAAGTCCCCTTAAAAAAGTGGCAAAATTTGCTCCTAAAAAGGACATTTTTATCGAATTCCTAACAAATATTGTCTTTTGAATTCTTATTTGTCTATACACACCGCCTCTTATTGCCTTATAATAAACCGTTTTTCGTTTATCAACTTGCGGTGTGCAGGTTTGTAAGGTGTGAATAATGAGCTGGCTAGAAAAGATTCTTACTCCTAAAAGCGATACTGAACGTCATAATATTCCGGAAGGAGTATGGACTAAATGTGAAGCATGCGATCAAGTCCTTTATCGAGCAGAACTAGATCGAAATCTTTTTGTTTGTCCTAAATGTGGGCACCATATGAAGCTCAGTGCCCGCGAACGTCTTGTTCGTTTTCTTGATAATGGCGATCAAGTTGAAATAGGAAATGAATTAGAACCTAACGATATTCTTAAGTTTAAGGATACCAAGCGTTATAAGGATCGCCTTGCAACAGCACAAAAAACAACCGGCGAAAAGGATGCTCTACTTGTTATAAAAGGACAGTTGAAGGGTATTCCTGTTGTATGTTGTGCATTTGAATTCGCATTTATGGGCGGTTCAATGGGTTCTGTAGTAGGTGCTCGTTTTGTAAAGGCTGTAGAAACAGCGATTCACGAAAAACGTGCACTTATTTGTTTCTCCACCTCTGGTGGTGCGCGTATGCAAGAATCTTTATTCTCTCTTATGCAGATGGCAAAAACTAGTGCTGCTTTACATCGCCTCTCTGAAGCAGGTCTCCCATACATCAGTGTGCTTACTAACCCAACAATGGGTGGTGTAAGTGCTAGCCTGGCAATGTTAGGTGACATTAATGTTGCAGAACCAAAAGCATTGATTGGCTTTGCTGGTCCTCGAGTAATTGAGCAAACCGTTCGTGAAAAACTTCCTGAAGGTTTCCAGAGATCTGAATTCTTACTCCAAAAAGGTGCGATTGATATAATTATTGACCGTCGTCAAATGCGAGATCGTCTTGCGACTATTATTGCTAATTTTATGCACATTCCTTTTGTTGATGGTCACGTGGTTTCAGAACCTGCTGTCCCAAGTGTAGAGCACAAGAAATCTACCAAAAGAGCATCTTAGTAAGAAACGATAAAGTTTTAAACTATAGTTTTGTATAAAAATCTCTGCTTTTGCAGAGATTTTTTGTTTATAGGTATTCAGTAATCTGTAGCTTTAAAAATCTAGAAATGTAAAGTATTGAAATTGGTTGTTTATCCAATGATAATAAGGAAGACATATTCCTTCTGAGAATGATAAGCGTTACTCTAAAAGAGGCTTTTTGAAATGGATGTTTTTTTAGGAGCAACTCAAAAAAGAGTTGAAATATTCAATGATACTTTGAATATTATCAATAATCTTGAACAGGAAAAGTTTTTAAAATCACCTGTAAACACTGTTTATTCAGAAAATGAATATCCTAACTTTTCTTTTAGAAAAAATACCAATTGCGAAATAGAGCTAAGCACCAGGCGTACTACAGAAGCTACTCTAAAACTTCACAAAGAATCACCAAATCTCAGAATTGCCGTCTTGAACTTTGCGAACGCATATCATCCTGGTGGCGGAGTTCGAGAAGGGAGTCCAGCACAAGAAGAATCAATTTGCCGTGTAACTGATCTTTATCGTTTCCTTAGCAATACTGATCCTGAACTACAGAAATTTTATAAATATCATAAAGAGAAAGCCTCTGATTTAGCTTCGGAAAGGTTAATTTTCAGTAAAGATGTAACTGTATTAAAGAATGATGGTGATGCGCCTCTAGTTCTTGATGTCAATGACCGTTTTAATATTGATGTTATCACTATGGCAGCTCCAGATTTAAGTAATCCTGCTATTAGAGATTTTATGGATGATGGAAGGCTATTTTCATGTCATTTGGTAAGAGCTCAACATCTTTTGTCTGTCGCTGCACATAATGAAGTTGATATTTTAGTTCTTGGGGCTTTTGGCTGTGGAGTCTTTCAAAATAACCCTAAAGTAGTGGTATCTGCTTGGAAAACCGCATTGAAAATTTTCCCTAAAGTTTTTCAAAAAATTGAGTTTGCGATTTATTGTGGCAATGCTTTAGAAAACGACAATTATCTCGCTTTTAAATCTATTGGTATTAACGAAATTTAATAAATGATAGTGTTTTGATTCTAGGGGCAAGGTAGATAAAGAATACTTAATGTGGCATATTCTTGTTTGAATTTTTTGAAAAATATCATCTATAAAAAAACAATCTTTTGCTCTCTTGTTTCTTATCTAGAATTATCCATGACTGAATCTTTAGCCTTCTGTATAATGTGAGTCAGTTCAAAGGATTTTGGTAATTATCAAATTAGTGTTAGGTAAATAGAATATGGATAAAAATGCACCTCTACCAGATACTATTCAAGGATGGAATGAGTATCTCAACGGTGTCAATCCTAATGTAATAAAGCTTGGTCTTGAACGTGTACGGTTTGTGGCTGCCCGTCTTGGTGTGGATAAACCTAGAGATGGGGTAAAAGTCATTACCGTTGCTGGAACTAATGGCAAGGGATCAACAGCAGTTATGCTTGCTTCAATCTTAGAGCAGGCAGGCTATCGTACAGGACTTTATACTTCACCACACATTCTAAGATTTAGTGAAAGAATTATTTATGGTGGCGTAGAAGCTTCGGAAGATGACTTAATTGAAGCTTTTAGAACTGTTTATAAAGCTCAAGATGAAGAACATCAGCTCACTTTTTTTGAATTTACTACTCTTGCAGCACTATTAATTTTTAAAAATCGCCTTTGTGATGTTTTGGTATTGGAAGTCGGGCTTGGCGGACGTCTAGATGCAGTAAATATATTGGATGCCGATATTGCTCTTATTCCAAGTATTGGGCTTGATCATTGCCATATTTTAGGCGATACCATAGCAAAAATAGCTTTTGAAAAGGCTGGTATTATTAAAGAACATACCAAAGCAGTAGTTACTGGAGCTCTCGAAGACGAAACAATTTCAGAAATTCAAAAGCAAGCAAAGAAAACTCATACAGTAGTGCATTCCATTGGTTCAAATATCAAGATTGATTTTAAAGATGCTACACATTTTAGTATTTTGGAACCAGTGGAAATCAGTGATCTTGAAGTCCCTTCTTTACCGCTAATTAATGCACCATTATCCGTTGTTGCTGCAATTCTTTTAAGAATGGCATTTAAGTTGGATATTAGTGACAGTGATATTCGAAGAGGTTTAAAGAGTGCTGTTTTACACGGACGTCTTGAATATATTTCTAAAAATCCTGACGTTCTTATAGATGTAGCTCATAATCCTCCAGCTGCGCACTATCTTGCCTCAAGGTTGCTTAGTGTCCCTAAGAATCGTTACGCTGTTATAGGGATGTTAAAAGACAAGGATATTAGAAGCACTCTTCATGAGATGACGGAGAAGAATATTTTTGAAAAATTCTTCGTGTGCTCACTTCCAGGCGAGCGTGGGGCTTCTCAAGATCTTGTGGCGGATGCTTTATTAAATAATGGGGTTTCTCAAGCATCTATAAAAAAATGCAGTACAGTTTCCAATGCCTATAAAGAAGCTTTAGCTGAGCTTCCTTCAGGTTATGAGCTTGTGGTATTTGGTTCATTTGTAACAGTAGAAGAACTACTCCGTAGCATTCATACTGAATTTTAATTTAAACAGGTATTTTAAAGTGTTTAATCAATTTACAAAATTAATCGTCGGAGCCGTAGTGCTGATTGGTGCTTTAGCATTACTTCTTCCAGCTTTATTTAATGAGAATAATCAGGGTACCATCACTGAAATTGATACGTCAAAGGTACCTCAAGGAAATAACCAAAAAGCTCAACAAGCTTCATCAGAGCAAACACAAAACGTGCAAGTTGGGGTACAAAATGGTTTTTCAGAAGGAGGCCAGGGTTTAGTTACCGATAATGATGGTAGTTATGCCGAAGATGGTGAACCTTTAGGTTATAACGCTCTTCTTGATGAAGGTGACGGTGCTCCTGCTCCTTCCGAGTCTGATGATGGAAAAGTAACCTCAGGTGTTGTTGTGGGTGGCCAGGGTGCAAACAATGGATCTTTTGTAAAGAATCCTACCGCTACAGGAAGAACTCCAGCTGAAGCTGCTCGTATTCAGAAAGAAAATGCGGCTCTTGCTAAAGAACAAGCAGCTTTAGCGAAAGAACAATCTCAAGCGCAAGCAAGAGCAGAGGCAGAACGAAGAGCTGCTTTGAAGGCTCAACAAGAAGCTGAGAGACAAAAGCAGCAGGCAGCTTTAAGAGCCCAGCAAGAAGCTGAAAGACAAAGACAGCAGGCAGCTTTAAAGGCCCAGCAAGAAGCAGAAAAACAAAAGCAACAGGCAGCTTTAAAGGCTCAACAAGATGCTGAAAAGCAAAAACAGCAAGCAGCTTTAAAAGCTCAACAAGAAGCTGAAAGACAAAAGCAACAGGCAGCTTTAAAGGCTCAGCAAGAAGCAGAAAAACAAAAGCAACAAGCAGCTTTAAAGGCCCAACAAGAAGCTGAAAAGCAAAAACAATTGGCAGCTTTAAAAGCCCAACAAGAAGCTGAAAAACAGAAACAAGCTGCAGCCAAAAGAGTAAGTTCTGTTCCTAAGGGGCGTTATCTTCAGGTTGGCGTTTATAGTAGTCAAGCTCAGGCACAGAAGGTCGTTAATAGCCTCAGAAGCCAAAAAATTCGTATAAGTAATGACGGTAGTATAGGTAGTGGCTTTGGCTATAAAATCGATTCAACCAGTAGACCTGGTTTATATTATGTACTTGTAGGTCCAACTACTGGAGATAAAGTTCTTCAGTCAATAAAACCACAGGTTAATAAAGTGAGCGGTGGAAGCTCATTCGTAGTTAGCCGTTAATAAGGATTGTGTATGTCTGAATTAGCTGTACCTCTTTCAGAACTGGTAAGTTTTGTAGAAGACTATCTTTGTGTTTCTGATTTTAATGATGCTAGCTTTAATGGGCTTCAGGTTTCAGGAAAACAAGAAATAAAAAAGATCGTAGGTGGGGTAACAGCTAATCTTGCTTTGTTTAAAGAAGCTAAAGAGAGAGATGCTTATTTAGTTATCACTCACCATGGCCTTTATTGGAAGCATGCAGATCCGCGCCTTATTGGTGTTTTAGGAGTAAGAGTTAAAGCTTTGGGAGAGATGTCTCTTGGCGCTTGGCACCTTCCTTTAGATGCTCATGAAGAAATTGGGAACAACGCACTTTTAATAAAAATGTTAGGTGCAGAGAATCTAGGGTGGCTTGGCGGCGATAAACGTAATATAACCATGCTAGGCCTTTTTGAGAATCCTGTATCACTTGAAGAACTTACATTGAAGGTAAAGAAAGAATTAGCATCAGAACCTCTTGTCATGGGACCTAAGGATCGTAAAATAAAGAAAATCGCCGTATGCTCTGGTGCAGGTGGTTTCCTTTTAGATGGACCTTTGCCACTAGATATAGATGCGATTCTTACAGGCGAAGTTCATGAGCAACATTGGCATTTAGCGCTTGAGCGTGGTATTAGTACTATTGTTGCAGGTCACCACGCAACAGAATGTTGTGGAATAAAAGCACTTACAGAACTTTTAGGTAAAAAATTTGGTATTTCTACTGAATTTGTTAATATCAAAAGTCCTCTTTAATAAAAAATTAAATGTGGATTTTAAATTCTAGTAACTAGGGGGAATATAGAAATGATTGATGTTTCCGGCCTTAGAAGAGTGTATTCGGAAGGGGGACTCAGTAGAGAAGATCTAACTGAAAAGCCAATAGATCTTTTTGAAAAGTGGTTAAAACAAGCCATTGATTCTGGCCTTCCAGATCCTACAGGAATGGTAGTAAGCACAGTTGACTCCACAGGTCAGCCAACAAGTCGTATGGTGCTTCTTAAGAATTACGATGAACACAGTTTGGTATTTTTTACCAATTATGGTTCTCGTAAAGCTCAGCAATTAATGGGAAATCCTAAAATTGCGATTTTGTTCCCTTGGTATCCTTTAGAAAGACAGGTAGCCTTTTTAGGTACCGCAACAAAGCTCTCTTTGCTTGAGACAGCTAAATACTTTACTTCTAGACCAAGAGATTCACAGATTGGTGCTTGGACTTCGCATCAGTCTTCTCGCATTAGTGCACGTTCTGCATTAGAAAGTAAATTTATGGAACTTAAACAGAAGTTTCAGAAAGGTGAAATTCCGGTACCAACATTTTGGGGTGGTTTTAGAGTGGAATTCCATAGTGTAGAATTTTGGCAAGGTCGCCCAAGTAGACTACACGACCGTTTCATATATGAAAAGAATGCTGAAGGCGGTTGGGATATAAGTCGCTTGGCACCTTAATGAGCTCATTAAAATTAATTGCTAATTAAAAGAGGCTAGCCCCAAAGCTAGCCTCTTTACTTTAATAAAGAGCTTTTCTAATACTGTAAAAGCTCATAATTTTTGATACCTAATTTATTCCTCGTAATTTTTAGTACCACGACATTTTGGGAAATTACTACAGCCCCAAAATCGTCCTCTAACTCCATTCCTTAGTCTCATTGGTGCACCACAGGTAGGGCAAGTAGGGGTATTTTCATTTCTAGAATTATTGCTAGTAAAACTAGATCCCGCTTGTTTGGTTTGGTAAGTGTTAGAGTTATCTCTTGGGACAGGCTTTCCATTGTCGTCACTTAGGGTGCTACGGCAGGCTCTATTCCCGCAAGACCAAAAGGCACTACCATTCCAAGTAACACGGTGATATGGCTTACCACATACTGGACAACGTAACTCAGAATCAGCATTGCTAGCTTGACTAGTAGATGCGTTGTTAGGAGCCTTTGGTTGGCTTGTCTGTTGTACATCCTGCCTATTGGTGTTTTGATAAGGAGAGCCTGTAAATTGATTATCTCGAGGCGGATAATTATCAAAATTTCCATATGAATTAGGTTCACCTAATGCTGGCTCTGGCATGTGATTTTGATTTGGTTGCTCGCCACCAAACCCCATACCTCCGTATAATTCTTCAGGATCGCCTATATCCTCATCAAAATGTGGTGGCTCTGATTGCGTTAGGGGATCATTTACAAGGAAATTAGGATCGAGATTGTTAGACTTCTTAAATTTTCCAAAACCTTCGGGATAATTGTCATTAGGGAACATATTTTCAAAGGTATGGCGCTTCCCAGACTTTTCAGGATGATATAAACGGAATTTGGCATAAGTTTCTTTTGAGACTTTGCTATCTTTCTTATCATCTGCGTTGCCATTGTCAAAATTTGTAGGCATGGTGTTTTCTTGGCTACCTATAGAATTGTTTACCGTTTTTATTGTTTTTTGTGATGAATTGGAACTCTTAACTTGATGTGTACGAGCGTTATTAGAGGAAAATTCATCTCCATCATTGTAAAGACTTTCTGGGTAATCAGACATGGCTTCAGGTCTTTCTGAAAAACTAGAAGGCTTCTTAGCTTTTGTTTGATTCTTTGGTTTAGGGGTGCCATTATCATCCTTAAGGAATTGACGGCAGCTTTTACAAAACCAATACCATCCAAATTCATTGTGATTTCTTTGCGCATTTCCTCCACAT
This sequence comes from Succinimonas sp., assembly GCA_963628765.1. Taxonomy (GTDB): domain Bacteria; phylum Pseudomonadota; class Gammaproteobacteria; order Enterobacterales; family Succinivibrionaceae; genus Succinimonas. Next base: position 7,647 of record CAVGFV010000193.1, read on the forward strand.
AATGCGCAAATAGCCGTATTAGCGTTTGCTGCGTCGGTATTTTGCCTGTCATTATTGGAGGAGTTCTGTAATCCTTGGTTTTCTACATCAGAACCTGAATTTCCATTAAAAGAGCTCTTTCTAGAAGATCTCTTAGGAGCATCATTACTGGAGCTAGTACCTCCAACTCTAGTGCGTCTGCTACTACTTTTAGGAACAGCGTTAGAACTTGGTGGGGTTGGAATTACCTTGGAAGAGTTGTTATTGATGATATCAGTAATAAATTCAGCAATATTTTTTTCAAACTCTTTTTCGGTTTCATTTTTGCTTCCATTGGCAATCTTTTCCAATCTTTGCTCCCACATGGCTGTCATACCAGGAGAGGTGAGATTTTCAGACAACACCTCTTTTACAAGGTAGCGACTCTTTGGGGTTGAAAGGATATTTTTGCCTTGTCTTACGATGTATTCCCATTTTAATGCAGAGTCAATTATTCCAGCACGTGTTGCAGGAGTACCTAAACCGTCAGTTTCCTTAAGCATCTTTTTCCAAGTAGGCTCGGTTACATACCTTGCTATGTTTTCCATAGCAGCAAGTAGGGTAGCTTCAGTGAAATGCTGTGGCGGTGTTGTTACCTTATCTTCAATTTCAAAATCTTGGAATTTGTGTTGATCTCCAACCTGTGCTTCGGGAAGAATTTGACTAGAAACTTCTTCCTCTTCGCTATCTCCTTTTTTACGGGGTGCTTTTTCAGGTTTGTCAGGATCTTGTTTATAAAGTATCTGCCAACCAGGACTTTTTAGAGTTTTAGAAGCTGCCTTAAATTTTTCGTTTTCCGCTTCAAGAATAATGGTTGTAGTGTCATAGACTGCAGATGGGTAGAACTGGGCAATAAATGCTCTTCTTGCTGCAATAAACACATTCCTTTCTTCTTTGGTCATTGCTGAAAGATCAACATTTGTATTGGCAGTCGGCACGATAGCGTTGTGGGCTGTTACCCCTGATGTGCGGTAACAAGAAGGTTTCTTTGTAATATCAGTACCTTTTAAAAGTTCCTTAACTTCGGGATCTTGATGCTCTAAAGCTTTAAAGATATCTGAGACTTCTTGAAATTGATCCGTTGGCAGATAGCGGCTGTCAGTTCTAGGATAGGTTAATGCTTTATGTTTTTCATAAAGACTTTGAGCAATATTGAGTGTCTGATTTGCACTGTATCCCCAACGACGGTTGGCGAATTGCTGTAGAGAAGTCAGATCAAAAGGTAGAGGTGGATTCTGCTTTTTCTCTTTGCGTTCATAGAAGGTAACCACAGGGGTGCTGTGTTCGCATTTTTTTATTACTTCTTCAGGAAAACGTCTCTCGATTACATGATCCTCATGATCCTTTTTATTATCATCAGGTTGCCATTTCGCACGATACTGGATGTTATTACCGATCACGTTCGCGTAAAGTTCGTAATAGGCGACAGGCTTGAAGTTTTCAATAGAAAGATCTCTATCAACCACTAGGGTTACAGTAGGGGTAATTACTCTTCCGATTGAAATAACACCCATAGAGCGATTAGCTTCTTGAATTTTTAGAGTATAGAATCGGGAAAGATTCATGCCCACGAGCCAATCAGCTCTAGCACGACCTAAGGCCGCTTCATAGAGAGCTTCCGTTTCAGTACCTGGCACAATGCGAGAAAGCGCTTTTTGGATAGACCTATCATCAAGAGCGGTGAGGCAAAGTCTTGATAATGGTCCTCTATACTTAACTCTGTTGAGGATATTGCGGGCTATCGCTTCTCCTTCGCGGTCAAAGTCGGTAGCGATAACTACTTCAGAGCTGCTTTTTATAAGACCAGTAACAATTTGATACTGTTTCTTTACCTTTGGTTTTACTTCATATTTCCAAGTTTCAGGAATAATTGGGAGGGTTGCGAGGCTCCATTTTTTATATTTTGGATCATACGCATCTGGTAATAGTTCAGAAAGAAGATGTCCTAAGCACCAGGTGACAACGGTTTTTCCAGAATTATCAGACCAAGAACCATCTTTATGCACACGGCATGAAAGATTTCTTGCAAGGTCATTGGCTTGCGAAGGTTTTTCGCAGATAAAAAGTCGGTAACTCATGGTATAGCCTCCTTATCTATATTTTAGCTTAAATGTTTGTGAAAAGACTTGCTATTAATGTTGTTTAGCAAGGATTTTGAGTATTTTAAAGACTGGCTTTTTGTTTTAAAGAAGCTCAAAAATTTTTAAAAACTTTCAAAATTCTTGGGGATTATGACAAAATGATTTTTAGAAAATATTCATTCTAGTTACACAAATAGATACCAAATGAAAGAAAATGATTTAAGAGTTTTAAGAACAGAAAAAATGATCCGAAATGCTTTTTGGAAACTTATGGAAAAGCATGATTATCGAGATATTACGGTACAACAAATTCTTGATAAGGCGTGTATAAATCGCAGCACCTTTTATAAGCACTACCAAAACAAAAACGATCTAGCCCAAGATATCATTAAAGATTATAGAGACAATTACATCATTCCCGCTTTGGATCAAAGGCTTTCAATGTCAGCTTTGGATTTCGTTAACAACATAAAACCTTCAATAATGAGTCTTAGAAACGATTTTAAGATTCTCTTTAGAATGAATACCAATCGTATCAATATCTATGAAATGTTAAGTCAGTTATTTGAGGAACGTTATTACCAAAAGAAATCTCAAGATTTAACTTTTAGTAAGGGTAAAACTCCGGAAGAATTGGAGTTTTGTGCAAAACTCTTTTCCAAAATAGCCATGTGTTTTGTGGAATATTTGATAATCGATGGTCAGAAAGTCTCAGATGAACGTATGTTAGAAATTACCTCAGATTGCATGAAGAATTTTCTTGAATAAAATGTTTTTTTTTGCATAAATTCCTTATAAATAAATGTCTTAAGTAATTATAAACAACACTTTGTATTTTATTGTCGGTTGAAGCAAGAGATTTAAACAGGTACACTCATTTTATAAATGGAATTCAGAATTTTGTCTCAAGTGTTTTTAAGACAAAATCTTTGTGAGGTTTTATGAAAGCAGTAAAGTTTCTAATTTTTGCTCTAGTTCTTGCAGGAGCGATATTTTTTGGCTGGAAATACTGGCAACTAAAACTTGAGTTTGACAACAGTAACGTTCTTAGTGGCATTCATGAAGTTAATGGTCGTATGGAAGTTAAACGTATCGATGTTGCCAGTCTATATCCTGGAAAGGTAGAAGCTGTTTTGGTAGAAGAAGGAGATGATATTACAAAGGGACAACTTTTAGTACGCCTTTCATCTTCACAAACTGCATCTCAAGTAAAAATGGCAGAAGCTCAGAAGGAAAGAGCATCACAGGCTGTTTCAAGAGCTCGCTCAGAAGCTCGTGCTCTTAAAGAACAACTTCGCATTTCAGAAATTGAGTTAAACGAAGCTAAGAAAATGCGTGCTGAAAAACTTATTTCTCAAACAGAATTAGAGAGAAGAGTTGCTGCACTAAAAGCACAGCAAGAAAAATATACTGCTTTAAATAATGCCGAAGCAGAAGCTCTTGCAGAAGTTAAAAGAGCTACCGCTCTTATAGAGCAAACTTCTTCAGCGGATGAAGATATGCTTATTCGTTCACCACTAGATGGTTATGTAGAATACAAGCTGGCTGATGTAGGTAATGTTGTAGGTTCTGGTGGCAGAGTAGTTTCAGTACTTGATCCTAGTGATGTTTCGATGGATGTTTTTCTTCCATCAGAAGAAACTACCAAAGTAAGAGTCGGCGATGATGCGAGAATTGTTATTGAAGGTCTCGATGCTGTTTTCCCAGCTAAAGTAAGCTTTATAGCCCGTGATGCACAATATACTCCGAAGTTTGTCGAAACTGCTCAAGAAAGAGCAAAACTTCTTTTTAGAATTACCCTGAGAATTCCTAAGGATACAGCCCTTAAATATCGTCACCTTCTTAAAGGCGGTATGACCTCATTAGGTTATGTTAATTATAGTAATGTTGCTTGGCCTCAACGTTTAAATGTAAAGCTTCCTCGTGAGGATTAAGGCATGGCTCAGGAATATGCTGTAGAAGTCAGCGCGGTAAAGCACAAATACGGCAAGATAAATGCCCTTAAAAACGTTTCTTTGAAAATACCAAGTGGAATTACCGTTGGTGTTGTAGGTGCTGATGGTGTGGGTAAGTCAACCTTACTCTCGTTAATAGCGACTACCAAGATCCTTCAAGAAGGAGATGTTAAGGTCTTTGGGTTAAGCGTTGCGAAGAGAGCAAATAGAAGTGAACTTTCGCATCGTGTTGCTTTTATGCCACAAGGTCTCGGAAGAAATCTTTACCCAACATTGTCAGTTCTTGAAAATATTGAATTCCATGCCCGCCTTTTTGGAATATCAAGAAAGAAAAGAAAAGCCCGTATTGAAAGACTTTTAGCAGCAACTTGCCTTACACCATTTAAAGATCGTGCAGCTGGGAAACTTTCCGGAGGTATGAAGCAGAAACTCAGCCTCTGTTGCGCTCTAGTGCATAGCCCAGATCTCTTGATCCTCGATGAGCCGACTACAGGCGTAGATCCATTATCAAGAAGACAATTTTGGGAACTTCTTGCATCCTTAAGAAAAGAAAGTCCTAGTATGACTGTAATGGTTTCTACAGCCTACATTGATGAAGCGGAAAACTTTGAACATACCATTGTGATGAACGATGGTGAAATTCTTGCGGATGAAAATACAAAGGAACTTATAAAGCAGAATAATGCCTCTACACTCGAAGAAGCATATTTAAGGATCCTGCCACCTGAAAAACGTGGCAATGTTGAAGGTTTTCATATTCCACCATTTACAGCCTTGCCAGATACTCCAGCATCAATTAAAGCTCAGGGACTTACCAAAAAATTCGGTAATTTCACGGCTGTTAATAATGTAAGTTTCACGATTCAAAAGGGCGAAATATTTGGCTTTTTGGGATCCAATGGTTGTGGTAAATCTACAACCATGAAAATGCTCACAGGTCTTTTAGAGCCTAGTGAAGGCACAGCAGAAATACTAGGACAAAGTGTAGAAGCCGGAGGTATAGAAGTCCGTAAAAAAGTCGGCTATATGTCACAAGCCTTCTCCTTATACGAAGAACTTTCCGTGGAAGAAAACCTGCTTCTCCATGCGAGACTTTATAATTTACCTCAAGATCAGCACGCCAAACTTATTGAAGAAAGTTTAGAAAGATTTAATTTAAAAGAAGTACGTAGTGCGCACCCAGCTTCATTATCACTAGGTGTAAAGCAACGTCTGCAACTTGCCGCAGCTTGCCTACACTCACCTGAAATATTGATTCTCGACGAGCCTACCTCAGGTGTAGATCCAGGGGCTCGTGATATGTTTTGGGATTATCTCATTAAGTTATCACGCGAAGACAGAGTTACGATTTTCGTATCTACCCACTTTATGAACGAGGCAGAGCGTTGCGATCGTATCTCTCTTATGCATCGTGGCAGAGTATTGGCTGTAGGTACCCCAAACGAGCTTCGTGAATCACAACATCAAAAAACTTTAGAGGAAGCCTTTATAAAGTATCTCGAAGCAGAATCTGATTCTGTAGAAAAAATCCCAGAGCCAACTGCACAAGATAATGAAGGATCCGATCCTAATAAGCATAAGACAGGAATTTTTTATGCTCTCTCTATTATCTTTACCTTTGCCTTCCGTGAAAGTCGAGAATTGATTCGAGATCCAATAAGATTTTGTTTCGCGGTCTTTGGAGCAATTATCTTTGAATTTGCGGCTTCCTATGGCATTTCATTTGATATGACCCCGATGAAATTTGCAGTACTGGATCATGACCAAACCCTTGAAAGCCGTGGCCTTATTAAAGAATTTCAAGGTTCTGCCTATTTTGAAGAAGGACAAGGTATAGATACCGATGAGCCTGTAATTTCAATTATTCAAAAGCATCGAACGAAGCTCATAATTGATATTCCAGATGGCTATGGAAGGGATCTCGTCTCGGGTAAACAACCAGAAATATCATTTTATATAGATGGTGGTTTCCCTATGATGGCTGATAACGTAAAGTCTTATGTAGCAGGCATTTTAAAGAATTACAGTCAAAGAATTTTACTTAAGGCAGGATATATTCCGAACACTAGTGCGGAAGTAAAACCTATTGTGAGATTCCGCTATAACGAAAGCTTTGAAAGCCGTCTTACCATGGTGCCGGGAATTATCATGCTGTGTATGATTTTGTTCCCTACTATGATGACTGCTTTAGGCGTAGTACGTGAAAAAGAATTGGGTACTATCAGTAACCTTTATACTTCACCAGCTACCGTTCTTGAATTCCTAATTGGTAAACAACTCTCTTACATGCTGGTATCGTTTATTAGTTTTGCGAGTTTGATGTTTGTTTCTACTGTAATTATAGGTGTCCCAATTACCGGATCGGTAATAGCGCTCTTAATCGGTGTTCTCCTCGTAGTAATGGTTTCTACCGCTTTCGGACTTTTAATATCATCGTTCGTAAAATCTCAGATTGCTGCTATTTTTGGCTCTGCCATCCTTACAGTAGTACCTGCAATTAACTTTTCAGGTTTCTTGTATCCGGTATCAACATTGCAGGGCTCTGCGTATGTTATTGGAAAAATTTTCCCGTGCTCATGGTTTGAGGTAATTAGCCTCGGCACCATTACCAAAGGTCTAGGAATTGAAAGTTTTCAAGTTATGTATGGGACTTTATTCCTGTTTTTCGTAGTCTACATGAGTGCAGCCTGTGTCTTTTTAAAGAAGCAGGAGAAGTAAAAGATGTTAATTTGGTTAAAAAACGTATTCGTCCTGACAGGAAAAGAGCTTAAAAGCTTATTTACCGACGTTTTCTTAGTAATTCTCATGTGTTGGCTGTTTACAGTGGGGCTTGTTGTTGCTGCCCGCGGGGTTACTACAGAAGTCAATAACGCTCCTGTAGCTGTTATCGATCACGACCATTCAGAGTTAAGTCGTTCTTTAATAAGTGCTATTCGTGCGCCGTATTTTCAGGAACCGGTGCTGATCTCCGATACTGAAGAACAGCATGCTATGGATATCGGACTCTATGCTTTTGTTATCGATATTCCAACTAACTTTGAAGAAAAATGGCTCAAAGGCGAAAACCCAGAAGTTATGATAAGTGTTGATGCTACTTCTATGACTTTAGCAGGAAGTGGTACGGCAATGCTGGTGCAAATTATTGATAAAGAAATTAAAGATAAACTACATGCAGATGCAAAGGGACCGATAAAACCTGTAATAAATACTCTTTTTAATAGCAATACTTCCAGTGTTTGGAGCATGGGACTTTCGCAAATAGTTGCCGATATTACACTCCTTACTTTGATCCTTACTGGAGCAGCTGTTATAAGAGAGCGTGAAAGAGGAACTATAGAGCACCTTTTAGTAATGCCGGTAACCGCAAGTGAAATAGCTATGGCAAAGATCGCTGCGAATGGCCTGGTTATTTTGATGATGGCTCTAATCGCCTTGGTGTTTGTGGTGCATTTTTGGCTTAGCGTGCCAATATTAGGTTCGGTGTGGTTATTTACCATAGGTACTATTTGCTACCTCTTTACCTTAACATCTTTAGGCATTCTTCTTGCGATCTTCGCTCCATCCATGCCACAGTTTGGCCTTTTATGCTTACCAGTTTACATAGTTATGTACCTCCTTTCAGGAGCGATAAGTCCTCTTGAAAATATGCCTCTTATACTGCAAAAGATAATGGTGATTTCGCCTGCAATGCAATATTCTGCTTTTGCACAGGATGTAGTATTTAGAGGTGCTGATTTAACTGTGGTGTATCCGCGCCTCATATATATGAGTATTATCGGATCAGTGTTTTTAATTTTGGCTCTTTGGCGTTTCCGTTCAATGTTGTCTAAACAGGGGTAAATCATGAATAAATTAAAATTATTGAGTGCGGGAGTTATTAGTGCTCTTATGCTGTCCTCTTGTACGACATCACTTTCGTTAGATAGCGAAGTTAAACTCCCTGAAAACTATTATGGGCTTATGACAGAGGAAGAAAACCTTGAAGAGCTAACATCCTGGTGGGAAAAATGGCAGGATCCTGTATTGAATCGCCTAATCAGAGATGCGGTAGCAGGGAATATGACAATCAAGGTAGCTCAAGAAAAACTTCTTATGGCTTACCATGAGTCTGAAGCTGCCGGAGCTGATTTAGGACCACAGGCGTTTTTATCACTAGGCGGGGGACTTGGTTACCAAAAAGCTGATAATCCATTACCTAAACCATTTGGACATGGTGAAAGTGAGGATTCCAAGCCTAAAGGTGGTTTTTTGTCAGGAGGTATATCCTGGGAACCTGATATTTTTGGCCAAAAGCAAAGTACTTCTGATGCAGCAAAATATCGCATGCTTGCAGTTTCTGACCAAGTTAATTTAGCCAAAATGGAGATTGCAGCTAAGGTCGCAGAATATTATTTCCAAATTCTTGCGTTAAAGGAACAAGACAAAGTTCTTGATAAGAGTCTTGAAAATTGGAAAAACATGAGACGTTATGTAAATGGACGTTTTGAAGCAGGGCAAGCTACAGCCTATGATTTAACCAATATTGATAGTTATATTGCAAAAACTAAAGCAGATAAGGCTTTAATTTCTGCTTCCGAAAATGCCCTTTTAAGAGGTATTGCGGTACTGTCAGGAAAGTTACCGGATTCCATTTCTCTCTCTGAACTCCCGGAAATAATGCCTGTACTTCCTGCTTTGCCCAAGGGAGCTAAGCCTGCGTCTTTGCTTTCACGCCGTCCTGATATCTTATCTAAGGCGAATGAAATCAAGGCTAAAGCTGCTCTTGTTGCTAGTGCGGAAGCAGATTTATACCCTCGCTTTAATATCCAATTCCTGTCTGGGCTAGGACGCCTAGATATTGATGCTGGCACTGGTTTCTCACCTCTCAATGCATGGACTAACCTTTTAACCGCAGGTGTGAGCTTACCAATTTTTACTAACGGCCGTATTCGTGAAAATATTGAAGCCAAAAAAGCGGATGCAAAAGCAGCTTTGCATGAGTATGATGAGCTTCTTCTCAAGGCGCTATTAGAAGTAGAGAATAATTACGAGAAAGGTGTTGCCTACGATAAAGAAAGAGTTGATCTTGAAAAGTCTTATGCAGCAACTACCAAACTTACTTCAGATGCTACAAAACTTTTTGAACATGGTATGAAAGAATATGATAGCGTGGTAACGGCTAAGGGAAGAGAGTTATCTTTAGCTCACGACCTTGTTAACAATCGTCTTTCGGCTCATCTGTCGAGAATTGCGATTTATAAGGCACTCGGTGGTGGTTGGGATCCTAATGATTCTAAATTTAAGACATCTGAAAAGAAATAGTTCTAGATCTTTGCAAATTTAGATGATTCTTCCCATTACAAAGTAGAACTAAAAAGCGGAGCCAAATTATTGTTTGGCTCCGCTTTAGTCTATTTACATAAGGTTCTTAGACTAAAAGATCCTTATGGATTTTAATAATCATCTTACGAATCTTAAGTGGACCATCGATAAAGCACAGTGGCTTATGAAGTTCTTCTGGAGCGAATACTGCATAGTCCCCCACTTTAAGATCAACATAAGAGCAAGCTGTTTCCTTGTCTAGAAAGCCGATATCACGTTCTTTGTTATAAGGTTCGCTTTCCTTATCTTTGGGTAAATCATTGTTATCAAGGTTTACAGGAGCAGTGCGAAAACCAATTCTTTCACAACCTTCTAAAATAACGTGGATATCAAGAAAATCTTTATGATATTCAGGAAGGCGCACGGTTTCAGGCTCGGTTGTATTTTCATCAAAATTTATAAAAACTTTCTCTGGAACAATTTCTAGTCTTCCAGTGCGTTGTTCATTACTCTTCTTGAGGCCTTCTTCGATATATTTATAAAATTTTCCAAGTTCTTTGGCTGCATACAAAGACTTAAGACATCCAGCTTGCATAATTAGTAACCTCAAATAAAAACGAAATTAGGGATCAAAAAGATTCTAAAAAATTCAGTAAGGGCAAAACATTATTTAAAAGGAAAATAAATTCTAGTGCAAAGCCTAAGCAAATGTTTGTATTCTTTGCTTCCGAATCTCTTGTGTCCTCAATTCTATACTTAGATAGGGCGATAAATTCCGAGCTTTCTTTTTTCCTCTGCTCTTTTTGAGATATAGGTACCTAAAACAACTTCGTATCCCTTACTTTTTATAGCCTTAATCATACGCCCCTTAAACGGGCAAGGTTCTTTATGGTAATTTTCAGTAACAATACAGCTAGCGAGGTGAAAAACTACGTCTTCTTTTGTAAGATTTAAGCGTCCAAGTCTTTGGGTGATGTGTTGAACCATGGCAGCCACGTCAGTACCACAGCAACCTCCACAAGTTAGGCTCATATACATGGTATCGGGACTATAACCTTCGAATTTACCAGTTTTGGTGTAAAAGGCCTTGGTACAATTAAGACCAGAACATCTATGAGACGAATGATCGCAACGGATAATGACAACGAGTTTTGCCATGATAAATACCTCGCCAAATTGGGCTTTTTAGTTATCTTATCGTATTTTGGACTTTCTGTCAGAGAAACTTGCAAGTTTTTGTATAACGGTTATTCGCGTCCAAACATCATTGAAACTATGCCGTAATAGCAAGCTTCTGCTTGATAATTGGTGACTTTGCTATGGTTAATACTGTAACTTTGATTAAGATGTGAAGATAGCCAATTGATGCCTGTTTGAATATCTTCAGAATTACCAAAGAATTCGATTTTATGGGTTTCTAAATTTAATTTTGGAAAACCTGTTTCATGAAAACAGCTTACGATTCCACATACGTAAAAGTTGGTACTTTGAAAATCTTCAGACTGAAAGCCAAGAAGTTTTCTAATTTCATCATGCACAAAGCTCTGAAAATCGCTGTTATTAGGATCCGCACCGTTACTGAGAAGTTCGTTGGTTTCAGCCTTTACGGTTAAAAAAATCAAGCCAATAATGATTTCTTCGGCAGTGATGATATTTTTTTTCTCATGATATGTTGTTAATGCATCAGCAAGTTTTTTGAAATCTTCTAAATGGAGATCCTTGCTAGTGCCATCAATCATTGATTTTACAAAGCTTTCTTGAAATAGGAGAGACATTTCATCGTAAACCTGAGTGTTTTCAGGCCAAACAGCCTCAATGTTATTAAAAAGCTCTGGTGGAACGTAAGAACTATAATCTGAACTCATTTTATATCTAGTATATCAGTGATTGATTTTCTTATAGAAAATATCAGATTAAGAAAAATATGTAAATTGAAAATCGGCTATAGATTGCCATATTTTTAATTTTGCGGACCTTTTACTGTGCTTTTTTTTGAAAAAGTTTTTCTTAGATTTCGTATTTTAGGAATTAACCTCAATAAAGGGAGACTGTAGATATAACAAGCAGTAGTAAGCACTTCTACATCTGCATCAATGATACTTAAAGGGACTACACATGCGATTGACCAAGGAATGATGGCAGGTATTACAGCAGCTGTGTTTCCCAAATCATCTGCCTGAGTTTCTGAAGATGAGTGGTTACTAGTAAGTTCTTTTGTAAGGATAACAGTAAGAATTTGATTGAAGGTAATTAGAGCTGTTGTAAGGGCAGCAAGTAGTAGGGTAGGATAATTTCCTATTTTCGTATTAAGAAAATTAAAAAATTTTCTAAATGGTTTTATTACCCCTGTTTCAGAGAGAAGCCCAGCATTTAAAGAGGCAAGGGCGATCGTACCAAAAACAGTCAGCATTGAGACTAGACCGCCACCATTGATCATGTTTGTAAGTTCGGGATTTTTAGCTTGATAACCAAAAATAGCATTGTTGAAAACTTCGACGATGCTACGCTCTTGGATATAAAAGGCTGGAATTAAAGCAGTGAGGATTCCAATACCAAGGATATATTTAACCTTTAGTTTAAAAATGGCAGCGATAATAATAGCTAAGGCGGGAAGACTTAAGATAGCTGAAAGCTTAAATTCAGAATGAAATAGATCGAGTATGCCTGTGTTGCTACTAGCTCCACCATTAAAATAGCTGGCCACAGAAAAGACAATTAAACTTAATACAAAGGCAGGAAGTCCGGAGATCATAAGGTCTTTGAGATCAGTAAAAAAAGTCGGTATTTGTAATATTACTGATGAGAAGTAGTGTTGTGGATACAGGAGAAGCACGATCTCCAAAATAAATTCCCGACATAATGGCACCACCTGTCCATATCGCAGGAATTCCCATAGAAGCTCCCATAGTCATGGTAATAATGCCCATAGTGGCCGCTGTACCAAAGGAGCTTCCTGTTAAAAAAGAGATTATCGCATTGGCTATAAAGGTGGCTAAGATAAAGTAGCTCCCTGAAATAAAACTTGAGGCTTCTACAACTAGATAAGAAATTGTCCCAGAGCTTCTCCAAATACCTGTTAAAACTCCGATAAGAAGCATGGCTATTAGAATTCCAGAAGTAGTTTTTATCGCATTCTTTTCAGCTAACCATAAGGTTTTTAACGGTATTTTTTTAGCAATACCAATCCCTAATAGAATGATGGCAGATAGCGAAAGAATATAAATTGGAAGCATTTTTTAACAATATTCCTTTTGGGAGCGTAGGTTACTAACGGGTTAACTTAGCCTTGTAAATTAAGATATATCAAGAAACATTTCCGCAAAAGCCATCGGGAATGGGAAATCAGGAACAGCTTGAACTCTTACGATTTTTCCAGTACGTGGGTGAGTAAACTTTAAAAATCCAGCATGCAAAAGAAGCCTTTTAGGAAGATCTTGACGCATTTTTTCAAGAGCGTCCCTACTCTGATTCCAATAGAGAAAATCCCCTAATATTGGGTGTCCTGCTTGAGATAAATGTAGGCGTAACTGGTGGGTGCGACCAGTTCCCGGGAAGAGCAATACTGCGGTACGATTACAAGTGTAGTCACGTGCGATTACTCTAAAGAAGGTCAATGCTTTTTTCCCATTAACATAATCTACCATTTGAATTGGCGCTTTGGTGCGAGCAGATTGTGAAAAATCCTTACTCATGGGCCAATCATAGGCACCGCATTCTTCTTTTACGATACCGGCCACCCAAGCAAGATAAATTTTCAAAGGGTGCTTATTTTTAAAACTTTCAGAAAGCGTATGTGTATCTTGGCGATTTCGTGAAAATATTACGATTCCAGAGGTACTGCAATCAAGACGATGCACTGGATTAGCTTCGGGATATAACTCTTTGATTCTAGTTGTGAGAGAGTCGTTATCACTTTGACCTGGCACGGTAAGAATTTCCGCATCCTTAGAAGTGATAATAAGAGAGTCGTCGACATATAGAATCTTTGGTTTATTTTGTGGGGGAGAGTAATAGAAATTAAAGTCAAGCATTGCACACTCCCTAAAACTTCAGAATATGGTTAAAACTCTACCGAAAAAACTTCAAAGGTTCCTAAATTGGTGTCTTCGGCGCTTAGATTTCAGTCAAAATGCAGAAACTTATAAAGACTATCTAGAAAGCAAAAAGTTTACAGCTTTCTTATAATTGACAAGATGGATATCTAATCGTTTTCTTATATCACAAAATGTGAAGAAAATCATAAAAGAAGTGCGAACGGATGATTGTTTTCTGAAAATGCCATCTTATGAGAGGATAATTACATCAGTGTCTCGAGATAAGATCCCCGCATCTATAGCTGGAGGACACGAGTTTTTTCGGTTTAGTTGATTAAGGAATAGGTTATATGGATAACGAAGTAAAGACTAATGATGCACCAGTTCAAGAAACAAAACCTGAGGTAAATGTTGATACTTCAGGCCTTGATATTATGCAGGGTGATCGTTTATTAAAAACGCTATGGGTTTATACCGCTGGTGCCTGTGTTCCTTACATCGGAATTTTTTTACTTGGTTGGGGTGTTTATCGTACCAAGGAAGAAACTGATGCTTTAGTCTCTATTAATCCACAAGCTAAGAATATCTTTTTGTGTTCACTTGCTCTTCTAGTTGTTGAATTACTTTCTTATGTTTCTTACAACAGCACCGTGCTCGGTCTTTTGGTGCTTGCAGGTGATATCGGTCTTTCAGTATTTTTGCTTACTAAATGGGTACAAGCACGCGATAATGTGATGACTCTTCTTGGTCAAACAGAAGGTATGAAATCTAAGACTGCAGCAATTATTGCAGCTTCTATTGTTTGCTTAGTAAAGCTGATCATTCTTGCGATTGTCGTGTTTTTAGTACTCGCATACGTAGCTGCTAATGTTGCTGATGGTACACTTCAAGCGCCTGCTAATTAATCGCTAATACGTATTTGAGAAAAGGCATCTCTAGAAAATCTGGAGATGCCTTTTTTAGTTTTAAATTTAGAAATTTCTAAATTTATTGGTTATACTCTCCAATAAATTTCTAAAAAGTACCATTGTGTGCTAGACATTAACTAAAGGCTACTATTTCAAAGGGATTATACGTACTATGGGAAGAAAAAAATATAAAAAAATTAAAGAAGTAGCTGAAAAGCAAGACAATAAAAACAACGGATCTTTAGCTCTATTTGAAAACCATCGCCTTGAAAAAACATTGATTATCAATGCTTGTCAGTTTTTGCCTTTCGTAGGTGTCGTTTTTTTATTTTGGGGCTTTATTCGCTCTATGAAGGAACTCCATATTCTCACGGAATATGATAAGGAACATGATACTGATCCAGAAGAAAATAGAGAGACCTCGAGATTTTTACTTATTTTTGGTTTTTGTTGCTCCTTGTTTCTAGGGTGGAATATCATAATATGGGACACACTAGGTAAATCTCCTGATTTCTTTTTAAACATTGCCTTAAGTTTTATGGACATTGAAGATACATCATTGATGTGGGAGTTTTTTGGTGCGTGTTTCTATGTCGGACTACATTTCGCATACATAAGACTCTTTTTTATTTGGCGAAATGTGCGCGATTTTGTCAATAATGAATTACATAACGGGGAAGATGGTTATTTTTGGATCAGTTTTCTTGCTATTATCCTATACATGCCAGGCTTTTTATTGCCGTTTAACATGCTACTTCTTTGCTTTAATCAATAAAAATTAAGTATCATCCAGTAACCTTTTTGAATATGAGATGAATCCTCAAATTTATAGTTGCAGCCTCTAGTGGTAGAATCTAAAAATATTTTGCTCAATGCCTTTTTAGTTTTAAATTTAGGAATTTCTAAATTTTTTGGTTATCCTCTCTAGGAAAATTACAAGAAAGTACTTGACACAATCTCTTGTGCTAAATATTAACTAAAAACTACTATTTCAAAGGGATTATATATATGTTTTTTAAAAAACGCTGAGATACTTGCAATGCATGAAGTTTTGCCCGTTATGAACTAACTTCGGAATTGTATCTTTCAGAAATTTTGATAAAAATTATTAATAAAAAAAAATCGCAAATGACAAAGAAATCTTCTAAACGTTAATTTCCGAAATTTCGGCACACGCCTTCATTAAAATATTGGTATTT
>CAVGFV010000194.1:0-6516 GCA_963628765.1 Succinimonas sp.
CTTTCATAGGTTTTTTTGGTTAATTTGTTGTGGTGACACAAGTTTAACACAAGAAACCCTTTCTTTTTTCTGTAAAATTTTTAATTTATAGAAGTCCCCTTAAAAAATTATATTTAGAGGTAGTCACTCTCTTTCTAAAAAGAAGGGATGTGGTTTTGTATGTTTTTGGAATTTTTTATAAATACATATGAAATTGTAGTTTAAACGGTCAGACTGTTTTGATTTATAGAGTTCCATAAAAATATTTAAAACTATAAAGGGTCTATATGGATAATGTAGAGAGTAATAAAGCAGCTTTCCAAAGCGAAATGGTGGCCTTTGTCGCCTGTGCAGGGCATGCTGCGACATCAACAGAATTTTCCTCCTGTAAAACCTGTCAAGAAGCTGTTACTAAAGGGTTTAAGCGGGGAGACTGTAAAAGTGGCTGCGTAGGAATAGGTTCCTGCTGTTCTTTATGTAAAACCGGTGCCTTAAAAGTTGTTGATGGCCACATTACCGTAGATAGAGATCTTTGTAATGGCTGTGGTGAATGTGTAAGTTCAAATGTTTGCCCACAGCATGTAATCAAGATGATACCAAGAGCAGCAACTAACTTTATTCCTTGTTCTTCCTGCGAAGAAGACGAAGAAATTGTTAGAAGTACCTGTGGCTATGGTTGTATTGCTTGTGGTGAGTGCGAACGTGCATGCCCTGTTGGTGCAATAACAATTGTCCACAATCATGCAGTAATCGATTATTCAAAATGCGTTGGTTGCTCAGCGTGCGTTACTAAGTGTAAGAAAAAGATCATTGTGGATACCTTCCACGATTTAACCAAACTCAAAGATAAAGTTGCTTTTGTAAAGTGTAGCGGTGGTAACAAAGCTCTAGAAGTATTTGAAGAACTTGGAGTAAAAGATTGCCACGAGGCAATGAAGGTTGATCGCAAAGAACATAACCTTTGCACCTCTGGTTGTTGCGGTCTTGGCTCTTGTACTAAGGTTTGCCGTTACGGAGCTATCAGTGTTGTCAACGGTACTGCTTATGTTGCCCCAGAAAAGTGCGTTGGTTGCCGTGATTGTGTAAGAGAGTGTCCAAAGAAACTTATTGTGATTGTACCTTACAAAGGAATGAAACAAGTTCCTTGTGCAAGTACAGCTGATTACTACGATAAAGCTAAGGTTTGTGATTCCGGTTGTACAGCTTGTAAGGACTGCGTAGAAAACTGTCCTAATGGCGCAATTTACATGAGTGAAATGCATGCAGTAATTGATGCTGATTTATGTGAAAACTGCAAGGTTTGCCAGTATGTTTGTGGTCGCAATGTCATTAAGGAAATGAAGGTTCCTACTGAAGTTGAGCTACAGAGATCTGCTCTTGAACATGTTAAGGCATAGATTGGAAAGGAAGTATTAGATCATGATTAATCGCAAAATCAAGACAATGGACGGCAATACCGCAGCTGCTCATGTTGCCTATGCCTTTTCAGAGGTTTCTGCAATTTACCCAATTACACCATCTTCACCAATGGCTGAAAGTATGGATGAATGGGGTTCTCAAGGAAGACTCAACATTTTCGGCGAGAAAGTAAAAATCATCGAAATGGAGTCTGAAGGAGGTGCTGCTGGTGCAGTGCACGGTGCTATAGCTACTGGTTCATATACCACTACTTTCACAGCATCTCAGGGACTTCTTTTGATGATCCCTAATATGTACAAGCTTGCTGGTGAATTAACCCCAGTGGTTTTCCATGTTGCCGCTCGTGCATTAGCAACACATGCTTTGTCAATCTTTGGTGACCATTCTGACGTTATGGCATGCCGCCAAACTGGCTTTGCTATGCTTTGCTCTAACAACGTTCAGCAGGTTATGGATCTTTCTGCCGTTGCTCACCTTGCAACTATAGATGGCAGAGTGCCAATGATGAATTTCTTTGATGGTTTTAGAACTTCACATGAATATCAGAAGATCAAGGTTTGGGACTATGAAACTCTTAAGAGCCTTGTGAATTTTGATAAGGTTAAAGCCTTTAGAGATTCAGCCTTAAATCCAAACCACCCTCACTGCATGGGTAGTGCAGAACAACCTGAAACTTTCTTCCAGCATCGCGAAGCTGCAAACGGCGCTTATCTTGCAACTGTTGATACCGTTGAAGATTACATGAATAAAATTAATTTGCTTATTGGTACAGACTATAAGCTCTTTAATTATTATGGTGCAGAAGATGCTACAGAAATCATTGTTGCAATGGGATCCGTTTGTGATGCTGCAGAAGAACTAATTGATCATTTGAATGCTCAAGGAAAGAAAGTTGGTATTGTTGAAGTACACCTTTACAGACCATTCTCAATTAAGCATCTTTTAAATGTTATTCCAGATACTGTTAAGAAGATTGCAGTATTAGACCGTACTAAGGAACCAGGCTCTATTGGTGAACCTTTATACCTTGATGTAGTAGCTGCATTAAAGGGTTCAAAGTTTGATTCTGCTTTAGTAGTTGGTGGCCGTTATGGTTTAGGTTCAAAGGATGTACAGCCAGGTGATATTCTTGCTGTCTACGAAAACCTTTGGAGTGAAAATCCTAAACACGAATTTACTTTATCAATAAACGACGATGTAACTCACCTCTCAATTCAAGGATCTTCAAACCCTGATGTTGCTCCAGAAGGAACCAAGGCTTGTAAGTTCTGGGGACTCGGTGCTGATGGTACCGTAGGTGCAAACAAGAATAGCGTTAAGATTATTGGTGATCATACTGATAAATATGTTCAAGCATACTTCCAATATGACTCTAAGAAATCTGGTGGCGTGACTATTTCTCACCTTCGTTTTGGTGACTCTCCTATTAAGTCTTCTTACTATGTTAAACAGGCTGACTTCGTTGCCTGCCATAACAGCTCATATCTAAGAAAGTATGAGATGGTATCAGATGTTAAACCAGGTGGTTATTTCCTTCTTAACTGTGCTTGGGACGATGAAGAACTTAACGTAAGATTACCTGGTAAGGTAAAGCGTTATATTGCAAAGAACAATATTAAGTTCTACACCTGCGATGCGGTTTCTATTGCTAAGAGAATTGGTCTTGGAGCAAGAAGAACTAACACTGTTTTGCAGGCTGCTTTCTTTAAGCTCGCTGAAATTATTCCTATCAAAGATGCTGTGAAATACATGAAGGATGCTATTGAGCATACTTATTCTAAGAAGGGTAAGAACATCGTTGATATGAACTGGGCTGCAGTTGATGAAGGTGTTAAGAGTGTTCATAAGGTAGAAGTTCCAGAATCTTGGAAAGACTGCGCTGATGATGCTCCATTACCACCAATGCAAGGACGTGATGCCGTACATACTAATTATTTGAACGACATTATGGCTCCAACTAACAGTTTATCAGGTGACTTTATTCCTGTTTCAAAATTCCTTGAAACTGCAAATGGTATGCTCCCATCTGGTACAGCGGCTTACGAAAAACGTAACATTGCTGCCGATGTTCCTGTTTGGAATGCACGTAATTGTATGCAATGTAACTGGTGTTCATTAACCTGTCCTCATGGTGCAATTCGTCCATTTATCATTTCTGAGGAAGAAGCTTCTAAGTATCCTGAAGCAGTACCAATGAAAAACGCTCCTGGTAAATACTTCCTTATGGCAGTATCTGTAAAGGATTGTACTGGATGCGGTTCATGCGTAAGTGTTTGCCCAGCCCATACAAAGGCTCTCGCAATGACTGTTGCGGTTGATGATGTTATTGAAAAACGTCAAGAACTCTATGACAGATTGTTTGGTGAGAGAAAGTTCGTTAGTGATATTGAATTTAAGAATATTACAGTTAAGAACTCCCAGTTTAAGCAACCTTTAATGGAATTCTCCGGAGCTTGTCCTGGCTGTGGTGAATCACCATATGCAAAACTTGTTACCCAACTCTTTGGTTCAAGAATGTTTATTGCTAATGCAACTGGATGTTCATCAATTTGGGGTTGTAGTGCACCTTCTACACCATATACCGTAGGTATTGATGGTAGAGGACCAGCTTGGGCAAATTCATTGTTTGAAGACAACGCAGAATTTGGTCTTGGTATGCGCATTTCTATGAATGCAAGAAGACAGGAACTTAAGACTGCGGTTAATGCCTTAACTGGAGAGCTAGCAGAGGCAGGTCAACGTTGGCTTTCTAACATGGATGATTCTGAGCAATCAAAGATCACTGGCGATGCGCTTTTAGAGCTTTGCCGTAAAGAAGCTTCTATAAACGAAAATGCCGCTTATGTTGTAAACCATGCAGATCTACTAATTAAGCCATCTATGTGGATATTTGGTGGTGATGGTTGGGCATACGATATCGGTTATGGTGGTCTCGATCATGTATTAGCTTCTGGTGAAAATGTTAATGTTCTTGTATTTGATACCGAAGTTTATTCAAACACTGGCGGTCAAGCTTCTAAATCAACTCAGATCGGTGCAATTGCAAAATTTGCATCATCAGGAAAGATGGTTAAGAAGAAGGACCTAGCACAGATGGCCATGGCCTATGGTACTGTGTATGTAGCTCAAATTGCTATGGGTGCTAACCCAGCACAGACTTTAAAGGCCTTTATTGAAGCTGAACGCTATAACGGTCCATCACTGATTATTGCTTATGCTCCTTGTATTAACCATGGTGTGAAGGCTGGTATGAATAACTCTATGCTAGAAATGCAGCATGCAGTTAGATCCGGCTATTGGAACTTATTAAGATATAACCCAGACTTGGCAAGAGAAGGAAAGAATCCACTTTCTATCGATAGTTTGAAGCCAACTGAGGATTATCAGAAATTCTTGATGGGTGAAGTTAGATATAACGCCTTGAAACTTAAATTCCCTGATCGTGCTGATGAAATGTTTAAGATGTCAGAAGCCGCTGCTAAGGGCCGTTATGAAACACTTTTAAATCGCAAGAATAGTATGGAGCCAAAGAAATGATAAATTTTACTAGGAAAAAAACTCCTATGCCGGAGCAGGATGCTAAGTTGCGCCGTACTAATTTTACGGAATCACAAACTGGCTATACTGAAGAAATGGCTATTTGTGAGGCAATGCGTTGCTTAAAATGCCGTAACCATCCTTGCATGACTAAGGGGTGTCCTGTACATAACTATATCCCAGCATTTATCGATATGGTAAGCAAGGGACAGTTTGAAGAGGCGTATCAAATCCTTAGTAACACTACTTGTCTTCCTGCTGTTTGTGGTCGTGTATGCCCACATGAAGAACAGTGCGAAGGTAATTGTGTCCGTGGTATCAAAGGCCAAAGCGTTTCAATTGGTGCTCTCGAACGTTTCGTTGCTGATTACCATCGTAATCACGTAACTACTACTGAAAAGATTGAAACAGCTTCTGGGTGTAAAAAAGTTGCCGTTATCGGAGCAGGCCCAGCAGGTCTTGCTGCTGCAGGTGATCTTGCTACCTATGGCTATGATGTTACCGTATTTGAAAAATCTAACGTCATCGGTGGCGTGCTTACTTACGGAATTCCTGAATTCAGACTTCCTAAGGAAATTGTAACCAATGAAGTCGCAACCCTTAAGAATCGTGGGGTGAAGTTTGAACTCTCTAAGACCTTAGGTGAAGATATCACTCTTGATTCACTTTTAGGTGAACAGGGCTTTAGTGCAGTATTTTTAGGTTTTGGTGCGGGTGTTGCTAAGACTATGAACATTCCTGGTGAGGATCTTCAAGGTTGTCTACAAGCACAGAATTTCTTAAATGAAATTAATGTCATTAATGATCCTAAGAAACTTTCTAGTGCTTCATTCCCACACTATAAGAGCATCGCAATTGTAGGTGGTGGTAACGTAGCAATGGATGCTTGCCGTAGTGCAGTCCGTACTGGTGCTGATAAGGTAATGATCGTTTATCGTCGTACCGAGGCTGAAATGCCAGCCCATGAAGGAGAAATCAAGGAAGCTCGTGACGAGGGAGTTCAATTTATATTTTTAAATAACCCAGTCCGTGTTTTAGGTGATGCTAATGGGAAGGTGATGGGACTTGAATGTCTTGACACCAAACTTGGCGAAGATGACTTTAACGGTAAGAGATTATCAGTAGATATTCCAGGTACTGAGCATTTAATCAAGACTGATTGTGTAATTATGGCAATCGGTACTGGTGCTGACACCGAACTCTTGGATAAATGCGACCTCGAGTACGATAAACGTGGCAGATTAAAGGTTAACCCAGATACCTTAGAAACAACTCGTGCTAATGTTTATGCCGGTGGTGATATTGTGACAGGTCCAATGACTGTTATTTCAGCTATGGGTGCTGGTAGAAAAGCTGCTTTAGCTATTCATCATAAGTTGTCAAATAAGTAGTCTATATAGCTACTTAAAATTTTTGAAAAACCTTCTTAACTTTTTTGTTAAGGAGGTTTTTTGTTTTTAAGGTTAAGTGGTGAATTTATGGCAAATGATTCACAAAAATGTAAGTAGAGAACTCGAGTAGCAAATTATACTGTACCCATAACAGTGGACACGGAAGATTTGAGTCACCCACAATAATGGA
>CAVGFV010000195.1:0-6663 GCA_963628765.1 Succinimonas sp.
AGTGGTTTCGTAAGATTAGTAATTAAATTACATACCTAAATTTATATCGTTACAGATTAATAAACTAGTCTGTAGTGCACATCACTAGAGATGGAAATACAGACTTAATCTTAGACGCTAATAATCTTTTCGAAGTCATTTAAAACTCTAATCTTGTTATTCCCAAACTCCCCTTTCATTAACGCCAACAAAAAAGGCTATGGAATTTTCCGTAGCCTTTTAAATCACTTTCTACAAATTATCAAGAGGACTCTTAGTCACGCTCTTCTTGATATTTCTGGTACTCACGATCAGTGTTATATTCAATGTCTGCTTCTTCACGTGATGATGCTACTACCATCTTGTTTTCATCAGCATAACGGAAGTTATAAAGCTGATTATTAAGGAAGGTATCGCGGTTTTCATCTTCACCAAGCTCAACATTCTTTACGTTAGTAAGAACTAATACATAATGTTCGCCGTTACCGGTAGTGAAATCCTTATAGGATATATTGCCAGCCTTTGGGGTTGGAAGAGAGAACACCTGTTCAGAAACTTGAGCATCAACACCTTCATTATTGAGGCGTGAAAGCTTGGTTGCTGGACTTAAAGCAATTTTACCTGTTGAAATAATGTTATCTAAAGAAGTGGACGACTCTAAAGCCTTAAGAACCTGATTTAAAGTTTCAGTAGAAGCAGCTACAGCCTTAGATGTAATTACAGCATCAGAAACTTCCTTAGTGATATCCTTAAGTTCCTTTGGCTTTGGAGCTTGGTAGTCTTCTAAATGAAGAATTACCATTGCATTATCACCAAGATCAATAACGTCAGAGTTCATATTGTCTTGACGGAAGCTTTCACTAAAGAGAACTTTCTGTACCTCAGGTTGGCTGAATGGGAAAGGAGCCTTTTCATAGCCTGCGATAATATAATCACTGGTTTCAACCTTAATAAGACCCTTATTAGCTGGGGCATTGATATCCTGAGAGTTATCCTTATTTGCTGCAAGCATTGCTGGATCAAGAGAATCAGGGTTTTCAAAGCCGGTATCAGCAATGATCTGCTTCTTATCCATGAAAAGTTCGTGGCTCTGAAGCTCGGTATA
Organism: Succinimonas sp.; assembly: GCA_963628765.1. Classification (GTDB taxonomy): domain Bacteria; phylum Pseudomonadota; class Gammaproteobacteria; order Enterobacterales; family Succinivibrionaceae; genus Succinimonas. Next base: position 1,085 of record CAVGFV010000195.1, read on the forward strand.
CTTTTCAATAACATCGTTCTTCACCTTATCAAAATCTTGACCATGTGCTGGAGCGATTTTTTCAAGGCGAATTAAGTGCCAACCGAACTGTGAATTTACAGGTTCTGAAACATCACCTGCTTTAGCAAGGGCAAAAGCTGCTTTTTCAAAAGAAGAATCCATCTTACCGGTTGAGAAAGGCTCTAAGAGCCCCCCCTTATCTTTACTGGTAGTATCTTGTGAGTACTTCTTCGCTAAAGCTGCGAAATCACCACCCTTCTTAAGTTCTTCGTTGATTTCTTTAATCTTCTTTTCAGCATCATCACCAGTTACTAAAATATGAGAAACTGTACGTTTTTCAGGAACGGTATAAAGTTCTGCATGAAGGTTAAAGAAGTTCTTAAGATCTTCATCTGTGTACTTAACTGACTTTATAAGATCTTCAGAAGTAAGGTAGATATAAGACACCTTAACCTTTTCTGGAAGAAGGTAATCATTGGTATGGGTATCGTAATAATTCTTAATTTCTTCTTGAGAAGCGGTTAAGCCTTTCTTAAAGGAATCGATACCGATAGTAATCTTCTGAAAGGTTCTTTCTTGGCTTAACATAGAAGCTAATGCATTTACCTCTGAAGGTAAAGCAAAACCACTATCAAAAGCAGTCTTAAGGTAAATCTCTTTTGCGATATCGCCCTTTAATGCTTCACTAAATTCAGTTGGAGAAATATAGCCTGCGTAACGAAGTACTTTTTGGAACTGACTATCGCTAAACTTACCATTTACCTGAAATTCAGGCATGCTACGAATCCTGTCATTTACAAGTGCATCAGCTACGATAATACCAGTCTTAAAAATATGATCAGAAACCGCTTGATCATTGATCATTCTTTCTAAAACTTGCTTCTTAAGCTGATTTGCAAATTTTGGATCGTTTGCTTGAGCTCTAAAGGATTCTCCAAACTGACGCTCGAGACGGTTTTTCTCAAGGCGGAACTGCTGTTCAAGATCGCCATTTGATATTGGGGTCCCGTTAACACGTACTGGGGTAAGATCAACCTTTGGCATCAAATAACTACCAACGCCTGCTATGGCGAAGGAAATCATAATGATGAAAAACAAAAACTTTGCGATAGGGCCTGTAGATCCTTCGCGGAGCTTATCTGTAAACATTAAATGCTGACTCCGATTTACTGCCTTTATTTAAAATTCTGTATCCGTTTTGCTTAAAACAGTTTCTATACAGTTTCTCTATTATACCTTTTTCTAAGGCAATCCTATTTATTCTAGGAAAACATTATCCTATTTATTCTAGGAAAACATTATCATATTTTACCCTAAATCCTAACAAAGCAAGAAATTTTATCTCTAGAGTGTAATTAGGAATGGCTATTTATCAGTGATAATGGCGATATATTCTATTATCACAATGTTAAAAACGTTACTTTTACATTCTTGTAAGCTATCCCTATAAGATAAAACTTAAAAATACTCTTTATGGGGAGGATATTATTACCTTTACCCTTAATGAGAGAATCCCTTTATTAAGATTTAAGTACCCAAGCTAGTCGTAAACTCAGATAAACAAAAAAGCGCACAAAGTGCGCCTTACTTTCTAAATACGGACTTAAGCATCCGTAGTTATTAAAAACTTAATAACTGATTACTTCTTAGACTTTTTCTTGGTCTTGTTAACAGCTTCTTTAAGAATCTTGCCTGAACGGAAAACAGGTACCTTGCATGCTGGAATGCTTACCTTTTCGCCAGTACGTGGGTTGTGGCCTTCACGAGCCTTACGATCGTGAACTTCAAAAGTACCAAAACCAACTAAAACTACATTATCACCGCTAGCCAATGTATCAGAAACAGCTTTGATAAATGCAGAAAGTGAATTTTCAGCATCTTTCTTAGTTAATCCGCCATTTTCAGCAATTTTTTCAATTAATTGACTCTTTGTCATATGGTCCTCGTTTCACCTGTTTGTGAAATTACTTCATTTTCCATTCAAAAAACGTTTAAACACAACGCATAAACAGTTTTTCGTTCATTAGTGATTTAAATTATGTTTTTATTATTTACTAAAAGCAAGTTTAAAGAATGATTTTTCGTGCGAGATCACTAAATTTAAGGATTTTAGTGCTATTTAGACCCTTTAAAGCCGTAAAAACAAGCCTTTAAAGAGCCTTAATATTGAAAAAACGCCCAAAAAACGCCTTTTTGATAAAAAATTCTGCTCATTTTTGAGCTCTTTCGTGAAATTGAAAAAAAATTTTCCCTTTTTTCACCCACTTTTTTACTTTTTGGGGCATTTGAATGCTTGCCGTAACGCATTTTTTTAAATGTTAACCTTTTTCAGCCCTCTCACGTAGCATTTTTGCTTCTGTAGGTTCTAGAGCATCCCACTTCTCATCCTAAGTTGATACATATCTGCTATGTCTTCGTAGATAAACTCCATAGGAACGCTCTCCAAAAATTTTGCCCAAATTTGAGGATGCTACAAGCTTGGCTCAAATTTGGATCCTATGTATCTAGCTTCGGGATTTTGGGAAACATAGTTCCGAATCTCTCTGAAACCATAATCTCAGTAATTCCCAAAAACTGTAGCCATAAAGCGACTTTCCTACTTCCAAATTTTTTTCCTATTACCCCTCCCTACGCACCCCAAAACTTCTCAAAAATTAAAAACCCACGCCCTACCTTGTAAGACGTGAGTTTTTCATTAGATTACTAGACGGTTCGGAAATAAAAAGTTTTAGTTAACTATTTTGTTTCTTTGGGTTCACTAGGAGCCTTTCTTCTAGTTTTTACAGGCTTAGTAGATTTTTTAGTAGCTACAGTTTTGCTCCCTTTTTTAAGAGCTGAAGTCTTGGTAGCCTTTTTAGCTTCCACATCTTCGCCAACCTTCTTTTCTGAGCTAGCTTTTACCGCTTTATTAGGCTTAGGAACCTCTTTACCTTTCTCTGAGGCTTGAGATACCGCAGTTTCCTTAGCCTCCGGTTCCATCAAGGCTTCCTTAAAGACTTCTTCTACCGTTTTTACAGGAACAATCTCTAAGGCTTGGCGAATGTTCTTAGGTACTTCCACAAGATCCTTTTCATTAGAAGCTGGAATAAGCACCTTTTTGATACCATTTTGCATAGCAGCAAAAAGTTTTTCCTTTAAGCCCCCGATAGGTAACACATCACCACGCAGTGTAATTTCACCGGTCATGGCAATATCACCACGGATCTTACGACCGGAAAGCACACTAGCTATTACAGTACACATGGAGATACCCGCACTTGGACCATCCTTTGGTACGGCGCCTTCTGGGCAGTGGATATGAAGGTCTGTTTTCTCCATAACTTCGGCTTTAAAGCCAATTTTATCCGCACGTGCTCTTACTACTGTAACTGCGGCTGCGATAGACTCCTTCATTACATCACCGAGTTTACCGGTAAAAAGCTGTTTGCCTTTACCTGGTAAAGCTACGGCTTCAATAGTAAGGACGTCACCACCAAAGCTGGTGTAAGCAAGGCCGTTTACAATGCCTACTCTATCAGGATGTTCCTTTGAGGCGCTGTCATAGCGTTTTGGTCCTAAATACTTTTCTAGTTTCTTAGTATCAATGCGAACTTTAGCATTTGGAGTTTCGCTTAAACGTATTTCCTTTACAGCCTTTTGAAGGAGGTGCGCGATATTGCGGTCTAGACTACGTACCCCTGCTTCTCTTGTGTAGTAATGGATAAGTTCTTTAAGAACATTATCAGAGATAGTAACTTCGCCATCCTTAATGCCATTCTGCTTAAGCTGTTTTGGTAGGAGGTGCTGCTTTGCAACTTCGAGCTTCTCTTCTTCCGTATAGCTACCTAGCTGAATAATCTCCATACGGTCAAAAAGTGGTGCTGGAATATCAAAGGAATTGGCAGTAGCAATAAACATTACTTCCGAGAGGTCAAAATTTACCCCAAGGTAGGTATCCATAAAGGTGGAATTTTGTTCTGGGTCTAATACTTCCAAAAGTGCTGCTGAAGGATCTCCGTGCATCGATGAGGTTGAAACCTTATCAATCTCATCTAAGAGGAATAAAGGATTCTTAACCCCACTCTTAACTAGAGTTTGCAGTATTTTGCCCATATGGGAACCCACATAGCCACGGCTAAAGCCACGGATTTCGGATTCATCATAAATACCACCTAAGGCCAGACGGACATACTTTCTATCTGTTGCACGAGCTATAGAACGTCCTAAAGAGGTTTTACCAACTCCTGGAGGTCCTACAAGACAAATAATAGGTGTATGTAAGCGATCAGCTCTACCTTGTACTGCAAGATATTCCAAAATACGTTCTTTAACTTTTTCAAGACCATAATGATCTTCATTAAGGACGTTTTCTGCATACCTAAGGTCATCTTTGATTTCGGTACGTTTATTCCAAGGTAAAGACAGCATGTTTTCAATATAGTTACGAATCATGCCGGCTTCGGTATTAACAGAAAGTGTCAACTTACGAATTTCATTACGACACTTTTCTGCAGCATCTTCAGGCATACCTGATTCCGCCAGCTGTTTTAAAAATTGGGATGCTTCATCTTCTTCTACTGGAGCTTCAAATTCGTCGGTTTTATAGCCCTTTTTATCGGAATCTTCACGGAGGGTATGCACCATATCCTGAAGTTTATGGATTTCGCGATTTAAAAAATAAATGCGGTTATCGCGCTGAAGCTCTTCACGCACCTCAGCATGAATACCATGGGCTATTCCTTCTGATTCTAGGCGATCAGAAACGAATAAGAGCACCTTATCTGACAGAGTTTTTAAACTGGTTATAGGGGCAAATTTTTCAGCAATATCCTTACCCGGTACTTCGTTACTTATCAGTGTTGCAAAACAGAGTTTTAATAGGTTACCACTTTCTAATGCACCGGAAATAAGTCCTGGGGCTACAGCATCCATGCGACCTTTATGCATCTTCAAGACATCACGAAGGCGACCAAACTGATTCATCTGCATTGCGGTATCGGAAGCATCGGTGTATTCGATAGTATTGATCTTAGAAGTTTTACGATACTCTCGGAGAGACTCTTCTGTTGAAATTATGGATGTAGTAGAAGAGACATCAGCAATATGAGCAAAGTAATGTGACGTTACCACACAGCGTACTCTTCCATCAGGCATTACGTTTATTTTTCTAAGGATACATTCCTGCCCAATACAATTCATGAGCACGGCTTCAGGAAGCTGATTAAAGTCTCCCATGCCTCCAGCGGTTACGCAGAGTAGTACAAAACTACCACCTTCCCCTATTTCGTTGAAGATTCCCGCATAAGACTGACCAAAATCCATAAAGCTTTCTGTGAATGGACAAGCAAGCTCACGACATGGTACTAAGTAAAAAGGTCCTTTTATTTCTGCCATAATGCTGTTCTTATTTTCTATTAATAATCAAATTGCTAATTTTTGTAATCTAAGGTTTATATTTTCTAGATAGTATAAAACAACTCGTGGTATTCGCTGTGGTTTTATTTAATGATTAGGATATTTTCGAGACTAAATAATGCTGTTCTTATAGTCAAGTCCAAATTTGTGTGTAAATTGCTCTTAGGTATCTTTGGCGCCAGGGG
>CAVGFV010000196.1:0-2490 GCA_963628765.1 Succinimonas sp.
CTTCTTTAAAAATCCCTAATCCTGGCTAGTAACATAAAAAGTAGCAAAATTAGGGTTACAAATTATGCCGTTATTTTCAATTTTAAGAAGTTCTATTTGCTTGGTTAATCTTTAGCAACTTACGCTAGTTAATTAAGCAAACATTGGTCTTGGTTCTTGTACAGGACCATTCTTTTCCTTCTCTAAATCGATATCATCAGTAAGTTCAGCTGGCTTCATTACAACGTAACCCTGAATAGCATCTACATAGAGGTTTTCAAGTTGCTGGCGCTGAGATATGGTTTCAACACCTTCTGCCACAACCACGCAACCAAGTCTATGTGATACTTCGATAATCATACGAATAAACTGTAGAGTTGCTAAGTCCTTATCAAACTTCTGGCAGAGGTTTGGATCGAGCTTAATGTAATTTGGTTTCAAGTTACGATAAAGAGTAAATGATTCAATACCGTGACCGAAATGGCTAATACTTGTATTAGCGTGTGATCTTGTGATGATTGAGAAAAGTCTTTCTGCTGCAACTACGTTACTTGAAAGAATTTCTTCGTCAACTTCGAAAACCAAGTTTTGAGCAATGTCAGCATTACGGAGTAGGGTTCTTTCCAACCAAAGTAAGAAAGAAGTGCTGATAAGTGCATTTGCTGAAAGGTTAATACCAAAGCGAGCGTCACTACCTTTTTGAAGCTTGATGTATTTTTGAATGATGGTCTCAATAATCATTTCTTCAAGTCTAACGAGTAGATCGTGGCGAAGAGCAGCAGCCAAGATAGCTTCAGTTGAAAGAGCCTCACCATCCTTAGTGGAGAAACGTGCATAGATCTCAAAGTAAGGTCTAATAGAGATGTTCATGCTCTTAATTGGCTGATAGTACAGTGTGATAGCGTGACGGTTAATGATATCCAATACTGTCTGACGCCAGTGCATTTCACCCTGTAAATAGCCTTCAGTATTTTCTGTCTGAATAGAATAGCCATTAACAGGACCAGTTTGAGCACGAGCTAAAGCAAAGTCTGCACGAGAGAAGATGAGTTCAGCTTTTTCATTATTGGTGAAAATTGTGTAACCGCTATAGCAGATACTGTCAAAATCGAAATCTTTCTTGAAGCTTTCAAGCTGACCATTGATTTCTTGATTGAGTCCTTCAATATGTTCTGTTTTACCACCAGGAATAAGAACAGCAAAATCAGAGCCAGAAATACGATAAGCCTTTGCAGTAGGGAAGCGTTTAATTGCATTTTCAACTATGTTAGCAATACCGCTGATGTACTTATCGCCCATCTGATAACCACGACTATTGTTAACGTCTTGAATGCTTGATGCTCTGATAATACCAAGAACACTAGTACCATTAGTTTGTTTGGTAAGTTCAGTATCAAAAGCTTTTTTGAACATATTTCTGTTCAAAAGACCTGTTAAAGGATCAACTGCAGCGGCTGCTTCAAGGGTTTCTACTTTCTTTAAAGCATCGTTAAGTTTATTTTCAGTTTCTTTTTCTTGTTTGGTAAGAACCTGGGTGATTTCTTCAAAAGGTAAATCTTCATAACGCTTTGAAATGATGGCATTCTTCATATCAAGAATGTATTGCTGGGTCATTTTCGCAGCAGAAGAAACAGCTAAGAGAGCTGCAAGGAAAATTCCAATTACAGCAACAGCGATACGAATAAGAAAGTTATTAAAATCAGGGTTACTTGGTAAAGTAAAAGCAACATTTGCATCGCCTGATTTGAATTCTGCACTGAATGGCAATATAGCATTACCAATACCTGAGATCAGTTCAGAAGTTTCTTGACTGATGATCTTGTTTCCGTTCTTTACGATAGAAAGCTTGGCCAAGTTATTATCAGTAATGAGTTGATTTGCAGTAGCACTGTCAAAATCTGATGCAGTAGCTTGCATTTCAATCTTTGCTTGAATGTCATCTCTATGTGATGCAACTTCCCCATAAGAGATCCAGTAAAGAACGCCAATGCTTATAATACTTAGTATTGCTGCGATTATTAAAGCTTTTGTCTGAGATGACAACGACCGCATAGATAAAAACTCCCTCTCTTTTTTATAGCTTTGCCTTAAGATTCATCAGTTATCCGTATTAAGTAAAAAAAGACTTTATACGGCTTTTTCGACGGGTGCGACGATACAGGTTATATGCATGCAAGAATAGATCAGTTTTACACCTATAGTAGATTGTACTATAAAGTTTGATTTATATCCCGTTTCAGCTGCAATTCTATAATAGTATTTGGGTAAATTTATGACAAAATTTTTACAAATCTTATAAATGTGTTTCCAGCATCCGTCACTCTTAATTTTACCATGTGTCAATATGATAAAGATACATATAGAATTTTGAGAAATGGCTTTTTACTACCAAAGGGGTGGAATATCTGAGTTAATTTAAACGGCATGTTTAAGCATTTTTTAAGTTGCGGAAATAGTCGTAATTCTGTCATTTTAAACATACACAGAAAAAAAGTTTAAGGAAGTTGTAGA
>CAVGFV010000197.1:0-5899 GCA_963628765.1 Succinimonas sp.
TTTTTCTTGGATGAGTAAGATGGGAAATCACATACCTAAAATCCTATCGTTACAGCTTAAACATGTTTTTTAACTGCGAAATGTAGGGTACTACTTGTGTCCGTATATCGTAAAACAAAAAAAGGTGGGCAAAAGCCCACCTTTTCATCACAAGCTAGAAATTATAATTTTGCTGCTTGTTCAGCTGCTAACGCTGCTGCCTGACGTTTCTGTTCAGGTGATTTATATTTTGTAAAATATCTCATCACGAGTACGAAGAACACAGGAACAAAGAATATTGCAAGGATAGTAGCTGTTAACATACCACCGATTACGCAAATACCTATTTGATTTCTACCAGCTGCACCAGCACCTGTACTGATAGCAAGAGGTAACACACCAAGGATGAATGCCATTGATGTCATCAAAATAGGTCTTAAACGAATCTTTGCGGCTTCAACTACTGCATCTGTTAGTTTTTCACCTTTGTCATAGAGCTCTTTAGCAAATTCAACAATCAAAATTGCATTCTTTGCGGACAAGCCTATTGTTGTTAACAAACCTACTTGGAAGTAAACGTCGTTTTCAAGAGGTTTTGTCCAAGGGAAAAGACCTGGGAAAACTTGGGTTAGATATGCAGCGCCGACAGCACCAACAACACCTAAAGGTACAACCAACATTACTGCAAATGGAATACTCCAGCTTTCATAAAGCGCTGCTAAGCAGAGGAATACGAACAATAATGAGATTGCGTATAGGGCGCCAGCTTGTGCACCAGCCTGCTTTTCTTGGAAGGATACACCGTGCCAAGCAATACTGTAATTGCCTTCTTGTTCGTTAACAATTTCCTCCATTAAGTCCATTGCTTGACCTGTTGAGATTCCTGGCATTGCTTCACCATTAATCTGTGCTGCAGGAAGACCGTTAAAACGTTCAAGTCTTGGAGAACCGAAGTCCCAGTTTGTAGTAGCAAAGGCACTAAATGGAACGAGTTTTCCTTGATTGTTTTTAATGTACCACTTCTTGAAGTCTTCTTCGTTCATACGAGAAGCAGCTTCAGCTTGAATGTATACCTTCTTAATTCTGTTACGATCCATAAAATCGTCAATGTAAGCAGAACCCCAAGCTGCAGAAAGCGTGGTGTTGATACTACCTATATCAAGACCTTGAGATATTGCCTTTTGGTAATCGATTTTAACGTTTAACATTGGGGTATCATCAAGACCATTCGCACGAACTCTGGTAAGCAATGATGCATATTTGCCTTCTTGAGTCTTTGCGATGATTTTGTTTCTAGCTTCCATCAAATCTTGGTGAGAACCTTGATTTGGATCGGTAAGATACATATCAAAACCACTTGCTGTACCTAATTCAGGAATAGCAGGAACGTTGAACGCAAGTACCATACCTTCTCTAATGCCGAGAAGTTTAGGGAATGCTCTTTCTACGATTTTTGATACATGATCTTTTGGATCTTTTCTGAGTGACCAGTCCTTCATTTTTATGAAAGCCATAGCCGCATTTTGGCCAGAGCCTGCAAATGAGAAGCCAACAACGCTCATAATTGAGTAAACATTGTCTTTTTCTTCAGTTAAGAAATAATCACTAAGTTTTTTAACAACATCTTCGGTTCTTTCCATTGTCGCGCCAGCAGGAAGTTGCACCATGGCCATCAACACACCTTGGTCTTCTTCTGGTAAGAAGGAAGAAGGTATTCTAAAGAACATGAATGCCATTGCTGCACAAATCGCTATGTATAAAAATACATAAAGTATTATTGATCTCACTACGTAGCGAACGAAAGAAACGTACTTGTCAGTGCAATAAGCAAAAACTTTGTTAAAAATAGAAAAGAAATGGGATAAGAAAAGTTTGTCAAATATATTGACTATAGCATCCTTTAAATGACTGAAAAGGCCAATAATTCCCTTATATTCAGGATGTGGAAGATTTGCTGGTTTTAATATTGTTGCGCAAAGAGCAGGAGTAAGAGACAAAGCAGTTACTACTGATAAAAGCATTGCTGAAACAATTGTTATAGAGAACTGTCTGTAAATAACACCAGTTGAACCACCGAAGAATGCCATAGGTATAAATACAGCAGTCAATACTAACGCTATACCAATTAACGCACCAGTAATCTGGGTCATTGATTTTTTGGTTGCTTCGTAAGGTGATAATTTCTCCTGGGTCATTATACGTTCGACGTTTTCAACAACCACTATAGCATCGTCTACAAGAAGACCTATCGCTAGAACCAAACCAAACATTGTAAGTGTATTGATTGAGTATCCTAGTATTGACATGATTCCGAATGTACCGAGCAAAACAACAGGTACAGCAATTGTTGGAATGATTGTCGCACGAATATTCTGTAGGAAGATGTACATTACGATGAATACAAGAATGATAGCTTCAATTAATGTATCAACTACTTCACCAATTGAAATTTTGATAAAGGCTGTAGTGTCGTAAGGGAATATGTAAGAAACGCCTTTTGGAAAGTATTTGGAAAGTCTTGCGATTTCATTCTTTAACTTTTCAGCGGTTCCAAGTGCATTAGCACCAGTAGCTAATCTAATACCTATACCAGTTGTTGCTTGGCCATTGTAATTAGCGGTGAATTGGTACTGTTCGTTACCTAATTCAATTCTTGCAACATCTTTTAATAAAATTTTTGTACCATCGCTATTCATTCTAAGAACAATGTTCTTGAATTCTTCTACGCTAGTAAGTCTTGATTGACCTCTGATTGTATAGGTGTATACCTGTCCCTTTGCAGCTGGAGCACCACCGAGTGCACCATAGGTTACTTGAGCATTCTGAGCTCTGATAGCAGAGGTAATTTCTGGAACGGTCATCCCAACTCTATTGAGTTTATCAGGATCGATCCATATTCTTAGGGCGTATTCAGAACCAAAAACAAATAGTTCGCCTACACCGTCGATTCGGCTTAAAGGTTCTTTTAAATAGCTAATTGCGTAATCTGAAAGGTCAATTTCTTTTACTTCTGGGGTATTGGAAACAAGGCCAATTACCATCAAGAAACTATTAGTACTCTTTCTTACATCAATACCGTTTTGTTGAACCACCGTAGGTAATTGAGACTGACATTGCTGTAGCTTGTTTTGTACCTGCATTTGAGCAACATCAGGGTTGGTTCCTGGTTCAAATGTAATTTCAAGGCGAGCTGAGCCGTAAGAATCTGACTCTGCACTCATATACATATAGCCATCAAGACCAACCATGTTTTGTTCAATGATTTTGGTGATGGTGTTTTCAACGGTTTCAGCACTTGCGCCAGGGTATGAAGCACTTATTGAAACTGTTGGAGGTGCAATAGTCGGGTATTGCGAAATAGGCAATGTATTAATTGCCATTAAACCGCCTAGCATAATTACAATGGCTATAACCCATGCAAATATAGGCCGGTCTATAAAGAAGTGAGCCATAAAAAAACTTCCTTAATTATTTAGAAGATGTTTTTTCTTCAGGAACCTTATTAGCTTCTGAATTGTTCTCTGAACTTTGTTTCTTCATATTTGGGTCTAAAGGCATAACAGGTGCGTGTGGACCAATTTTTTGAAGATTAGAAGTAATTATCTTTTCACCAGGTTGAACGCCAGAAGTAACTACGTACTTATCTTTAGTTTCAGAGGAGAAAGAAATAACTCTTTGTTCTACAGTGTTGTTCTTGTCGATTACGTAAACAATAGATGTACCGTTTGTTTGACGCATTACAGATATTTGAGGAATTACAACGGCATTCTTCTTTATACCTTCATTGATTTCAGCACGTACGTACATTCCTGGTAAAAGTATTTGATCCTTGTTTGGAACTATAGCTCGTACTGTTACCATGCCTGTGCTTTCATCGACAGTAACTTCAGAGAATTCTAATTTGGCTTTTTGATCGTATTTGTCACCATTCTCGAGATAGACATCAACTTGTTGGCCATCTTTGTTTGGATCGAAAGTGCCATTAACAATGTTTTTTCTTAGAGTGATGTGATCGTTAACTGATTGGCCTAAATCGAGATACATTGGATCGAGCTGTTGAATTGTAGCTAACGCTTGACCTTGTGCAGTAGTAACCAAAGCACCTTCGGTAACATTTGATCTACTAATAATACCTGTAATTGGAGCGTATACCTTTGTATATGCCACATTTATCTCAGCTGTTTTTACATTAGCTTGAGCAGCTAATACTGCAGCTTTTGCAGATCTGAAATTTGCCTCAGCATCGTCGTAATCTTGCTTGGAAATAGCATTTGTAGAAACGAGCTGTTTGTAACGGTTGTATCTTAATTGTGCAGAATGTGCAGAAGCTTCAGCCTGCGCAAGGTTTGCTTTTGCACTCGCAAGCTGTGCTTCGTAAACAGCAGGATCAATTTGATAGAGTTGTTCGCCTTCCTTTACCACAGATCCTTCTTTGAAAAATCTTTTTAAAATGACACCAGATACTTGAGGTCTAACTTCTGCTGTTCTTACTGCAGAAGTTCTACCTGTTAAATTGGAAATAACAGGAACATCCAAAGTAGTTATAATTTCATAATCCACAGGCATTGCCGGCATACCTTGAGGGGCTGAATTAGCTGACTCTTCGCCTTTATCGCATGCTACAAGCCCTGTAATAGCCATTATTCCTGCAAGTATGACAACAAGCTTTCTTCGACTTGCTATATTTTGCATCTTTTTTGCTCCAATAAAAATGTGAACATTGTCGTATTATAAAATCTGAAAAATTTTTTTTCTATACATACATACGTGAATGTATAATAAAAAAATAAAGATAACGTTTTTCTTTTTACATTCATGAAAATTGATCGTAACAGCGAAACACATACAGATCAGAAAGGAATCTTTTAATGGTAAGAAAGACTAGAGAAGAAGCTTTAAAAACCAAAAGAAACATCATGGATGTAGCTAAAAAATTGTTTTGTGAAAAAGGTTTTGATAAGACTAGCCTTACTGACATTGCAAATGAAGCTGGGCTAACAAGAGGTGCGATATATTGGCACTTTTCTAATTTAGATGAACTTTTTATTGAGCTTTGGCAGGGTATGACTGCCAAATATAATCTTGTATCCTTTTTTGATGAAAAAAATAAGTCTACAAAAGATTCTGTAAAAAATTCTATTAAAAATTGGATTATTTCAATTGGTGAAGCCTCTCGAGATTATGATAAACAATGTTTTTTTAAAATTATTATGTCTGTAGTTTATGGCGATCAAGGATCTCAACGCATAAAACAGCTTGTAATAGATTTGCATGAGGCTGATAGAAATAGGTTAGGCAATGAACTAAAGAAAGGCATATCAAATAAAGAATTTCCTACAAATTTAGATATCGAAGTAGTACTTGATTATATTTTTTCATCGGTTTGTGGTTTTGCGTTAATAAATTTATTTAATGGCAATGAAAGTTTCATCAATAATAAAGAAGCCTTCGCCAATGCTGTAACTTCTGAAATAGAAAAATTTATAAAAGAATAAACTTTGTTACTGCTTTACTTAAAAGTGGCCTTATTCTGAAATAGCCTTATTTTTATTTCTTTAGATTTCTAATTTTTATTTTTGATAAGCATCTTTATTAAAGTGAATTTAAACGTACTCTTACTAATTTTAAAGATCGAAATCTTAATTTTTTACCCTTTTAGTAAATCTCAAAAATATTAGAGAATTTTGATAAACCGTATAAAAAAACAACGTTTGTAACTAATTTAGATTTGATAATAGAATATTCGTCTTTAATAAGTAAAAAAATTTAACTTTATTTCTAATTACACATTATTGTAATAAACAATAATTTTTGGTAACATGTGATTGTGTCAAGTATTTTGTGTAAACATCTTTGATTTCCTGCCTCGTGTTACTCAGGCTGCATCTTGCTTCTTATCTGCCTCAAGCATATCATCAAA
>CAVGFV010000198.1:0-4990 GCA_963628765.1 Succinimonas sp.
TTTGATGATATGCTTGAGGCAGATAAGAAGCAAGATGCAGCCTGAGTAACACGAGGCAGGAAATCAAAGATGTTTACACAAAATACTTGACACAATCTTGCCTCTGTAGCGGCAATTTTTCGCTAAAATGAAGAGTTATAATATTGAAAACATTCCCTTTATCACGAAAACATTCATTATCTGGTCATTGTTAGTTTTAGGAGTAAAACAAAATGAAAAAAAATGCCCTATTACTCGGTTTAATTTTGGCATTCTCATTTGAAAGCTCATATGCTACATCCGATAATGAAAACACTGATCCGTTACTTCAAAAAGCAACTGATTTTATAACGAGCTTTACTGAGCTTGGTTACAAAAATATCGATAGAGATACCCTTCTCGCAGCACCTGAAGAATACACCGCTTTCGGCATTAAATATGTTTGGAAAAATACACCGAACATTGTGATGCACGATCCCCGTTGCCGTATTCCTGATGAAATGAGACGCCCTATTTACTGTATAAAAGCAGGACCTTATGCGGTTTCTGGAAATAGCGTTGCCGATGCACTAAAGGAAGTTTTTGGTAAAACTGTAACTAAAATGAGTTCGGTAGAAGGTTATTATTTTTATGGAAGAAATTTCCATTTTTCTATAAATACAGAAGAGATGCAGACACCAACGATTACAGAAGCTGAAAAGAACTCCGATGGCCTCGTAATCATTAAAGGCTTTTTAGGAACTCCTACTCCGGAAAATACTATTTACGCAGAAGCCGAAGAATGTCAAAAGCGGAGCAAAACTAACTTATGCCTTATAAGACTTGAAATACCGCATAAAGCCAAGTGACAGAATATAAAGGTCACATCCTAGAGAAAACTACTGTTTTTTTAGAAAAATTTTGGATATACTCTATTGTGGTTTACACATTATTAAGTATAGATAACTAATTTATTCTTTTATCTACCAAAAAACCACGAACATTAGATTATCTTGATTATCTGCTTTAGGTGCCTTCTATGAAATTACCGAAATTTTTATCCCAAACTATTCTTGCTACAGCTACATTGGCCTTAGCATCAACTACCCTAGCAGCATCAGAATTCTCGACCAAAGATCTCAAAAAAATGAGTGTCTTTGTTTCTAACTTTACAGAGTTAAACCTCTTGAATCTTGAAAGTAAAGAATTCTTAAAAAGCCCTGAAGATTACATTCCCTTTGGTATTTGGCACCACTATATAAATAATTACAAACTCATTACTAGAAATTTTGAAAAATGTAGTGGTGAGGGAAAGGTACCAGATTTCTGTAAATATGGTACTTTAGCTATTGATGGAAAACAGGTTACGGCTGCCATTGAGCATTATTTTGGCCAAAAGATAACCGATTTTAAGAGCATTGATCACTTCCACTATGATGGAAAAACCTTCTATTTTGAAGGGGCTGATGGGGAAGCGAGACCTACTGCCCATATTACAGAGGCGTGGACTCAAGAAGATGGCACGGTATTTATGAAAGGCTATGCTCTTACTGAATTTGGGGATGACACGACTGAAAAGAGGAACATTCAAGTTAAGGCCAAGCCTTGCACTTGGAAGAATAAGAACACTTGGTGCATGCTTTCCATAGAAGAACAGATTTCTGCACAACAAAATTAGCTAGATAAATAACAACACCTCCAAGCTAAATCATGCCAATAAAAGAAAGGTATATGGATGGATGCATCCATATACCTTTTTTGTAAGAGTCACTTCTAAAAAAACTTAGAGAAGGAACTTCACTTAATCTTGTGGAGCCTGAATTATATCTAGTACTTCGCCCTGCTTATAGAAAAGATTAATAGCATATTCAGGAATTTTTTCACGATCCATAGAATCGTCATATATCTTCTTACAGATAATGGTAAGGTTAGCTTCTTTATAAGTAACACCATTATCGCCATATATTGGAGTTAATTTGGTTAAAGCCAATTTATCGCAATCTTTGCCTGATTTTGAACCTAAAATTGCTAAATCCTTACGGTATTCTTCAGGGAAGAAGCTAATAGTAAAAGTATCTTGTTTTTCCATAATTGGATAGGTAAAGCGAACTGGCTTAACGTAAACAGTAGCAATAGGTTTAGCTTGCCCAGCATTACCCCAAATGGATCCTAAAGTACCCCAGCTTATGGTCATAGGATTGCTATCTTTACCCTTTCCAGCGGTTAATACAGCCCAACGATCATTAAACAAACTGAAAATATCAATATTAAATTTTCTAAGATCCATTTATAAATCCCCAAGTAAATCTGTATGGAATGTGTTTTTGATTTTAACCAAAAAACTGAAAATAATGTAGAAAACAATACAGGCTTTTAAGTAACCTCTTATTGGGTTACACAAGAGAATGTAAATAATTAAAAATTTTTACATCGGAAATACTCGTGAAAAGGAAGGCTTTTTATTAGGCTGAATCCGTTTATTGTTTTGCCTAGTGTTGACTCTTTAAAAGAACAGAGGTGAATATAAAACTATAATGCAAGGAGATAACCATGATAAAAAACTATAAGTTAGGACCTCTGTTAGCACCTACTACTTTATTGTTCTCAATGTTTGCCATTGCAACGGAACAACCAAGTTATCAAAAACCGCTGTATACAGGTAATCTTAAAGGTTCTTTATGGGAAAATGGTTTTCTCTTTATAAAACCCCCAAAAAAATCTGATGCTAGTCAGCTCTATTTTTACGGTGCACCGTACATGAAGATGGCGAAGAGATTACTTTTACCAAT
Source organism: Succinimonas sp. (assembly GCA_963628765.1). GTDB lineage: Bacteria > Pseudomonadota > Gammaproteobacteria > Enterobacterales > Succinivibrionaceae > Succinimonas. Next base: position 2,748 of record CAVGFV010000198.1, read on the forward strand.
CTACAAAAGCCTAGCAAAGACATCATTGGTGGCGACTTAAAATGGAATTATGACAATCCTTCCGTTAAAAGCAAAATTCTTGATGTGAAAACCAAACAAGGTAAAACTTCAGTATTAGCTTTTTATACCAAAGATGGCAAATATAATGATGCCTTCGTACCAATGCAGGAAACAGATGATGGTTTATTCCCAAAACGTCTTTGAAGCCTTGTTAGGTAGCTACTCTAAAAAAGAAGGTATGGAAATTACTTTTGCTCCTACATATACAAATGATAAGACCAAATGTACCGTTTATTATGGATGTGGTGTAGTTCTTACCATCACGAGTAAAATAAATGGTGTTTCCAGCAACATTTGAAACTGACACAGACTTTACGGTTCCTGTATTCACTATCCAGAATAAGAAGTACTATTTCGAGCCTACTGTATCTGGTATAGATCTTTATGAGCCAGGTGAAGAGGATTCACTCGGAAGCAAAGGTCACAAAATTACTAGTTTAAGTTACAACAATCCTAATGAGCCACGTTTTAAATTTGCACAAGAAAGAGTTTTAACACCAGGGTCCCTAGAAATTTTTAGTAGCGCCGTTTTAGCCTTAATGCGAAACGAAATTCAAGCTTTTCATGGTTGGAAATTCAAAAAGGAAGAATACAAGAGATATTTTGAAAAGCAAAATTGGTATAAACCTAGCGATACCCTTTCTGAGCTTTCAGAAGTGGAAAAATTCAACACTTCTATAATCAAGCTTGTTGAGAAGAGAAAACAAGAAGACTAACCTTCTTTTAGAGCTACCAAAACAAAAGACCTAAAAATTTAAATTTAGGCCTTTTCTATAGGTATTCCTTAAAGGATAAACGGAGAATTTATCAACCCCAAGTGTCTCTCGCTACCACTACTTGTACGCGAGCTAATTTTAATGCCCCAATCAACTCTTCATCATATGGTGGCTGATCGGTGATTAAACGGGTTACCTGAGTCCAATCAGCGAAGGTATGAACAGCAGTTTGAGCAATTTTACTATGGTCAGCAACGATAGTAACTTCACTGCCTCTTCTAATTACTGCCCTGTAGGTACCAGCAATATCGTAATCGACACTGCAAACACCATCCTCTGTTAAACCAGAAGTTCCCAAAATCACTTGGCTTGCATAAACTCGCTGTAAGAAATTTATGGTATCAGCTCCATAAACACAACGTTCTCTACCATTATAGGTTCCTGGGCACATTTGAATTCTTATAGTGGAATTGGTAGACATAACTTCTGCAACAGCAAAAGAATCAGTAACTACTAACAGATCATGTTTTTCTGCTGCTAAGCGTCTTGCAACGTGCAAGGTAGTTGAACCACCGGCAATGATAATAACGTCACCATGGTTTACAAAGTTAGCGGCTTCTCTTGCGATGTTCTCGCGTTCACGAACATATAATAGTTCTCTTTGATTCACATCACCATCGGCTGTAAGCGGACGTGAAGCACCACCATAGGTTCTATTTATTAGACCTTTTGACTCTAATTCTTCAAGATCTCTACGAATTGTCTCGGTAGAGACATTAAGATCGTTTGCAAGATCAGAAGCCCTTATTGTAGGGGTTGCTTGCAACTCGGCTATAATTTTCTGCTGACGTTCTGTTTTAGACAATTTTCCCATAGAGAAGATCCCAAAATTATCATACAAAAAGGCCAGAAAACATTCTGGCCTTTTGTATAAAGATCAGATATTAATCGAAGAGTGAAGTATTATCCAATGGTGGCATATCAACTTCAATGATAGAGTCTTCTACTCTGCGAAGTTCTCTCTTCTGATCTTGAGTATCTAGAAATGCTTCAGTGATAAGACCTTCTTCAATTTCACGAAGAGCGATAACTGTAGGTTTATCATTTTCTGGCTCAACAAGAGGATCACAACCCTGAACAGAAATTTGACGTGCTCTTCTTGCAGCATTCAGTACCAAATCAAAACGATTTCCCATCTGTCTTACTGCATCTTCCACGGTTACGCGAGCCATTTTTTTCTCCAACTGAAAAACTTTGAATACATTTTACGAATCGTAATTATACTTACGCATATAATAGCATGAAAGAGGTATTTATGGTTAATTTTAGTAAAAAATCCAGTAAAAAGGATTTTTGCCAAGAAAAGACGATATTTAAAAGTAAACACGTAGGCGTTAAAGGATTGTTTTTTATGGATATTCTACTAATTCTCTATCGTTTTTGTTTTGGTTCCTTAATCAGTTTTGA
>CAVGFV010000199.1:0-12947 GCA_963628765.1 Succinimonas sp.
CTTTCATAGGTTTTTTTGGTTAATTTGTTGTGGTGACACAAGTTTAACACAAGAAACCCTTTCTTTTTTCTGTAAAATTTTTAATTTATAGAAGTCCCCTTAAATAATTTGATATGGCTTTAAAAGATGTAATTCAAATTTGTAAAAGATTAGATAAAACGCCCAAACAAGTCATATATTGTAGACAATGAGGATATTAGATTAATGAATTTTGTGCAGTAATGGGGACAAGATGTATGACTGAATTTTTCTTTTCTGAAAGTCAGAATGAATTAATAAAAGAATCCCCCATTGCAATGGCCATATATGAGAAGATTGGCAATAAAGTTAAAGTTATCGTAATCTCAGATCAATTGTCTAAGCTTATCGGCCTTTCCTACGAAGATACAATATCCTACCTTGAATCGTTTGGCTATCATCGCTATACCCATCCTGACGATATCAAAATCTTAAGAAATTTTCGCCAAAAATTGGTTGCCGATAAAATACGTAGTTCTGTGATTTATAGAAGTCATACTGAACAAGATTCTACGAACTGGCATAATGTTTATTCAATTGGTGAATACCGCCGTACAAGTGATAATAGAGATTTTTTTGTAGTTTGGTTTACTGATATTGATGAACTTATAAAACTGCAAAAAAATGATCTTAATTATTTTTTGGATGATGTTTCTGGCAATAATCTTGATATTGCGGAACAAGGAGCGCGTGGTTATTTTATTTGGAATCTTTCCAAAAATACCCCGTGTTTTAAGTGCTTAGGGGTTAGAAAAAAGAACTCCATTGGTACCTATGAGGAATATTTTGGTTATATTTTAAGTTTGTTAGAATCTTCTGTAGAGAAAGAAAAACTTAGAGAACTAACACGTGAAAATCTCCTAAAAAATTATAACGATGAGCTATTTAGAAAATCTTACGATTTTACCTTTCATTTTGATACAGGGTGGGTGAATATTCACACCAAATTTTTGTTTTTCAAAGATGTGACATCCAATGATATCTATTTGAAATTAGTGTATGAAAATACTACTTCTCAGGCAGCTTACGGTAATTTATTAAGCACTATGTCTGAAAAGATGTTTACTTGGTTAATTTATATTGATGGATTAGCAAGTAGATACCTTGTTATCAATAATGACGGTGAACATAGTGGTGAGCGCTCTGAAAAATCATTTAGAGATTCCGTTGAAGAGCTTTGTGAAAGACTATGTTTGCCTAAAGAAGCCCCTAATGAACATTTGGAAAATTTAGAACAAAAGTGCGCTAAGACAGGCATCTGTACGTACATTTCAAAATCTGAGAGTGGCAGACATTTTAGTATTACCGTGCGTTGCTTAGCTCCTGGTAAAAAACAATTCTTTATCAGCATCTCAAATGTTTCACAATTTGAAAACCTCATTCAGAGTGTTTATTACGATGAATTAACAGGACTACCAAATATGATGTATTTTTTGGCACAGGCAGAATCTAGTGCCGAAAAGCTACGTTATTTAAATGAAACTCCTATTATCTTGTACTTTAACCTTGGATGTATCAAGCTATATAACAGTATTTATGGCTTTGAAGAAGGAAATCGCTTCCTAAAAGAAGTTGCACAAAATCTTCGAGATGAATTTTCAGAGGATTTGGTATCTAGATTTACTGACGACAGATTTGTTGTACTTACAAAACAATCTGGTTATGTCGATAAATGCAAAAAAATACACGATAAAGTTCTTACAATTGGTAAGGGTTATAGCCTTGAAGTAAATGTTGGCGTTTATGTTGTTCAAGATGGGGAAGAATTCGGTAGCGCTTGCGATAAAGCCAATATGGCTTGTGATTATGTCAAAAAGCACGCAGATATGTATATCTACGAATATTCTTCGAAGTTTGAAGAATTTAATGCTTTAGGCAACTATGTTATAGATCATTTGAATGAAGCATTAAAGAATCACTATATAAAAGCTTATTTTCAGCCAGTTATTAGAACAGTAAGCAAAAAGTTATGTGGCTTTGAAGCACTTGCGAGATGGATAGATCCTGAAAAAGGATTTATGAATCCAGGAGTATTTATAAGTGCTCTTGAAGATTCTCATCAAATTCATAAACTTGACCTTCATATAGTTTCTGAAATTTGTCGAATATTGAAAGAAAGAATCGCTACGGGGAACCCTGTAGTTCCAGTATCCTTTAATCTATCTAGATTAGATTTTCAGCTATGCGATATTTATAGCGAAGTTGAAAAAATTGTGTCTGAAAATGACATTCCTCGCGAGATGTTCCATGTAGAGGTAACTGAGAGCATTTATGTAGATGGCGAAACGGTAATAGGTGCACTTCAGAAGTTTAAGAGTAAAGGTTACCAAATTTGGCTTGATGATTTTGGTTCAGGATATTCATCTTTAAATGTACTTAAAGATTACGAATATGACGAATTAAAGATTGATATGCTTTTCCTTTCAAAACTTGATGAAAGGGCGAAGGCTATTATTACTTCAACAGTTACTATGGCAAAGCATATTGGTATTCAGACTCTTGCTGAAGGTGTTGAGACTGAGGAACAATTTGAATTCCTTTCTTCAATTGGATGTGAAAAAATCCAGGGGTACTATTTTGGAAGACCTTTACCTGTAGACCAAAGTTTTGAGCAAATTTCCGATAAAAACCTTGAAATTGAAACAATGGAAGAACAACCTTACTACGATACAGTAGGGGACATTGATCTTTTAAGAGAATCAGCTGTTTCTGTTGTTGAATACGATGGAGAGCAACTACGCTATCTATTCGCAAGTCAAAATTTTAGAAAGGTTGCTGTTGATCTTAGTGCAGTTTCATTAGTATATTCTCCGGAACTTCTTAATCGTCCAAATAACAGAGTTGGTAAGAATATGCGTGAATGTTGTATGCTTACCAAGAAAAAAGGTTTAGGACAGAAGTTCGTGATCCATTTTGTCCGTAATGAAAAAATGGCAATCTGTACTTTTAGCTACATTGCGAATTATAAGAATAAAGATGCTTTTGCTTGCGATGTGCAGTTAGTTCAAGATTCTGTTTCCCTGCATGGTGTTTACGCCTTTAACCAATCTCTAAATCTTGTGTATGATATGTTCCAAAAGGTAATGACCTTAAATGTTGCAAATGATTCTTATGTAGTTGATTACCGAAATAGAACTACTGTAATGGATGAAACACAATTATCACTTAAGCAATTTATAATCGACGCGGCACAAAAAGTAATTCACCCAGATGATTGTAGTAGATATCTTGATTTCATGGATATTTCAAAATGGGAATCAAGGACATTAAAATCGGCGGATCGTTCTATAAGAGATTTCTTTAGAATTAAACAAATAGATGGAATTTATGAATGGAGATCATTTGGAATTTCCAATAGTGGGGATAATAACCGTTACCTCCATAATGTTGAATATTTGCACAGTGACATTCTTGAAGAAATGTTGAATGAAAAATATGCTTCTGTAGAAAAATGCCAAAATGACAAAGGACTTGAAGGTTGATACAGATGGGTAGTAGCAATAAAGTTTTTAACCAGAGTTTTTACAAAATTATCTGCATGGGGCTCATGATAGAAATATCATGTTACTTTCTGTCCCGGAGCCTAGATATTCCTCTTTTATATGATTTTGGTGCGATGTTAATAACCGCATGTTGCGGGCTTTTAACAGGTTTTATTTCTGTAGTTTTTATTGGAATAGCACGCTATTTTTATTTAGAGAATGAGCCCTATTATTTAGTACTGTCTTTTATTACTTTGATTATTACCCGTATAGCCATTTTTAAAAGAGGACTACAAACTTGGTGGGTTCTTTTGCTTTATGCAGTAGAAACTGGCATTGTTACTGGTATTTTAGACTATGTTCTACATAATAGTATCGGTAACGGATTAGGGGTAAGCGCATCTACTCTTATTTTTGGAGAACATGGCGGGAATCAATATTTATCGGTTTTTTACGATATAGTCATAAGTTCTGTAGATAAAATTTTCTGCTTTGTGCTTCTCTATATAGTGTTATCACACCTTCCAGAAAGTTTTACTTCTAAATTATTTATGATGCCTGCTTGGGATCATAATGTTAGATTTACTGATAGTAGCTATCCATTTAAGAAAAATAAACGTCTCAAATCCGTACGTCGTATCTCTTTAGCGAGAAGTATGTTGTATGCCACGATGTTGATATCACTTGTTTTGGGTGTATCACTGTTTTTCCTTATTAGAAGTGTTTATAGAACATCAGAGATAGAACACTACGGAAATATAGCCAAAAGTTACCTTGATGCAACAGCACAACTTGTTGGCAAGAATGATGTTGATGAGTTAATTCTACCGGATGCCAATAATAGTAAGCGCTATATTAAGTTAAAAGAAAGGCTTTCAGATTTTGCTGAACAATCTGAAAGAATTGTGAAATACGTATTTATCTACCAAATTTTGCCTGTTGATAGCCGAGGTTACGAGCGTGTTCGGGTAATTTTTGACTCCGATAAAATCACTGGGGATCCTTTTGGCAAAGTGTTCCCAATGACTGAGGATTATTATGACGAATTCCGAAAGTCACTGGCTGATCTAGATAATCATGATGAATTAGGGCCTTACGTAAATGATGGCAAATTTGGTTTGATATTAAGTTACTATAGACCGGTTATAAACTCTCAAAAAGAGAAGATCTTTTATGTTGGTATCGATCTCGACATGGAGAAATGCATGAAAGAGCTTCGTGCCTTAGATACCAAGATCATTTCAATTGAATTTATAATTTTATGTTTGCTATTAAGCGCTATTTACACAACGGTTCTATTTAAGATTATTATTCCTGTGCGTAGCCTTGAGATTCATACTATAAAGTTTAAAGATTCTAAGAAAAAAGTTGTTGATTACAATGATCCTATAAATTCAGGTGATGAACTTGAGAAACTATATCAAGCGATTATTGAAAACGAAGCCGTGATTGCCCAACTAGCTTATCGTGATGAAATGACAGGTGTAAAGAATAGCACTCTTTACAATGTTGTTGTTGAAGACATGAACGAAAAAATGAAGCATAGTCTCTTGAGCTTCGGATTAGTAATGATCGATATGAATGATTTGAAGCTCATAAATGATCGCTACGGTCACGAGAAAGGGAGCTTTGCCATTAAAGATATGTGTCGAAAAGTTTGTACCATATTTAAACATAGCCCAGTATATAGAATAGGCGGAGATGAGTTCTTGATAATTCTTGGTAGTGAAGATTTAGCTAACAAGGATGCAAGAATGGCAGAACTTTCTGAATATCAAAAGCCTCGTAATCTTGCTTCTTTAAAGCCGTGGGCGGAAATTTCATTATCAGCAGGTTTGGCGGTTTACGATCCAACAAAAGATAAGACCTTTAAGGACGTGTTTAATCGTGCTGATGCTGAAATGTATGCTAATAAGAGAAAGATTAAAAATGCAGGAGCTAAGACCGAAAGAGAACAAGCTTTAAAAGCAATAAGCGAAGCTAATGCTAGAAAACTTGTTGTAAAAGAAAGCACTGGTGAAGAATCTACAGTATCAGAAACCAAACCTTTAGATGTAAAAAGCACTGGTAAAAGTGTTGATATTTCAGTAGAAGTTACTGGGGAAACAGAGGCTCCAAAAGCTAAAAAGGCCGATGATTTTGCGGAATTCTCTGTTAAAAGCAATGGCAATTCTGAGAAAGCACCTACAGTTGATGTGGTAGCTCAATCTTCTGAAAAAAATGCCAAGGTTAAAATTGTTTCCTTGACGGATAAGAATATTTAGTTCTGTAAATTCTTCTGAGAAATCTTAAGCTAAAAAGCTCCTTCTATTATTGGAGGAGCTTTTGTTTAGCTATATTTATGTGTTAGTCGTCTGGTGCTTTAGCGCCACAATTTTGGCAAAATTTTCCAGTATTTTTCATACCACAAGAACAAGTCCAAATTTTTGGTCTTGGTGCGCCACAATTGCCACAGAAGTTACTTGAGTTCTCTTTGCCACATTGGCATTTCCATACGATTTCTTTTCGGCTTTTACCGCATTCTGTGCAGAAGTTTCCATTGTTTTTATGACCTCAGGTCCATTCATTTTCTTGTCTATTAGTCATAGACCTTAAATTCTTGGCTTGCCCCATAAGAAAAAGATTCTGTGCTAAAGCATTGTTATATCCCAAGAGTCCATACCCAAGAGACATTCCTAAGGGATAAAATGGCCATATTCCGCCGTAAAATCCTCCATGGTTTATTGCACCTTGCTGCATATCTTGAATATCTGTAGCATTATTAGAATCTTGGGAAAGTACACCAGAATCTAAAGGTACGAAACCTCCATCAAACCCGCCGTCATCGCACATATCTATCTCCTTTTATAAGAGTCAAAGATAACTCTACATCTTTAAGTATAATTTCTTGTATTTTGCAAGTTAGTGATAACTTTCAAAAGTATTGATTTTTTCACAATTACAAAAAGTAACTTCTTTTAGATCAGACCGTTTCCCTAAAAGAGAGCATTAAATCGTATGAAATATGGCCAAAATTTCTGGGAATTTATCCTCTGTTATTTTTTTAATTTTGTTTATCATCTAAAATAGGTGATTTTTCTAAAAAGCAAGAGATATTGATATGCCTAATAACAATGTGAAAGCGTCTACAGGTGAACAGCTTTCTTCAAGACTTGGCTTTATCTTAATTGCAGCAGGATGCGCAATAGGTTTAGGTAATGTTTGGAGATTTCCGTACATAGTTGGAGAAAATGGTGGTGCAATCTTTGTACTCATTTATCTTCTGTGCCTTTTCTTTATGGGCATCCCTTGTGTTATGTTCGAACTTTCATTAGGGCGCTTTACTAGAAAGTCTATTGTAGCTGCATATGATGTAGCTGAGCCAAAAGGTAGTCATTGGCATCTCGCAAAATATGTGCTGTTTTTAGGACCATTTATTCTCATGGGGTTCTATACAGTATTAACAGGTTGGCTTTTTTACTATCTCTGCTCTTTTATTTTTGGTTCCTTTAATGATGTTTCTCTATTAAATGAAAGCGAAATAACTTCAGAAATAACTTCTAGATTTGATACTTTCCTACATGCCCCTCTAAAAATGTTTGCGGTTACTGTAGCTGTAATTATCGCAGCCGCTTTTATTTGTTCTAAAAGTGTTGCATCAGGTGTCGAAAAATTTACTAAGCCAATAATGATTCTACTTTTATTAATGCTTGTAGGACTAGTTGTATATGCTTTTACGCTTGATGGTGTCGGTGAAGGTTTACGTTATTATCTATGGCCTAATTTTGAAAAATTTTCTGAAGTAGGTATCGGGAAAGTTTTTGTATGTGCAATGAATCAAGCGTTTTTCACCTTGAGTGTAGGTCAGGGCTCTCTTTTAGTATTCGGTAGCTATACAAACAAGGAACATACCCTTGTTAATGAGTCTTTTTATATTGCAATAATTGATACTTTGGTAGCTATTTTGGCAGGACTTGTGATATTTCCAGTGTGTTTCACATTTGGAGTAAATCCTGACTCCGGTCCTAACCTGTTGTTTGTGACGATGATGACTGTTTTTTCATCTATGAAATACGGACAAGTCATCGGGGGAGTCTTTTTCTTCTTTATGTTCCTAGCCGCTTTTACCACTGTAACCTCCGTCTTTGAAGGGATAATAGCTTCTCTCAAGGATATGTGTGGCATAAAACGTAAACTTTCTGTTTTTATCAGCGTTGCTGTAATATTCTTGCTTGCTGTACCAGTGGTGTTAGGTTTTAACGTTTGGGAAAATATAAAACCTTTAGGTGAAGGTAGTAATATTCTGAGCTTCTTAGATTTTATCGTAAGTACGAATATCCTTCCTTTAGGGGCGTTGTTCATTTCGTTATTTGTTTCATTTGCTTGGGGATTTGATGCATTTAGAAATGAAGTTAACGCTGGTGAGGGCGTAAAATTACCTAAGTTTTTAAAACATTACTTTAGGTTTGCCGTACCACTAATCATATTTTTTATTTTTGTTGTTGGATATTTTTCGCTATTTTCTTGATAGCCTTTTAAATATTTATAGGAATCTTCAATATGACAGATATTGAGAGCGCAGGAAGAGGTCGTATTTCCTCACGTTTGGGGTTCATTTTGCTTTCTGCTGGATGTGCCATTGGACTTGGGAATGTGTGGCGTTTCCCATATATTGTAGGAAGCTACGGCGGTGCTGCTTTTGTAGCTATATACATAATCTGTCTTTTATTGCTTGGTATTCCTGTATTGCTTCTAGAACTCGCAATTGGTAGAAGTACGCAAAAAAGTGCAGTAAAAGCCTTTGATACTCTTGAAAAGCCAACCGCAAAATGGCACATTTTGAAGTACCTAATGTTTTTAGGTCCATACTTTTTGATGTCGTTTTATACGGTTATTACTGGCTGGCTTCTGTATTATCTCTTTTCTTTTGCAACAGGAGATTTTATTGGTAGTGGGACGTTTGTATCAGAGTTAGCAAAAAATAATGTCTCCGAGATCTTTTCATCTTTAATTTCTGATCCTTGGTTAAATGTTTTATTGACTTGGATTGTGATTTTTATAGGTATCTTTGTTTGTATTTTTGGTGTGCACCACGGCGTCGAAAGATGTACCAAACCAATCCTAATTTGCCTTCTTTTCCTTTTAATCGGAATGACATTTTATGTTCTCACATTAGATGGAGCCTGGAAGGGTGTAGTGTATTACCTTAAACCTGATTTTGGGAAAATGCAGGAAACAGGCATCATAAAGGTTATTTGGGCTGCTCTGAACCAAGCATTCTTTACCTTAAGTGTAGGTCAAGGTGCAATAATGATCTTTGGAAGTTATATAAACAAAAAGCATTCTTTAGTTAGCGAAGCTTTATGGATAACTGGACTTGATACTTTTGTTGCCTTCCTTTCAGGACTCATTATATTCCCATCTTGTATTAGTCTTGGTATTACGCCTGATGCGGGACCAACACTTCTGTTCCAAACCATGCTTTCTGTGTTTTCAGGAATGGAGTATGGGCATTTCTTCGGTGCCTTGTTCTTTATGTTTATGTTCTTTGCTGCTTTTTCAACAGTAATTACTGTTTTTGAAAGTGCGATTGCGAACTTTATGGAAATGTTCGAAATGAATCGCTTAAAGGCATCCATTATAAATACTGTAATTTTCCTAGTTACAGCGTTACCTTGTTGTTTTTGTTTCAGCTATCTTTCAGACTTTAATATTCCTACGATTGGAAATGTTATGGATTTTGAAGATTTTATGGAAAGCACAAACATTCTGCCATTAGGATCTTTGGGAATGGTTCTATTCATGGCGATTGGTTGGGGGGATAACAATTTCCGTAACGAAGTGAATACAGGTACTGGTCTTAAGTTACCAAGATGGTTAAAGTTTTATTTTAATATAGTCTTACCTTTAATTATCGCTATAGTATTCATCCTCGGATATTGCGATAAATTCCTGTAGTACGAATTTAGAAAATTAAATTTTACAATTTAATCAAGATAAAGGTGATTCAGAAAGGTTGTTGTTATATGTCAAGAAATTCAAATTCTGAACCAAAATTACGTGAGAAATTTGCGAGCAGATTAGGCTTTATTTTAGTTTCAGCTGGCTGTGCAATTGGTTTAGGTAATGTTTGGCGTTTTCCATATATCACTGGTGAATATGGTGGCGCTTGGTTTGTCCTTATTTATATTTTATTCCTTGTGATTATGGGGATCCCACTACTTACAATGGAATTGGCAGTTGGTAGGGCCTCTGAAAAATCAATTGCAGAGTCATTTGATAAGCTTGAGAGTATAGGTAGTTCTTGGCATCGTAATAAATGGTGGATGATCTTTGGCAACTATGTCTTATTAAGTTTTTATACGGTGGTTTCAGGCTGGGTTTTTTGCTACTTTGTTAATTATTTAGATGGCTCTTTTGTAGGCATACAACCATCAGAAACCGGAAATAATTTTCAAAAACTCACAACTGATTATTCACAAAGTCTTTTTTATACATTTATTGCAATAGCGTTTGGAATGATTGTATGTTTTATGGGAGTTCGCCGAGGCGTTGAAAAAGTCTCTCGCCAGATGATGCAGTTACTTCTCATAGCATTATTCGGTTTAGCTATTTATGTGTTGTTTTTAAAGGATGCTACAAGAGGTCTAGAGTTTTATTTAGTACCTGATTTTGAAAAACTTAAAACTGCTGGTATTGGTAATGCAATATGTGCGGCGATGGGGCAAGCATTTTTTACGCTAGGGTTAGGCGTAGGTTCTATGCAGATCTTTGGTAGCTATCTCAACAAGGATCGTAGCCTTGTAGGCGAAGCAACTTTAATTGCATGTGTTGACACATTGGTAGCTCTTCTTGCTGGATTTATTATTTTTCCGGCAGCTTTTAGTTATGGAGTATCGCCAGATCAAGGCCCAAAACTTCTATTTATCACTTTAGTGAATGTGTTTAATGGCATCCCTTTTGGTCAGTATGTAGGCACGGTATTTTTCCTCTTAATGGTACTAGCCTCATTTTCAACATTGATAGCTGTTTTTGAAAATATCATTGCAGTGTCCATGGAGTTATTTAATATCTCTAGAGGAGTTTCTGTTGCTATCAATTTTGCCTTAGTTTTATTGCTAGCGCTCCCTTGTGTTTTGGGATTTAGTCTTTGGGATTCATTTACTCCTTTTGGTGCAGGAAGTAACGTACTAGATCTTGAAGACTTTATTCTATCTTGCAACATTCTACCTTTAGGGGCTTTAGTGTATTTATTTTTCTGTATGAAAAAATCTGGCTTCGGGGAAGAACGTTTTTATAACGAAGTAAATACTGGTAAAGGATTTAAATTATCACGTAAGCTAAGTTTTTATTTACGATATATATTACCGATTTTGATATTCGCTATATATGTATTTGGTTATATCGATAAGTTCAATTTATTAGAAATGTTGGGGTAGCTCACATGCGAATGAGTAATCGCGAAATTGAAAAACTTATGAAGGGTGAGCGCCTTAATTATAAAGATAAGCATCAAACGGGAACCAAGCCGGGTAGAGCAGGTGGCACTGTCCGCATTATAAGTGGTGCTTTTAAAGGTAGAAAACTTCCTGTTATAGATAGTGAGGGCTTGCGCCCTACAACAGATAGGGTAAAGGAAACTGTATTTAATTGGCTCATGTTTAAGATAAACGGAGCACGTTGTCTTGATATGTTTTCAGGTTCAGGTAGTTTAGGTTTTGAGGCTGCCTCAAGGGGCGCTAGTGAAACAATACTTCTTGAGAAGTCCCATGAAGTTGCGATGAACCTAAAAAGAAACGTTGAACTTTTAAAATGTGAAAACATCAGTGTTTATGAAACAGATGCACTAGTATGGTTAAAAAAATACCAGGGTGCGAAATTCGATGTGATATTTCTTGATCCGCCTTTTAGAAAGGGTTTTTTGGAAAAAGTTTTTGAATTGCTCCCCAATGTTGCAACCCAAGGAAGTCTTGTTTATGTGGAGCAGGAACTTGAGGAAACAACAACCCCACCTCAAGGTTACGTACTCCAAAAGGAAGGTACTGCAGGGCAGGTCACTTATCGTCTTTATGAAATACAAAGTTTATCGTTTTAGGTTTTTTGGGGTGTAGAAAAACTTTAAAAGTAAACGTTTGTTTTAGAATTTACATTAGTAGTAACGCCTAAGTATTGGATTTCAAATTGAGAAAAATATTAGATAATTTTTTTGGCATTAAGGCCGCTGGCTCAAATATTAAGCAAGAAATAATAGCTGGAATAACTACCTTCGCAGCTATGTCTTATATCCTTGCAGTAAACCCTAAAATCACTAGGTGATGCAGGAATGAACCCTTCTGCAGTGCTTGTTGCAACTTGTTTAGCATCGTTTTTTGGTACTATGGTTATGGGGCTTAATGCCTTCTTTGCTTATACCGTGGTTAATAACATGGGGTATAGTTGGCAAACAGCGCTATTTGTTATTTTTATAGAAGGGCTGGTATTTATCTTTTTGACAGCTTTTAATATACGTAATCTTGTTTATCAAGCTTTTCCTAGTTCTATAAAATATGCTATCACCATAGGAATAGGTCTTTTTATAGCATTCATCGGTTTTCAAAATGCAGGTATTTGCGTTCAAAATCCTGATACTCTTGTTTCGGTCGTTGATTTTACGAAAGATTTTCATGGCAAGGGGATCATGGCTCTTTTAGCTATTATTGGCACACTAATGACCTTTGCTTTGCATTTAAATAAGGTGAAATTTGCTGTTATTATTGGCATTTTTGGAACATGGATTTTAGGAATATTCTGTCAGTTAATAGGTGTTTATGTTCCAGATGTAAGCAAAGGTTTATATTCCTTATATCCTGTTTTTGAATTTCATGGAGTTACCAATCTTACTTGAAACTTTTGCAGCTTGTTTTTCAATAGATTTAACAGCAGGAGATATCATAAAACTCTTGCCTGTTCTTTTTGCATTCTTATTTGTTGATTTTTTTGATACTTTGGGAACTCTTGTTGGAGTTGCATCTCGTTCTGGGATAGCTGACAAAAATGGTAATTTTCCAAATATGAATAAGGCGTTAATGAGTGATGCTGTTGCTACATCGGTGGGAGCAGTGTTTGGTACATCAACTGTTACTACATTCGTAGAATCCACAACAGGAATAGCTTCTGGTGGACGTACTGGATTAACGGCAGTCACTGTAGCTGTGCTATTTTTAATTTCAATATTTTTTGCATCAGTTTTTGTTTCAATACCAGCTTTTGCCATTGCGCCATCACTTATCTATGTGGGCTTTTTGATGTTTCTAGATATTCAAAAATTACCATTCCAAGATGATAAGTTATTTGAATTAATTCCTGCTTTCATCTGCGTTTTAGCAATGCCTTTATTTTATAGCATCAGTGAAGGTATTTCGTGGGGAATTATTGTAAGCGTATTCGCAATCGTCGTATTTAAATTTTCATAGAGCCCACATAAGATCC
>CAVGFV010000200.1:0-2049 GCA_963628765.1 Succinimonas sp.
TAGAGTTGGTCAAGAGAAGTTCGTAAACTATGTCAACATCTGGATTCGTTTAACATCAAGTTTATACAAAACTTACAAATACTGCTAATTACCATCCCGAAATTAATAGTTATGTATATACCTCTGCAGTCAATTGGAGTTATCCAGTAAATTACACTACTAATTGTAGAGAAAGAACACACCATGAGCGTAAGCCTATGTACGTTCATATATATTTAAATTCAGATATTAAGCATGAACAAGATATGCGAGATATTGCCTATTTCGCAAAACTACTTTCTAAAATTAATAATGGGGTAGAACTTACCAATGAAGAGATCAATTTAAAAGATAAATTTATTATTGAAGATACTGATGAACAAGGCAATAAAAGCTATAGAATCAACTTTAAGTCTCAAACAGAATGTTTAATAACAAATGGTATCAGAATTCTTGTGAGTGATAGCGTCTCAGATGCTATGGAAGCTGACAGAGCATATAGACAAAGAAACACAGTAGAAGAGTGTTTTAAAATATTTAAACAAGATGTTGGAGGAAGAAGGCATTACTCCAGTAATCATGCATCAGCTCATGGTAAAACCTTTGTTACTTTCCTCGCTACATCAATTGCTACTATGTTTAGAGCTTATATTGAAAAGTGTAAGTTTATGGGAAACAAAATCCCAGCCTCATGTGATAGAGAAATCATTAATGAACTAAATCGTATTGAACAAACAGTATTTAAGCTTGGTGCTTACTATGGACCTATAACTGGAAAGAGATTGAAGCTACTTGAAAGTTTAAATATACCTTTACCTGAAGCAGAACCATACAACTCTAAGGTAAGTAAATTGGATGAATTTGAATTTCACGAAGAAGTAGATGATATTAAAAATTCTTTAAGGGCAGAAGAACAAGTTATGAGTGAGTTTCTAGAATAAATTAAGGCAGAGTTTTTAATTCTGCCTTCTTTAAAAATCCCTAATCCTGGCTAGTAACATAAAAAGTAGCAAAATTAGGGAACTACAGGACTTTTTGTTATTATACTTGCAATTATTTTTGCTGTTCAAGCCACTTCTTAAAGGCTTTCTTAGTAGCAGGATCGGCACCGTTATATATAGATTTGAGGCCATCTAACATTTGTGTATTAGCAGTAGTCTCGGCGACGGTATTAGCCACCGTAGTCGTAGCTTTAGTGCTTACAGGAGCTGCCTTCTTTACTGGATTTTCTACAGAAGGTTTAGCAGTTATTCCTGATGCTTTGATTGTTTTTGGACAATTTACAAAGCTACTGTCTCTACAGTTTGCGATAGAGTCGTCTTTTTTCTCTTGCTTGATGTTGTTTTCTTGCGATACGTAAAGAAGACCAAGAGAATTTAATTCTTCAAGAAAATCTCTATCTAACTGAAATCCCTTGTCTGATTGGAGAATGAAGAAAGAGGCTTTATCCTTTGAAACACTTTCGCCATTGTTTGTTAAAGTGATGGTTTGGTGATCTGCAAAATCCTGAGCATCGTCATAACTTCTGATTCTAGGATATGTAAAGGTGTAGTTATCGTCTTTTTCAACATTTGGAATATTTATAACAATTGGATCTGTTGCAGAAACAATTATTTGATCACTTCTATGCTTAAAGAGTCCTTTAAAGAATACAACTATTTGGTGTTGTCCTGGCTCAAGGTTAACTTCTTTTGAGTTAACGATGGCGTTTCCTGATTTAGAACCGTCAACTATCACAATACTGTAGTTTTTTGGTGCGGAAAATGTAGCTGCTTCAGCTAAGGAAAGTGCGAAAAAACCAAATCCAGCTAGAACTGATGTAAAAATCTTCATATGTTATTTAGAAAGCTCCGGTATCCGAAGTTTCATTTCTCCTTTTGGAAAGATGTGAGCTTACACTTAGCCATGTAATACAAAATCATGGTGCCTTATCTAATTTATTCAAGAAAAATCGAGATTTATAATTTTTCTTAATTTTGGTTTTTATGGGCATATTTGAAATATCACGTTCTTGATTATATCAGAAGGACAAATAAAAACGATAATATAACGTTTAGCTAAGAAGAAAAT
>CAVGFV010000201.1:0-5181 GCA_963628765.1 Succinimonas sp.
AAAGTTTGTTAATAATAACAGACTTTTGGGTTTACACAGATCCTAGTTCTCTCTCATACTATTACAGAACAGAGCCAACCTTTTTATTGTTTTTTGACCTTAATTTCATTAAAAGATCATCAAATTCATAATCCATAATCATTGTACATCCACGATTACCTTTAAGTTTCCTGTAAATGAGGCTCCAGCATAAATCGTAAGGTCTATTTTTTCCTTCAAGAGAATCCAAGTACTCATGTTCCGTAACACCTTTAGCATAGACTTCATCTTTTTCAAGCAATACCCTAAATGATAATCCCTTATTGGTATAACTAACAAGATAATTATCAGAATCATTTTCATCGAAAAAAGGCTTTGATTTAACCTTGAAAACTCCGAAAAACATTCCTGGTCTTCCATCAGCTGATTGAAGATAAAAAATCACCTTGTCTCCGATTCGAATTCTTGAAATGTCAGCAATCATTCACACGAGCATCCGCTCACTTGTGGAATTATAATTTATGGAAGAAGTGCATAAAAAAGGGGACATTTTATCTTTTGCACCTGTACCGGCAAAGAGATACTCAAGGTGATACCTAATAGTGTTTTTATCCACAACAAATACATGTGTCATTTCTTTTTCTCCTGTAGATGTCTTTTGAATTCTAACGGGTCATACCAATAGCATCCAACACAAGCATTTTCTTCATTATGATGGTACGGGCCTCCAGCATAATACGACATGGGATAACCTAATTTTTTCGCATCATACCTAACCCCTGAAGCTTTACATTCTTTGCAATACTGTCTTTTTGCATCGTTTGCAGCCTTGCTCAAAGGCTGAAAATCAGATGATTTTTGATTTTCATTCTGCATAACTCTGTCTTCGTTTTTCATCCCATTTTTGTGGTCAACCTCAGGATTAGATGTTCCGAGGACTACACATCTCTGAGATTGTATTGTTCTCTTTATATTTGGATCTATATATGCTGTGTAGGTATTATCAAAGAAAAATCCAACTGTCCTAATTGCGTCAGTTCTATTTCCAGGGGTTATTGATTTGTCTCGTTCTACAATGTACTTTCTGCCAAAAGGGCCATCATCTCTTGACCAACCTGCTCCATTTAGTAATTGAAGTCCTTGGTACTCTCCGACAAATTCATCAACACTCACCCATCTTGTAACGCCGTTTTTATCCGGCTTAGCAAGTTGTTCCCAGAGCTCAATTTTTGTTAGTTTTTTTGCCATGTAGTAATTCCTCCGTCAATTATCATTTACACATTCTAAAAATAGTTTGTACGTTTCAATTCCAAGAGCATCTGCTATTTTTTGAATATTTTCCAATGAGATGCTTCTTTGAAATCGCTCAATATCACTTATGTACGTTCTGTGCAATCCACACATTTCTGCAAACTTTTCTTGTGAAATCCCAAGCTCATTCCGGTATTTTCTAAGATTCGTACCAAATACCTTTATAATATCCATTCAACTAACACCTCCAAGTACAATTATATTTTCCGAATACAAAAAGTCTACATACAAAAAGTCTACATACAATAGTGTATATTTGTAATAGTTAGATGAACAGTAAAAGACCACACTAAAGGTATTGTCCTTTGATGTGGTCTTTAATTTGTTGCTCCGCTTGAGGAGTGCCGGTCAAAAATTCTCTTGTTTCAGAAAATCCCTATCTTGCACTCCCTGAGGTGGCTTTTTTTGTTTTGGTTTAAAAAATTGATTGTGGGCTTTGCCAGAGTAAGAACCGAGGTCCATCTTACAAAATTTCGTTCACCTGGAATTCTAGGAAAAAAATTCAAACTAGTTTTAGCTCATTCTAGATTTGCTTATTTTATGGTGTTAAACGAATCTAGGTATTATCATAGTTTACTCACTATCTTAACCATCTATAAACACATCAGTATTATGTTGGCTAGCTTGAAAATTTAGAATCTAATTTAGATACTAATATTTAGTATGATATAATTAGCATATTGATACAGAAATTAGGTGATTTTATGGGGTTAAAATATTCGACTTGGAGTGCCGATGATTACACTGAAAGCGAATTAGTTGTTCTTGCGAATTTAGGATGGGGTCACCTCCTTTGTTGATTATCTTCAATATTCAGTCATCGAAGAACTTAAGGAAAACAAGGACTACGCAGAACTATTAAAAAAGAACAATAATTTTTATTGAAAATAACCTTGCTTCCGTCTTGCAGGAAATATCCCGTAACACTAAAGAAAAGTTTATCCTTATTATGGGATGAGTGGGATTTAATTTGTAGAGATTATCGAGAAGACACTGAGCTACAGAAGAATTTTATTGACTTTTTAAGAGGTCTCTTTAAAGGTAAAAAAGGTCAATCAAATTTTGCTCTTGCTTACCTCACTGGTATTCTGCCAATCAAAAAATACAACTCCCAATCAGCTTTAAATACCTTTGACGAATGCAACATGTTGAATCCTGAACCTTACGCAAAATATTTTGGGTTCACCGAAGACGAAGTCTCAGAAATTGTGAAAAATCCATCGTGTAAATTATCCCTACAGGATCTTCAAGACTGGTATAAAGGCTACAAGATTAGTGGCATTGATATTTACAATGCCTAATTCTGTGGTTTCCGCCATAAATGATGGCAAATGCAAAAACTATTGGAGCAAAACCTCATCGAATGAAGAAGTTGTACGCTTGATCAACATGAATTTTGATGGAATTAAAGACGACATTCTCCATTTAATTGAAGGGAGAACCATACGGTTCAGTTGTGCAACTTTTCAAAACGATATGGTGTCAATTGAAAAACAAGGATGACATTTTTTCGTTACTGGTCTGCCTTGGCTACCTCGGATGTGTGGATGATGGTGGCGATGATCGCTTTGCCTATGTTCCTAACAAGGAAATCAAATCAGTTCTTGCATCTTTGATAAAGGCTCAACCATGGTTTAACTCAATGCCTATCATCGAGCGCTCAGAGCAACTCTTTAGAGCCATAACAGCTCTCGATGGTAATAAAACGGCAGAAATAATCAACAAAATCCATAATTCTCCAAATGTGTCATTGCTTACTTACAACCGCGAAGAATCAATGGTTTTTTGGCTTATCTCAGGTCTTATGTGGTGTACTGAGCGCAAATACGAATGTTTTCGAGAACTACAATCTGGGAAAGGAAGTGCAGATTTGATTTACGCTCCTAAAAGAAACATTAATCTCCCTATTCTACTAATAGTATTTAAATACGGACTCAGTGCAGAAGAAACCATGAGGCAAATTAAAGACAAAGAATATTTCAAGAGATACAGAGAAGGTGATTATCCAAACGATATACTACTGATTGATATAAACTACAATCCAAAAACCAAGGAACATCAATGCTTGATTGAAAAACTCTGCTAAATCTACATCAAAGTCAACTCCTGAAAATAACGATTCAACAATAACAGAACTTGTTGACATTGTTCGCAGATAAAAGGTCGGTGTTTACCCATACCTGCGCATAATCAAAGATTGTGGCCTTTTCATACCTGCGCATAATCAAAGATCGTGCCCCTTCCATACCTGCGCATAATCAAAGATTTTGACAATTCCATACCTGCGTATTATCAAAAATTGATATAATATAACCACGCATAATCAAATATTACAATTACATACAAAGGCTCTACAAACTAGGAGGCTAGGCATGATTTTTAGAAGAAAAATTTATAATAAAATGCTTAAATGGAAAAATGAATGCCAAGGAACAAAAGCTTTATTAGTGGAGGGAGCTAGACGTATTGGTAAATCAACAATAGTTGAGGAATTTGCTAAAAAAGAATACGAGTCGTATATCCTCATTGACTTTGCACAAAAAGATAAAACCGTCGAAGGCTACTTCCTCCAATATTTAAATAAACTGGACGATTTTTTCATGCTCATCAGTACTTATTTCAGAGTTAACCTTATTCCAAGAAAATCGGTCTTAATCTTTGATGAAGTGCAAATGTTCCCACAGGCCAGAGCTGCAATCAAATACCTAGTAGCAGACGGAAGGTATGATTATCTTGAAACAGGGTCATTAATATCCATTAAAGAAAACATAAGAGATATAGTTATTCCTTCTGAAGAAAGAAGCATCACAATGTACCCACTGGATTTTGAAGAATTTGCATGGGCACTAGGAGAGGAACAACTAATAAATTATATTAACAAATGTTTTGAAGAGCTCAAACCTTTAGAGAGTAGCATGCACAAAAAAGCAATGATGCTATTTAAGCAGTATATGCTAGTTGGCGGTATGCCAAAACCTCTCATTATATTCATTAAAAATGGCAAAAATTTTAGTTTAGCTGACGCTGAAAAACGTGATATTTTAAAGTTGTATCGAAACGATATAATGAAAATCAAATCTCAATATCGAAGTAAAGTATTAGCTATATTTGATCAAATACCAGGGTTATTATCGCAACATGAAAAACGTATTTGTTTCACTAATATTCAAGAAGGTACTTATGCAGAACAATATTGTGACACTTTCTTTTGGCTTTCAGACTCAATGATCTCAAACGAATGTTTTCTTTGCAATGATCCCAATGTTGGGCTTTCAATAAACGAAGAACGCTCGTATGTTAAATGCTATTTTGGTGATACTGGTCTTTTATTAAGCCATGCATTTGATGAGAATGAGTTGCTTGAAGGCGAAGTATATTCACAAATATTAAATGATAAACTTTCGATTAACGAAGGCATGCTTTACGAGAATGTTATAGCACAAATGCTTGTAGCAAACGGACACAAACTATATTTTTATACACATTATTCACAAGAAAAACATCGCAACGATATTGAAGTAGATTTTATTATTTCCAACAACAGTAAATTAAAATATCAGATGTACCCTATTGAAGTTAAATCGGGGAAAAAATACACTACAGTGTCCTTAGAAAGATTTATAGAAAAATTTAAATCAAGGATAGGTGCCAGCTACATTATTCACCCTAAAAACCTAATCATAAAAGACAATATAATTTGTATACCAGCATATATGGCGTACTGCTTATAGCTAATCAAGTGTTTAACGCAAAGTATATTTCTAGTACATAAATTTTCTGAGCCACTATTTTCAGATTTTAATAGTGGTCATAAAATTTAGGTTATAACATAAAGGTGGATATTCTACTAATTCTCTATCGTTTTTGTTTTGGTTCCTTAATCAGTTTTGA
>CAVGFV010000202.1:0-31305 GCA_963628765.1 Succinimonas sp.
AAATAAATTCGGTACCTCAGGAGAGAAATACCGAATTTGAAGTGCGAAATGTAGGCTTAAAAGATACGTTTTATAAACAGTGTTCGTTACGTAAAAAATATATAGCAATAAAAAAGGCATCCAATTGGATGCCTTTTTGCAATCTGTTACTTACTAATCAAACGCTATTAACGTTTAAGTTCAAGAAGAATGAGGTCTTTAGTACCAGAAAGTGTTACCTTTCCGCCAGAAACTGTACCAGTAGCTCCTGAGTAACCATCCTGAAGTTCAGTACCATCAGCGAAGCAATCGCCAACACTAATAGTTGAAGCTGAACCAACGTGGATTACAACAGCGTTATCAATGCCTTGACCATCATTGTACTGACGGCAGAGTGAGCCATCGTCAAGTTTGGTCTGAGCACCAGCACCTACTGCTACGTTACGGAATCTGAACTGACCAACCTTCTGCCAATGAGCCAAAGTTTCATTAGAAGAGAAGCTTGTGCTCAAGGTATCAACATTAGCAGCCCACGCTTCTTGATTTCCAATATCGCTTGGGAAGTTCATGTCAGAACGTGTACCGTGTTCAGCATCGTTACCAGAACCACCATTGTCGTTTGGACGAGCAGTTTCATCACCGTAGAATACCTGAACACCACCTGGTAAGAGGTCAAGACCTGTACCAAGGTTCTTCATATCACTTGGACGGCAGAGTGAAGTATCGTGTGATGACACATATGTCAAAGCATTCAATGCAGGTGCAGAGGTACCATTATTAAATTGCTGAGCATATGCTGCCCACTTACCCATAGGATCGGTACAGCTTGAAGATGAATGATTACTTGAATTTCCGTTAAGTTCAAAGTTAATCATTGCTGTAAAGCCACCATTCTTACCATAACCAGAGCCATCGCTTGGGTCAGTTCTAAAGCCGAAGTGTTCACCGGTCATATAGAAGTCATCGGTCCAAGATGCAGCAGGATCGTCACCACCAGCATTGTTAGCTCTCCAGGTCTTTAGAGCTTCCTCAGAGTAATCATGAAGTTTCTTCCAAGTAGCCTGTTGAACATGCTTAGCTGTATCACAACGGAAACCATCGATACCAAATTCTTCTACCCAAGAAGCAAGCCAATGAGCTTCAAAGTCAGCTACTGACATTGAGCCTTCTCTGTACTTCTTAGCAGCAGGAATATCGTGAGCAGAATCAGGCTTTGACCACTTATTCTTTAAGAAGGTTGGGATTGATACTGAACCGCCATTTGCTTCATTCTTGAAGTCGGGTAGATATGAAGTACAGGTAGTTAAATCATCACCACCACATCCGCCATATGCACCAAATCTTAACCAGTTAGCCCCCCACCAGCTATCCCACTTAGAATTTGCGTCTTCGCTAATTGGCTTTTGGTGATAGGTTTGACCATTACCAGGAACCCATTCCTTACATGCGTCCCAACCATCTTTAGTAGCACCAAAGCCAAATTCACACATATCCTTAAGGGTTGCATAGCCTGAGTGGTTCATAACCACATCAACTACTACACGGATACCACGCTTATGTGCTTCTTTAACAAAGTTTCTGAAGTCTTCAACGGTACCCATATTTGCATCCATAGATGTGAAATCGAGGGCATAGTAACCGTGATAAGCATAGTGTGCGAAACTACCGCTTGAACCACCACCTGTCCAGCCGTGAGCCTGTTCATAAGGAGCAGTGATCCAAATAGAGTTCATACCAAGAGACTTAATGTAGTCAAGTCTTTCAGTAAGACCCTTAATATCACCACCGTGGAAGGTTGCAGTTGTCTTACCTGCTGTATCCTGTGACGGACGATCATAACTATTGTTATTGGTCTTATCGCCATCATAGAAACGGTCAGTAACAACGAAGTACATCAAAGCGTTGTTCCAAGCAAACTGAGTTGATGCTGTTGTCTTAGTGTACTTAACCTTCTTAAAGGTGTAGGTAGCTTTCGCATCATTGTAAACTACAGTGAGCTTAATAGATTCAGCATCCTGTGCAGATTCAGCAGCAGTAATGTTTTCACCAATGCGAATCTTCTGACCATTTACGAATGTAGCTGCTGATGAAGCATCATCGCCAAAGTAGAACGTACCAGTTGTATTGGCATTAACACCCTTACCAGCCATCATAAGTGCAACATCTTTATAACCAGAAGCTGCGTCACCTTCTTTTTCGGTAATGGTGAATGAAGTGCCATCGCTAACCTTCTTGCCATTTGCATAAATATAAGCAGAATCGTCTACAACTGCAGCTGCAAGTCCACATTCATCAGCAGTCTTGAAGGTCTTTGCTTCAAAGTCATAGCAAGGTTTAGCTGTTGTAAACTCAACACCAGCTTGATTCTGATATGGGTACTGGTTAGCACCATTATCTGAGAAGATAGCTGAAGCTGATGAAACAGATTCACTTGGTTTATAGCTGTAGAAAGTAGATGTACAACCTTCAACCTTAGCCATAGCAGCACCAGGCCACTTGCCACCGGTATAATTGGTAGTAGCATCCTTGTAGAGCCATAAAGTAGGATTTGAGAAACCATCATACTTCAAGATTACAGAGCCATCTTCAGTCTTACAGGTGTTTGAATCGCCTTTATCAATAAAGATATTGCTATCGATTTCACCTTCAAGAACAGTAGCATATTTGTTGTCTGGAGTCTTGCCACATTCATCACCAGAGCAAGCAGGAACAGTTACAGTAACACTCTGTGAACCAACCTTGCTACCGCTAGCATTAGATGCATTGACAGTAATGGTTACGTTCTTCGCTTGTTTACCCTTAGTGAAGTTAAAGGTCTTTGAGGTACCATCATATGCGGTAGTAGCCTTTTGGCCATCACTTGTAGTCCAAGTATAGGTAACACCCTTATAACCAGTTGCTACATTTACTGTAGAAGTAACTTTATTACCATTTACAGCTTCGCTGTGGGTAAGAGCAACTACGATAGTAGCACTGCAGCTTTCAGGAAGGGTTTCTGGGGTACAGGTAGTAACTTCTTTTGTGGTACAAACTGGAACTGGAGCAGGATGAATGTCGATAGAAGCCCCAGCTTTAACAAGTTTACCTACAGATGCCAAATGAACATCATAATCATCCACATCTTCTTTTTCGTGAGAAGTAGAGTCATCCTTTGAGTAAGCTTCTGAGGCAGCATCTACAAGACTTGGAGTCCATGGAAGAGCATCCATCATAGATTCACCGAAGGTACTAAAAGCCATCACACTGATACCGTTGGTTTCAACATGAGACTTAGTAATACCAAGAGCCTTCAATGGGATAGTTACTTGATAGAGGTGACCACCAGCGTTCTTTTCAGCCTTAAGGTCTGTGTAAGTATCAGTCTTCCAAGCATTGCTGTCCTTACCATAGTTGTTAGAAACACCCATATAGGTTGAACTTACAGAACCATCAACACCACCAGAAATGGTAATACCAGCTTCCTTGAAACTTAATAGGTAGCCTTCCTTCTTAGTATCATAGGTGAACTTACCATCTTTAGCCAAGAAAAGACCTGGGGTACCATATTCCTGTGGGTGGAACATTAAGATTGCATCAACACCTTCCTTGATGGAATAGAACTTATCGCCCATCCAAATATTGGTGCCAGAATCCATTTCGCCATCACCTGTAGTGCGAACACCTGTACGAATACCAATTCCCATTGGAAGGAATTTATCGTTTGAATAGTCGAAGTCGCTACCAAGTTCAACGTTGTCGAGATTTGGCATTTCAACCATTAAATAAAGGTTGTCATCATCCCAAGCTGCATAGAGACCATAGAGGTCAGTAGCTTTTTCATGATAGCCTCTGTATGCACGTGGGTCATCGTTTGCAGCGCCACGAGCAATAAGCATATCAGAAGTCCAATCTGACATAGAGGTAATGGTCTTATTAACACCTACGCCACCATTAGGATTGGTTGCGTAAACGCCGTCCATTTCAATAGATGAAAGAGCAGTGCTTGAAGCATCTTGTGTTGTAGCAGACTGAGTAGCTGTAGACTGGTTGGTACCACTCTCACAAGTTTCAACAGACTTAGTAGTGCAGATCTGTTGACATTCCGCAGGATCGATGTCGCCCTTACAGAAAGGATCATTTGCTTCACAAATCTTTGGATCATCAGGCTTAACAGGAGTGTCTTCAAGAGAAACAGTTACCTTAGATGAAGTTGAAACAGCCTTACCATCTGAACCTTTAGCAGTTAATACTACATTGTATGAACCGCTTTCACTATAGGTATGAGTTGGGTTAGCTTCTGTAGAAGTTGTGCCATCACCAAAGTTCCAGCTGTAAGAAACTGCATCAGTTGAAGTATTGGTAAATGAAACCTTTCCATTAGCCACTGAAGATGTAAATGAAGGAACAGCAGTCTTATTTACAGGTTCAATACTTTTAACTTGAACATCTACAGTATTAGAAACGTTGTACTTATAACCAGATTCAGTCACAACCTGAAGACGAATGGTATAAGTTCCAGACTGTGCATAAGTATGGCTTGGGTTCTGACCAGTAACAGCGCCAGTCTTATCACCAAAGTCCCAACGATATGCTTTTACATTTTCAACATTTGAGGTATTAACAACTGAAACAGCACCTGTGCCGTCATTTGCAACGTTTGCGGTGAATGAAGCAGCAAATGAAATATTACCAGGAACTGAATCAATATTTATATGTTTTGAAGCATAAGCTGAAAGGTCATTACCATCGGTAACACCTAAATATACGCTGTATGAACGGTTAGAAGTATATTGATGCTTTGGAGAAACCTCAGCTGATTCTGAGCCATCACCAAACTTCCATCTATAGGTAAGATTATCGTTATCTGGGTCGCTTGATGCATTGGTAAACTGAACCCAACCATCTTCGCCTACTTCAACGGTAAACTGAGCTGTAGGTGCTGAATTGCCATCAGTAGAACTACCATTGATATGTGAATAATCACCATTATTAATTACGTTAAGAACGATTTGAACGTTGCTTACACCAGCATCATTAAGTGCTTCGATAATAGCATTCAATGAACCAGAGAGAACATTCTTATATTCAGCTTCAGTTAAATTCTGTGGTAAAGCTGAAACAGTATCGCCGAGAGCTTTGATCGCAGGCTCAAGACTAGCATAATCGACAGTCGGATCAAAGTTTGCAGCTGTATATTGGCTACCAGTATAACCACTAAGAAGCGCATCAGTACCAATCTTTGAATTATTAGCTGCGCCAGTTACTGGGTTAAGATAAAGTTTCTTAGCACCAGATTGACCAGCAGAGGCAGGAACCGCATAGGTAAAATGATCGTTTTCTGCAACAATCTTAAGATTTGATGCGTCGATTTCTGAAGGCCACTGTAAGGTTCCGTTAAAGCTTAAGCCCTTACCAGATAAAGTATATTTTTCACCAATACATGATTCATCGTTATCGGTATCAAGACATATTGTTGTTTCAGAATCATTAATTGCATCGCCATTCAAAGAAGCACTAGCAACTTCAGAATCAGAATAAGCATCTAATTGAACAGCTTGTGTTACAGCACTAGCATTGGTGTTGCCATTATCAACAACTGAACCATTATTTTCATTATTAGAAGCATTATTGTTAGTAGTATTTCCTGATGATGAATCAGAGCCACCACCGCCACCACAAGCAGCGAGAGTCAATGCTGACATCATAGCAAGTGCTAAATTTGTTAATTTCATATTTACGTTCCTGAATTTATGTCCGAAAACGAAGACATTTATAAGTAAGTACAGTGTTATGAATTATACATTAAGAAAATTCACTTTATACAAATTGTTTACAATTTTATAACACAGATAGCAAAAAAATCACTAATTCTTTGAAAACTTTTTCAAAATTGTCTTGCATTATCTCCTATTTATAAAAACAAGGATCTGTTTTGTGGTTAAAAAACAGATCCTTGTTAGATTTTTAGTACTTCAATTTGTTATTGAAGTTTCTTGATTACTTAAGGAATTTACCCTTCATTGTTGGAACAGTTCCTGAGAAATTCTTAACAAGAACTCTTGCAGAATTTGCAGGAATGTTTCCTAATGATACGCTACCGCCTGACACAGTAAATTTCTTACCAGTTACCAAGTCGGTATAGTTACCATCAGTAGCACCAGAAACTGTAACTGAAGCACCATTACCACCAGTCATTGCTACAATTGCGTTTTCAGATTGATATGTACGTTCGAACACCATTGGATCGCCACCATTGAGAATCTTCATAGCGCCACGTCTCATAGCAATAGAAGCTTTACGAATAGCGTTAAGATCTGCCATATGGGCTACGATACCGTATGGATCTACACCTAGACCAATCTTATCACCAATATAAAGTCTACCAGTTTCACCTACTAAGTCATTGTTACCTGCAAGGTCAGGAGTCATACCAGCACGGAGATTATTTTCATCACCAGCATAGAGTACAGGGATACCACGGAAGAACCAAAGTACGTTCATACCTAATGCCATTTGTGATGGATCATCACAGCACATTCTTGCACCAGCACCAGACCATGTATTATCGTTTGAAAGGTCATGGTTTTGGAAGAAGGTAACAAGTTTAGTAGCATCTGCATACTTGCTATCAAACTGACTTACAGGTTCTGCAAGTCCACCAAGGCTACCACCTCTTACGCTGTTACGGAATTGGCTCATTAGAGGGAAGTCCAAAGCACTTAAACTAGACTCTCCTGATGGGGTTTCAGAAGCACTACTTGTTCTTGTGTAGTACCAAGGATGTAACTGATTTGGTGTGTTGTCACCGTACCCCTTAATAAGAGCTTCACCGAATACGAACAAGTTCTTCTTATAAGAACGCCATACGTTAGCCATTGCTATGATATCTTCACGAGGCATGTGTTTCATGGTATCGAGACGTATTGCATCTACGCCCATATCAAGATACATCTTCATCATGGAGTTCATATAGTTCTGAACTGTTGCATCCTCAGTCTTAAGGTCTACACAGTCACCAGCCATACTACGCTGCTGTACTTCATCAACACTTTCCCAGTTATTGGTATAACCAACGTGATACCACTTTTCAGGTAAGTAGTTGCGAACAGCTGGATTCCAATAGTAACGAGCGTCAATATTCTTATCCTTATTGACATCACCAGTTACAGAAACATCACCATCGTGGAAATGAACTGTAAATGTAGCAGTCGCATTTGGATCGCCAGCGCACAAACTTCTATGCCAAGCTGGAGCTACAGGGTTATCGTTATCGCAACGATTGAATGACTTATAATCGCCGATATTTCCCTGGTAAACGCCCATATCAATGCCATTCTTACCATACTTAGGATCGATATAGTATTTTGTTGGGATCTTTTCAATCCAAGCCTGTCCTCTAATACCGTAGTTAGAAGAGTGGTTGATTACTACGTCTTGAATAACCTTGATTCCCTTAGCATGAGCTGCCTTAATGAAATCAAAGTAGGTAGCGCCCTTGCTTTCGAGACGAAGATCTGGCTGGAACCAGTCGTAAGCATGGTAGCCGTGATAATCAAGACCTGAACGGTTTTCTACAGGTGGAGTAATCCAAATCGCAGTGAAGCCCATTGACTTAATGTAATCGAGTTCATCAATTAAGCCTTTAAAGTCGCCACGCCAGCTAGGATCTTTAGCATCATATCTATCACGATCGTAATAGTTGTTGCTTTCATCACCATCTTTATAACGTGCAGTTAATACGAAATAAATAGTCTCATCTCTGAAATCAGTGGCTTCAGGTACAGTCTTATTCTTCTTAATAAACCAGAAGAAATGCTGTTCCTGTTTCATGCCGTTAGTACCAACTGAAAGTGTACGGAGACGATATGCAGTACCTAAGCCATCAGAAGAAGTGTCTTTCAAGGTAATAGGGCCAGTATACTTAGTTGAATCTTCAGTAGGTTCAGTATTATCTAAGGTGTAGTAAATAGTACCTTTTGTATTATTGAAATCTGCATCTTGGAGTTTCAAAGTAACTGTTTTATCTTCGTGATAGCTACCAGGTGCAAGATCAGTTGATACGTATGGAGCAGAGTCAACACGAACGTCTGATGAAGCAATATCTGTAGCGTAATCCATCTGATTCCAAGGGATATCATTAATTACAACATCAGGGACATTGCCACCACCATTGCCACCGCTTAAAGAAGCACCGCCTTCTACCTTAGCAGGAGAAGTACCGGATAGAGTACATTCAGCTAAAGAAGTCCATTTACCATTATCATAACAACCAGTTACAGGGGCATTAGTGATATCTCCAGTAAGCTTATTGTTATTCTTCAAGAAAATCATATTGACTGTGTCATATGAAATTGCTGAAGTATCATAGAATGACCAAGCAGTACTTTCTTGAGCCTTAGACATCTTAGATCCTGGCCATTTACCAGCTAACTCAGTATTAGAACCAGCCCAAATGTAAATACCATCAGCATCACCCTTATAGTAAATGCCTTGTTTGGTCGGAGTTACTGCAGAACCTGCTTCAAGGGTCACTGTATAGCTCTTAGCCTCTGATGATACTTTTCCGTCAGATACCACCAAAGTTATAGCCTTTTGGCCACCTTGAGTGTATTTCACAGTAGGATTCTGTTCAGTGCTAGTAAGTCCATCACCAAGATCCCAAGTGTAGGTGAGCTCATCATTATCTTCATCGGTTGCTACTGCAGTAAGCTTGCCATCTAAACCAGTAAATGCATAATGGAAATCTGCAACTGGTGTGTGATTACCATCAACATTGTGTGTATTTTCTTGTACTGATACAGATTTTGATTTTTTAGCAGTTGCCTTTCCATCTGAAACAGTAAGTGTCACCTCATAAGTACCTTTTTCCTTATAAGCATGACTTCCAGATTCTGAGTCAGATACAGAACCATCACCAAAATCCCAATCATAAGTTAAGGCATCACCATCGGCATCTGAAGCATTAGCCTTATAACTTAATACTAAATCCTTGCTTGTAAAGTCAAAATCAACCTCTGGAAGATTGTTATCTGCAGCTACAATATCTACCTTCTTATTTGAAGAGGTACTTGCCTTGCCATCAGAAACTGTAAGTTTAACAGTATAAGAACCAGTCTTTGCATAGGAATGAGTTGGATCTTTTTCTGTTGAACTAGAACCATCACCGAAATTCCAAGCATAGGTTAAAGAATCACCATCTTCGTCGCTTGATGTAGACTTAAATGAAACCTCTAATCCTTTCTGAGAGCTTTCAAATGCTGACACAGGGACATGATTGTTAGAATCATTAGAAATCTTTATAGTCTTAGTTGCTGTAGCAGTTGCATCGCCATCAGTAATTGTTAAAACTACTTCGTAGACACCATCGCGTGCGTAAGTATGAGTTACTTCTGCCCCAGTTTCTGTAGAACCATCACCCATAGTCCAAGTATATACTGCGTTCTCAGAAGCATTTACGCCTGAAGCTTTTAGAGAAAGAGTCTTATCAGATGAATTAGCAGAAACAATGTTTGCTTGAAGTGCATCTGGTGAGGTAACAGTAAATGTTTTTGCAAGTGAAACGGTAGTCTTACCATCAGAAACCATTAAGTTTACAGATTTTGCACCACCTTCTGCAAAATAATGTGTTACATCTTTTTCTTCAGATTCAGTGCCATCACTAAATGTCCATTTATAGGTTAGTGAGTCACCATCTTTATCATAAGAACTATTTGTAATAGTTGCTTTGAGGTTATCTACTACAATGTCAAATTGAGGTACAGGTGCTGAATTAGCAACATTACTTACAGTTACAGAAATTGGATCAGAAGTAACGATTCTACCATCACTAGCATGCACAGTAAGCATTACTGTGTAGTTACCTGGTTTTTCATATCTATGAATTGGACTTGCAAGAGATGAATGTTGTTCATCACCAAAATCCCAAAAATATTCAGTAATATCACCAGTGGAATTATCAACAAATTCTACAACTGATGGATCAGTCTGACGGTTATGGAAGGTAAATAATGACTTAACATCAGTTCCACAAAGTGAATTTGTAATCTTTACCTTTTTAGAATAGTTTGTTTCGCCAAAACCATCTGATACGCTTAAGAACACATCAAAGGTCTTGTTCTGAGTATAGGTATGAGTTGGGTTTTGCTGTTTAGAAATCTCAGAGCCATCACCAAAATTCCAACGATAAATTAAAGTATCGTTATCAGCATCTGTTGCATTTGGAGTAAAAGTAATTGTTTTACAATCAGAGGTCTTAGTTGAAAAAGAAACTTCTGGAAGGTTATTCGCAAACTTTGTAATTTTATCTAATGAATCAAAATTACCATTAGAAATATAAGAATCAACTACTGCGTCTGCTGAAACTTCTTTTAACGCAGTTTCAATCTTTTTAATTACACCATTGTTATCAACAATAACATCTGCTGTTAAAAGAATTTTCTTTTCATCCAAACTTTGTACAAAAACTTGAGTTGCAGAGTCTTTTACCAAAGTGTCGTCAAATGATTCTTCACTTGTACCTAAGCTTTCTGCTAATTCTTTCTTTGCATCTGAAGCACTTAACCCTTTTTCTGAAGCATATGTTGCAGCAGCTGTTGATAGAGGGTTTAAAGCAAATTGTCCTGCAAGCGCATTTGAATCCAAACTTACGGTATCAGTATCAAGTCTTGTCTTATAAATATTTCCGTTTGGAAGAACTGCAATCAAATTGTGACCTGAGGTAATACTTGAACTATCCAAGTTTTTGATAGTAGCACTACCACCCACATCAGTATAAACACCACCGGCATCGGTCTCATCACATTGGTCGTTATCGTTAACGTCTACACAAACCAGGGCATCAGAGACATAATCTGCACTAGCATTCTGAACTTGAGCTGCTAATGAGTAGCCTTGCACGTTAGCAAATGTTTGAGTGTTATTATCTGAAGTAGCTGTATTATTTGCATTTGATGAAGATGATGAACTTTCCCCACCACAAGCAGTCAACCCCATTGCAATGAGCATTGCTGCTGTTATTTTTGAATATTTTAGTTGCATATCTGATACCTATAGGACTGAAAACCCTTACAAAAACAATTTCACAAATTGTATCAAAACAGGAAAATAAAAAATTACCGTTAAATCACAGTATTTAACATGAGGTTAACAAAGAGTTAACAAAAAAAAGCCACCTAGAAGGTGGCTTGAAAATTTGTGTGAGAGTTTTGCTAGATCTTATTCAAGAGTGCACTTAAGGCCATCATCATGATTACCGTTGCTTACTGTGATAGATTTAGATACAGTCTTGCTATTATCTTTTCCATCATTAACAGTAAGGCTCACCTTGTAAGTGCCTGCCTTTTCAAAGGTCTTAGTAAAGGTCTTATCATTTATGGTTTCATTACCATTACCAAAATCCCAAGTAGATGTTATAGCATCGCCATCAGCATCGGTAGAAGTATTGGTAAAGGTTACAACAAGATCATTACTTACTGCATCAAATGAAGCAACAGGTGCGTTATTTATAACTACACCGCAACCATCACATTCACCTCCAGATACAACAACTTCCTGAGTAACGGTATTGGAATCTATACCATCATTTGCTACCAAAGTTACTTTGTAAGTGCCTGCTTTAGAGAAGGTGTAGCTAAATGAGTCATTCTGAACGTCACTTGTTGAGTTAGCACCTTTGCCATCGCCGAAATTCCAAACATAAGAAAGAATATCTTCATCAGCATCGATAGAAGTATTGGTAAAGGTTACAACAAGTTTGTTTGCATTGTAGCTAAACGCAGCCTTTGGTGCATTGTTTTCTGCTACAGGATCATCACCAGAACCAGTAGAAACTGCTACATTCTGCTTGTACTGATTGGTTAAAGAGCCATCTGAAACAATTAAAACTACTTGGTATACACCACTCTTAGCATATGTATGAGATGGGCTTGCATCGGTAGACTTAGTACCATCACCAAAATCCCATGAATATTCTAATACATCACCTTCAGGATCTGTTGACTGATCTGTGAAAGCTACTGTTAAACCATTAGCCTTATATGCAAAGTCTGCATTAGGTAAATGATTCTCTGGGTTTACATTACCATCACCAAGATTTGCAAAAGGATCAGCCTTACCTTCTCTAATAGCTTTTGCTACATTAGAAACTAAAGTAACCTGCATACCTTCTGTTGGGTTATCACCAAGATAACCAACAATCTTTTGGTAATTGCCATCGATTGTGGTTTTAACGTTATTTTGTTTAATAACCTTAGAGTAAGTTAAACCTTCTTCGTACAAAACGTTCATCAAAGTTTGATATTCAATAGACAATGATGATGGATCTGTGCTGGAGAAATCAGTTGCATCAGCACTCTGAGTGTCACCAATAGTAGTTTTGAATTCTTGTGCACCACCAGTTAAGTACTGAGTGTGAGAAAGTGTATTCAAATAAAGAGTTGGATAAACCTTTGTGCCATTAACTTCGGTGTAATTATTCTTTTCAAGATACTTATCAGTACCATAACGCAATGTAGAGCCATCACCTTGAACTGAAATAATTTCTTTTCCAGCTAAAGTATCAATGGCAGTATCATCCCATGAAAGTACTGCTTTACCTGAAGTGTCAGCCTTTGCTGTTAAAGTTTCATCGTCACAGCTTAAGTTACCGTTAGTATCTAAACATACAGTAATTTCATTAAGCTTGTCTGATGCATTCTGTGAAGCAATAAGATTTGAATTTGCAGCAGAGCCATTACCATAAACACTATTAGAAACTGTTGCAACCTTTACAGTTAATGAGTTTGCTGCCTGTACTTCTACAACTTCACTGCTGTTGTTGTTTTCTGTTGAACCATTATCAACTGTACCAGAAGTACCATTATTTGAAGCTCCACCTGAAGAGCCACCACCGCCACCACAGGCTGTAATAGCAATTGCAGAGAGCAGTGCAACCGTAATCTTATTTAGATTAAACATTTGAAAACCTCTTATCCTGAAAAGCCCCATCTAGAAGATGGGACTTATTATGATTAGTCCTGATACCAGATAGTTACAGCAGTACCTTCAGCAGTACTGTTACCAGTAGTACCATCTGCATTTACTGTTACACCATTAACTTTCTTCTTCCAGCCATCAACGCCACTTACTTGAACATTGTTAGCACTGTTAACAACAACCTTAATGTTCTTCCAGCTATCGCCTACAGCTGCGCCGTTAATATCGAATTCGAAAGCATTGTTACCAAGATAAGTTCCGCTAATATTGCTATTTACTTGAGCCTTGGTTGTCATTCTGAAAGCTGGGTGAGCTTTTCTCATGGCAATCATATCGCGATAATAGCTGAATATAGCAGTATTGTCTTTCTTAAGTCCCCACTTGATATCATTTACACCACCAATTGACTTGTAAGAGTTTGGATCACCATTCTTGGTGCGTGCAAATTCTTCACCAGCGTGGATAAATGGAATACCCTGACTTACGAAGAGGATACCATTCGCATAAGACTGAAGTCTTGAAGCGTATTCACCAGATGCTCCCATCTTCTTAATCTTATCGGTAAGGTTAAGGTTATCGTGAGCAGTGATGTAGTTTACAGACTGTTCAGGATCTGCTGCGAAAAGTGGAGTCCAAGCATTGGTATTATCACCAACTGCGCCCTTCATACCAGCCTGTACGCATTCGAAGTTAGAAGATACACCTGCTCCGAGGTCGTTGTATTGCTTATTGAAAATAAAGCCACCAACTGTACCATCGCTGTCACCCTTGAGGCATTCACGATATTTACCGTTAAAGATACCTACGTGACCAGAAGCAGCGTTTCTGATAGTACCCATTCTTACACGAGAACCTTCGCTTGGATCGGTTGCATAACCATTCCAAGGTTCACCATACATGAGGAAGTTTCTATCAGGATAAGTATCGTTTAAGTATTTACCCCAATCACGGAAGTCTTCCCAATCGAAGATACCTACGAGGTCGAAACGGAAACCATCGATATTGTATTCGGTTGCCCAATATTCAAGAGAATCTCTGATGAAACGGCTAACCATATCGTTCTTAGCATCAACTGCATTACCGCAACCTGATAAATCTACTGATGTGTAGTACTTGTCAGTGATATTAGAGAACATTTCCTTGTTATAAGTATGGTTATATACAACGTCCATAATTACGCGAATACCGTTCTTATGGAACTCATTAACCATGGTCTTGAATTCCTTAACCTTCTGTTTGTAGTTTTCAGACTTAAATACAGAAGTGTATCTGTCTTCAGGTACATTGAAGTTTACAGGATCATAACCCCAGTTATAGCAAGAGTCAGATTGTGAATCTACATCTGAACATGAGCCATAATCATAAACTGGTAATAACTGTACGTGAGTTACACCAAGTTCCTTTAAGTGGTCAATACCAGTCTTCATACCATTATTGGTAGTACCAGTTTCAACCATACCTAAATAACGGCCACGGTTTTCTGAAGAAACACCAGATGACTGATCAATAGTGAAGTCACGAACGTGTACTTCGTAAATCACAGCATCTTCACGGTTTGTAAGTACAGGACGTTCAGCCCAACCGTTTTCAAGGTCAGTCGCACGCATGTTCATAACAACATTACTGTTGCTAGAAGCAGCCACCCCCTTGCCATCAGAACCAGAATATGTAGTTGGAACCACCATCTTACCGTATGGATCACGAACTGCATTACCATTAATACGGAATTGGTATACAACACCATCAAGGTCGCCATCAACGGTTGTTTCGTAAACATCAGAATAACCACTGATATTGGTCTTGCTCATGTTGTACTTATTACCATTAACTTCAACAGTTACATTGGAGCTATCTGGTGACCAAATACGGAATACAGTCTTATCCTTTGAGTAAATAGCACCTAAAAATTCATGTGCATACTTACTGTCTTCACAGTTAGCAGTTGTACCGTCAGTTGTGCAGTTAGTCTTTGTATTTTGGTTATCAGGGTTTGGAACAGGGATAGGATCAGGTTCATCATTATGTGCCTGTACACTTAAAAGCATTGTTGATGCATAAAATGTAATGTCATAACTTCCTTGAGACATAGCAACAAAGTCGCCTGCAGCAGAGAGAGCTTCACCATTCTTACCACCAAGGATAATACACTGAGCACCATTCAAAGCTTCAATCTTGAACTTACCGTCCTTAGAGAACTGATAATTTGTAATAGTCCAAACATTCTTGTCTGTTGCAGACTGTTCAAGCATTGTGGTACCGAAATCATCTTCAGATGATCTTAGTGCAACCTTGGTTATTGAATTTTCATTTGAATTTGTAGAAACAGTAACAGTATTTGATGCTGTCTTAGTTGTGCTACCGCTCTTAACAGTTAACTTAACTGTATAGGTGCCCGCCTTTTCATAGGTATGAGAAGGAGCCTTTTCAGTGGAGCTTGTACCATCACCGAAATCCCATACATAGCTGAGATCATTACCAGTTGAGGTATTTGCTGTTTTAACAGTTAACTGATTTACTGATGTAGTAAATGCTGCTGCAATCTCATTAGGGCCTGATTGTTCAACAAGTGAGTAAGTCATGTCTGAATCAAGAACTTTGAGAGTATAGCTGCCCTTGTATGATGAAATATCAACGTCACCTGATAAAGAAGTATTTAAGGCTAATTTGTTTCCTGAACCAGCACCATAGACACCATCCTGCCAAGTACAGCTTGAGCTTAACTTGAAACGCTGATTACCGTTACTATCGCCTTTGCCATCAAGCGCAAGATCAATAGTCCAATAACCTGTACGGTCATTGTAGGACATTTCGCTCATCTTCCAAGAATTTGAAGTACCAGCATAGCAAAGTTGAGACTTTGTTTTTTCAATTTTAGCTTGGCATTTTTCATCATCTGGATTATTCAAGCAGTAGCAAGCATCTGATGTAGGGTTATTAGAGCAATAAGTTGGGCAAACACCATTTGTGCTAACCCCTTCGTCCTTACAAACACAAGAAGCACTGTTAGGATCTGTTTCACAAGGATCTACTGCAGCACCACAGTATTCACCGATACAGATTGCAGCAGCACTCTTACCATCTACCTTAACTTTAGCTTTACCATTAGAAACGGTGATAGTGCTCCATTTATTTGGATCAAGATCGCTCAAAATATTTGGGTAATCGCCATCAGGCATTTCAACTGCGAATTCTCTTTCGAAAGAACCATCGCCTGTGTTCATTACATAGAAACCTTTAGCGCCACGGTTCATCCAAAGAGCATTGTTTTCATAGCCCTTAGAGGTTACTGCTTGACCACGAGTAGCTCTAGCAAATCTGAAAGCATTAAGAACAATTGGTTCACGGTGCTGACATAACCAACCACCAGTACAACGATCAGCTGAAATAGGGCCTGCTGGATCATGCTGGCTAAATTGATATCCTGAATATACCTGACGTACTTTACCTACTGGCCAAACAACAAGCCAAGACTGCGCAAGGGTATAGTTCTTGTTGTGCTGAGTTTCCATTGAGCAGGTACCAGCAGAGCAACGATGAGCTTCGTCGTCGTGGTTATTTACGAATACTTCTGCGTTGTTAGCATCGAAATCAGTACCTAAATTAAGTGCACCACCAAAATCTCCGTTTTGGAAGACATTAGTCATTTTCCAAACATAGGTAAAATCTGTAACTACCGCATTATTAACACCAGTGTATTTAATAGGTTGAATGTCTGCTGCTTCTTCACCATTACCTATAACTTCCATATAAATTGGAGGACGGCGGTTAGCTTTCGCTTCTGTCTTCTGCATTATGGCTTCAATATCGTTGTAGCCCATATGCTTTGCCGCATCAACACGGAAACCATATACCCCCATATCCATTAGGCTTGCTAAAAAGTCAGCAATTTTTTCTTGAGTGCTTGGGTTATCGGTTCTTGTATCAGGCATACCTGAAAGCTGACAAGTCCTAACATTATTGGCATCTTTGTAATCGCTTATAGTACAGCCAGTTCTAAAGTCGCTTCCATCAAAGCCATCTTGGTATCCTTGTCCATGACCATAACTACTACCACCAAGGCCGTTACCACTACCAGATGCTCTTTGATTAAATACTGCATCTGCAAAAACCTTCACACCAGCATCATTGCATTTTTTAATCATGTTTCTGAGCTGTGCTTCATTACCCGTCATGGTTGTGAAATTTTTGAAGTTAACAGGTTGATAAACTGCCCACCAATTTTCTGTCATATTTTTATGTTCGGCAGGTTGGGAAATCTGTACGCCGTCAACGCCTGCTGGGCCAAGATATTCTGTACATTCTTTAGCAATGCTGTCATAGCTCCATTGGAAAGGATGAACTATGACCATTTCACTCTCGTAGTTAGCTGCATATGCAGAACCCGAGAGCATAGCAGCAGATATCGCAGCGGCTAGCAGCATCTGTCTGTTCTTCTTTTGTTTCATTTGCGCACTCCATTAGTAAGCAACAAAGGTAGCTCTCAACACAATTATGATAACGCTTTCACACAAGCTGTTAAGTATGCAATGTTAACACTGAGACAGTGTTCAAAAATGACTTTTTGTCACAAATTTAACATTTTGTTTACATTTTAACACGATACAAACAGTAAATCATATATTTTCAAATGTGAATTACTGTTTATTTAGTAATAATTTATGGTAATTTCTTCAAATTATCTTGGTATCTTTAACAATTGTTAAAACATGAAAAAGACCAATCAAACAACGACTTTCTCTGAGTTCTGATTTTGAATCAGTGAGAAGCTTTTCTGCATCGGATAATGAAATTTTTTCTGTAGTAATTTCTTCTGGTTCGTCACCAGTAAGTTTTGAAGGATACAAATCTTCTGCAAGATAGATATGCATCATGAGCCCCATAAAGCCAGGAGCAAAAGTTATGGTACGAAGATGAGTTAATTTCTTTGCACCAAAACCTATTTCTTCTTGAAGTTCACGTAAGGCACTTTCTTCAGGTTTTTCACCGGCATCAATTTTTCCTTTTACAAAACCGAGCTCGTATGATTCAGTACCTACGCAATATTCTCTTGAAAATATAAAATTTTCACCATCAAATGGTATTACCATCACGGCACCATTACCACCAGGAATCCTTTCATAAGTAGCATCAATACCATTAGAGAAGTGCAAGCCCACACTTTCAATTCTGAATAGCCTACTTCTTGCTACTTCTTTAACGTTTGAAACTTTTGGAAGAATAAGTTTTCCTTTCATTTTAGAATTGGCCTTGATATTCAACAGGGATATTTCCCTTAGCATCTGGTGCACCAATTGTTGATAATAGAATTCCCAATTTTTCTGGTAAAGCGCCTTTCGGCTTTAAATTGCCAGATATGGTATAACTCTTCATATCAGTAATGGTCATCTTTCCTGAAAAATGTAACATTTCAGAATCTTGTTCTATATTCAACATCAAATTCTTTTCATTACCATTTGCAGTTAATTCGACCTTACCAAGATCCACTGCAACATCAGGAAGGAAACCTGTAGTTAGTTCCCCTCTTTTTAAAAATACCTTTCCATTAACTTTTTCAAGAGAACCGTTTTTAGTAAATGACAATTCCTGAATTTGCGTTTCTAACCCGCCCACAATATCTACAGGAAAATTCTTGTAGAAAATTTCAATGATATTTTTAGCATCTCCTTTGAGTTCGATATTGTTAAGTTTGGATCCTTTTGAAAGACTAAAAATATCAACATCAAAATTTCCAGTGACTAAGCTATTATCGTTAACGGTAAAAGAAACACCTCTAGAAAAGAACAAAGTGAAGAAGTTTAGTTTCCAACTGATATTATTAATTCGAACATTCGAAATATCAGCTGTACCTATTTCTCCATTCCATAAACTACCTCTTACGTCATAAATCTTAATATCACGAGGTAACTCTGCTAATGAAAACAATTTATTAGCAGGAGCGAGATAAACAACAAAGAATAAGAAAAAGAAGACTGCAAATAAGGTCCTTACAATAATCTTTTTAACCATTATTTAGTCCTCCCTACTAAGGCGAATTAACACTAATTTTGTAACGTATACGACACCATCTCCCTGCTTATCAAGAGAAATTTCGTCAACTGTTACTCCAAAATCAGTTTCTAGCTTGGTTAATAAGGTCATTACCTTTGATAAAGGCATTGCTTCTTCGATTTCAGCTTGAGCTTGATCATGATCTTGAGCTCTAACAATAAAATCTTTTACCCCAAGGGTTTTCAAAATGCTTTCTGTAGCAGACTTTACATCACGAGTAGAATCAATACTTACAACCGATGAAGGCGTAACACGTGAGGCATTCTTAAGAATAAAACTATATCCGCCTTTAGCACGTTCTAGGGCTGACTCTGCTCTACGGTAATCTTGAACCTTAGGGTAAATAAGTAGCAAAAAGAAAATTGTTATTATAAGAAGTGCTGCAAGTAAGCCGAGCACCATCTTTTCACGGTACGTTCTAGTACGGTAATATGACAATACACGTTCAAACATTACTTCATTCTCCTTAACTGAACTGAAATCAAAGTTCTTTCACGACTTGGTTTTGAATCGGTTACAGTGGCAGAAAAGTCAGGACTGAATCCAGAAACAAAATTATTCAAATCAGTTGTGCCATCACTCAAAAATTGTATGGCTAACAATCTCTTTGACCTATCGAATTTAATGTTTACAAGTTCAATTCCTTTTGACTGAGTCAATCTTGAAGAAATCAAACGTAACATATCAAGGAAACCTTCATCAGTACCAATCGGTGAAGCATTACTCAAAATTTCCTTCATACGTGCAACAGGATCATTAACGCGACCATTGCTACCCATAAGTTGGCTAAATACACTCCGTTGCTGATTTCTATAATCCATAGTATCTTTGAACACCGCACTAGTACGACTGTTCATGTTCAGATACCACAAGGTAGCAAAAATCAAACACGCAACAACAACTTTTACCCAAGAAGTTAAGAACTTAAATTGAATATTTCGTTTCTTTTGGAAAGTTGAAAGATTTACCTTTGAAGTTAAAGCACCTTCTGCAAGTTTTGCTAAAGGAGATTCAATTAATTCTTCCTGCACCTTTTCTTTTAATCCTTCTGGAACAACAGAAAGAGAAACAAGGTGTTTATTTTCTGGTAGTGTTTCTATGTAATCTTGAAGCCACTCATTAGGGATTGAAACGCCACTATTTACACCATCTCTGATAAGCCAATCCCCCTCGAGAGATAAAGCACTTATCTTGTAATTTTCGCTTGTTTTGTCACCAATTTTTACAGGTGCTGGCAAAC
Source organism: Succinimonas sp. (assembly GCA_963628765.1). GTDB lineage: Bacteria > Pseudomonadota > Gammaproteobacteria > Enterobacterales > Succinivibrionaceae > Succinimonas. The sequence goes on from CAVGFV010000202.1 coordinate 20,219, forward strand.
AAATTACATCTGGTATCATTCCAACGACAGTAAATCCAAGTGCTTGTAAAGCTTTCTCAAATTCTGAAAACTCTTCTTTTCTAAAAATAAGAAAATCATAGTTTTTACCATTTTTCGCCATCATATGAGCGGAAAAATTTTCTACATCTTCTGCAAATTCATCTTCAAGCATGTAGAGAATAGGAGAATAGGCATGCTTCTTAAGCTTACCTGGATATGTTACGGTTCTAAACTTTAATGAAGCTGATGGGTATAGCACAATAACAGGTCTGTCAGGAGATACACCACTTACATTTTTTAACTCAGGTAAACTATCTACTTTTCCTGAAGCTAAAACGTTCTTCCCTTGATCATCATATGAAAACCACAGACAACTTCTAGGAGCGACCATAGAAGGTCTTATAAATAAATACTCACTCATGCAGTTCTCCTCTGAGACGTTGATAGACCATCAAACTAGTATCACCATCTCGGTAAAACCTGGTCTTAAATGCAAATTCATCGTTATCGAACTGAACTTTTATATCTGCCACGAAATACTCAGAATTTACGGTAATAACATTAATAAGGCGCTCACGCAAACCATTCATAGAAAGAACAGAATTTGCCACAACATCTGTTCTTAAAAAACCAGTAGATGAATCCCAACCATATTCAGGAATCCCTGTTCTTAACAATTCAGCAGCTTCTTCTAATGACATTTGGTTCATAAATAAAGCTTGCAGAAGAGGTGCCTGTTTATATGTAAGCATATTTACGCTTACATGAAACTTATCTGTAGGAAGCGCACATATCATTGGCTCTATACGGCGGTAAAGCTCAGGAGTCATTCCTCTTATGTATCTTAGTTCGCTTTTATCATAGAAAGGTCCTTGAGCTACAACGTGTGGTACTTTTCCTGCGGCATAAAAGGAATCTTCAGCACCGTTAGCAGTAACCATGGTCTGATCCTTATCAAGCCAATCTCTGACAGAATCTGAAACAACCTCTGCAGTAGCCTCATCTGCCCCCATATTCTCAAGAAGATTACGGAAGACTAATATTGGAAACTTCTCATTTAAAAGACGACTATCTAAGTTTTGCTTTTGTTCTTCATTTTCTCCTTGTGGAGTAGGATCATCAAGTAAAGCATTTAAATTTAAACAAGCCATCTCATCAGTTACATTACCGCTGATCACAGCTTCATCTAGTGGAATAACTTGATTAGGTTGAGCCCAAGTCATACCACGATAAACCTTTCCTTTGGTTTTTCGGAAATCATCAAGCATATACTTTCTGATGATTCCTTCAATACCATCAACATACCATGAGGCACTTTGATACTCGAGTGCATTTTTAGTTACAAAAAATACACGGTTAAATCTAACTGTAATTACTGAAGCTGCCATAATCATAATAGCAACAGCGACAAGCACCATTATTAAAGCAGCACCGCGATTTTTTTTCATATGCATCAGCGAGCTCCTGCAATTACATAGTACATTCGAGAAATTTTTCCGTAATTCTCTGTTTCAAACTCGATTTTTACGCCATTAGAAATCTTGGTACGATCAAGCCATCCCATCGACCAAGCACCTTGCTTGTAAAAATATACTCTGAAACTCTTTACACCTTTTAATAGGGTATGGAACTCCGGTTCAAATCCAACTATTGTGTCAGGATACGGGTAAGTTGCTCGTTCAAGAGCTCCGTTTTTAAGACGATACCAAACTCTTATAACCTCCCCTCTCGGAAGAAGAGCACCTGGATTTAAAGCGCCTCCTCTTGAAAAGGTTATACCTGTTCCATCTGACTGGAATGCATTTTCTCCTACTTGGATTACACTTCTTGTTTCGGTTCCATCCAAGCGAAATACTCTTGGCACCATCTGTGAAAAATCTTGGTTCATTATGTTTATAGCTTTTTGAAACTCATGTAGTGCATCCGTATTTTCTTCAACAGTCTGACTTGAAGAAATTGCTCCTGACATAAGCTCATAGGTACTAGCTGCAATAAAGGCCATGATCATTATTGAAATCAAAACCTCAATTAAAGTAAAACCCTTATTATTCATAAACACCTACCGACTTACATAGGTTTTTAGAATAGCAACTGGAGTACTTGTAGTTGTGTGTGAATCAACAAACACTTCAACTTCAAGAGCCTTAAAATTAGCATCCTGAGTAGCTTGACCACGGTATCTATAGTACCAAGTTTTTCCAGCTAGTTCAGTCTTACTAGTAACCCAACTTTCGTTAGGCCAACGACGCGCTAATTTATATTCAGCTAAAACATTATCAGCAACCATTTGGGCAAAGTAGCTTTCTTCAAGTCCACTTATGCCATTCATAGAATTCATTATGGAAGTAATTACAGCACCGCCTGTGAGAGCAAAAACGGCAAGCGCAACTAAGACTTCTAACAAAGTCATACCGTGCTGTTTTTTATACCTTTTCATCACAGTCTGTCCTTCTCGGGGTCAAAACGACGAAAATTACCGAGTTCTTCACCAATAATCATTATTGGATTTTGAGAATCTGAGTTGCCTTCTACATAGAAACGTAAACGAAATGGGGTAACTTCACCAGTTGGATAAAAAAATATCTGCGGGATATTCTTTTTATCACTATGCTCTTCCTCCTTGAAATCAACATCTTCAAGTTTGTCAGGCGATTTTGTATCTGCTTCAACACTTAATCCACCAACTTCAAGGCTGGCAGTTACTCCTTCATCGAACTCTTTCTTTGTAGCGAGATCTTCAACATCATAGGTTACCCAAGAGAGCTGGTCCCACCAAGTGCGTTTAAGCTCATCTTGAAGTTTCATATTTTTTACAGTTCTATTCGGAGCTTTCGTTTGAATTTCAAATTCATAATCAAGTTCTGATACGTGTAAACCTATAATTCGGCCTTCCATCGCTGCACGGTCGGAAACATCTTCCATAATTAATATCAATTTATCTGCTTGTTCTTCTGCACTTCCCTCGAGTGTAGAGCTTCCTGGTAACGCAGCAGTTACCATTGACGCCATAAGTCCCATGATGAAAATCACCATGAGCACTTCAAGCAAAGTAAAACCAGCAGATCTTGATATCATTTAAATATCCCTAGAAATTCTAGAGTCACCAATTAGTTATTTGCACAATCAGCTGATGGTGGATTATCTACATTCCAGTTACCAATATCATCGCAGGTATTAGGTTCGCCATCTGGACCAGCACTAAAAATATCGAAATATTTTTGACCATGATCTGATGGTCTCTTGTAATAGTATGGAGAATTCCAAGGATCGTTAGAAAGTTTATCAAGGTAACCATCAGTTCTGTACTTCTTTGGAATTGGTGCAGATGTTGGCTTCTGAACTAGAGCATCGAGACCTTGGTCAGTAGTTGGATAATTCTTAGCATCAAAATAGTACTGTTTTAAAGCTGTTTCGTATCCGCTGATATCAGATACAACCTTCTGAACGTTAGCTTCGTCAAGGCTTCCCATAACATTAGGTACTACAAGTCCAGCAAGAAGACCTAGAATCACAATTACAACCATGATTTCAAGAAGAGTAAAACCTTTTCTATTTTTCATTTAGTGCTCCAAATAGATTTAACCATTAACCATACTATTCATCTGCATTAAAGGCTGCAGAATGGAAATAACTATAAATAATACAATGCCCGCCATACTTATAATAAGAAGTGGTTCAAAAACTGAGAGAGCCATTGATACATTGCGCTTAAATTCATTACTCTGATTAGCTGCAGCGCGTGCGAGCATATTGTCCAATTCGCCACTTTTTTCACCAGAGGAAATCATATGAAGCATCATTGGAGTAAAAAGTTTTGTATCCTGTAAGGAACGTCCTAGTCCCCTACCCTCTCGAACACTTTCAGCAGATTGCGTCAAAAGTTCCCTAGCAACTACATTCGTTAAAGTATCGCTACTTATGTGCATACCTTCAATCAAAGGCACAGCACTAGAATGTAAAATACTTAAGGTTTGTGCATATCTTGCAGTGTTAAGAGAGCGACTAACTTTACCAATTACTGGCAAACGTAAAATTAGTCCGTGAACTTTCTTTTTGAAATTAGCGTTCTTCATAAATGAGAAGAAAGCTGTTATCATGGCACCAATAGCTAAGATAATAAAAATACTGTAGCTCTTAACAAAGTCAGAAATCATTATCAAAATCTGTGTAGATTTTGGTAATTCTGCTTTCATATGAATGAACTGCTCTACTACCTTAGGAACAACTGAGGAAAGAAGAAGTCCTATTACTGATACCGCAACCAAAGTTAACATAATCGGGTAAATCATAGCTTGGAGGATTTTGCCCTTTAGTTCCTGTTTACTTTCAGTATAATCAGCTAAACGTTCTAGAACTTCGTCAAGATGTCCTGACTTTTCGCCAGCAGCAACCATCGCAGTATACAAATCATCAAAAACTCTCGGATACCGTCTCATAGCATCAGCTAGCGAATGACCTTCGAGAACCTTTTCTCTTACTCCAGAAATAATCGCAGCGTGTTTAGGGTTTTCACATTGTTGCGCTACCGCACGTAACGATTCTTCTAATGGCATGGCTGAAGAAACAAGAGTGGAGATTTGTCTCGTAATTAAAGTAAGAGCAGAACTACTCATACTCGGTTGGAAAAATTTCTCTAAGGAGAATTTGAAGGATGATTCTGAACCATTTTTTCCATCAGAAGCATCACCTACCTGTGCTTCTGAAACACTAACGGGAATCAGTCCCAGTCCTTTAACTTGTGACCGAGCATTTTTTAAAGAATCAGCCTCTATCTTGCCATGTTTTTGTTTTCCAGAGGCATCAAGCGCCACATACTGATACGAAGCCATGATTAATCTCCGCTAGTAACACGTAACACTTCCTCAAGAGAAGTTATTCCTAACAAGACTTTAGAAATGCCATCATCACGAATTGAAGGAGTTGTTGGGCGAACCACGCGTTCAATTCCTACTTCTCCATCTTCTCCATGAATAGCGAGTCTCACATCATCGTTTACTACAACTAATTCATGAATACCAGAACGTCCTTTATATCCTGAACCATTGCAGTTAGGGCAACCAACAGGTTTATGGATTTCTTTTGGTTCTTTAAGTCCCATAAGTTCCATTTCATGAGGAGTTGTGAGAACTGCTTTCTTACATTGTGGACACAATGTACGAACCAAACGTTGCGATAGTACTCCGAGCAAAGACGTAGAAAGTAAGAATGGTTCGATTCCCATATCTTTAAGTCTTGTTATTGCACCAACTGCAGTATTAGTATGCAAAGTTGATAATACCAAGTGACCTGTCAATGAAGCTTGCACCGCAATTTCTGCTGTTTCGTGGTCACGAATTTCTCCGATCATTACTACATCAGGGTCCTGACGCAAAATTGCTCTCAAAGCTCTCGCAAAAGTCATATCTACTTTTGGATTTACAGGAGTCTGTCCAATACCTTCCAAGTCATATTCCACAGGGTCTTCAACTGTTAAAATATTAACGTCTTTAGTATTTATTGCAGATATACCTGCATAAAGAGTTGTTGATTTACCAGAGCCTGTAGGTCCTGTAACTAGAATAATTCCATGTGGCATGTGAATAAGACGCATGAATTCTTCACAAATCTTAGGGGTCATTCCAAGATCGTTAAGGTCCAAACGCACGCTATTCTTATCAAGTAAACGCATTACTATACGTTCACCATAACTTGTTGGCATTGTTGATACACGGACGTCAACCTGCTTGCCACCTACAGTTAAGGATATTCTTCCGTCTTGAGGAATACGCTTTTCAGATATATCAAGCTTAGCCATAACCTTAATTCTTGAAATTAGGTATGGAGTAAACTTTCTTTCTAGAGATATATTTTCATGCAAGACGCCATCTACTCGGAATCTTATTTCAAGATTATTTTCGTATGGTTCAATATGAATATCTGATGCCTCTTCTTTAACTGCTTGTGCCAGCATTGCATTTATAAAACGCACCATTGGTGAGTTTTCACTGTTATCAAGCAAGTCCGCTTTATTGAGATCATCACTTAAGCTAAGGTCCTCAACATCATCACCCATATCACTCGCAATTTGTTGTGCTTCTGAGCTGTCATGTTGGTAAGCATCAGTTAAACGATCGTCAAATTCGTTTTCTGGCAAAATTTTAATTTCAAAAGGAATTGCAAATAATCTTCTTAGTTCCATCAAAGTTGTTATTGATGGTTTTTCTTTGCAATAAAGCACTGCCTTACCATCTTCAACGCCAGCTATAACCGCATTATCTCTAGCATATGAAAAAGGCAAATGCATTCTTTCTTCAATTGGTATCTCTTTTGTCAGGTTTTCTAATGCCTCAGAACCAGGATCCTTTTCATTGCTTTCATTAGAAATAGCTGACTCCAAACCAACAGTACTGTCATTTGGATTTTCAGTTTCTGTTTTAGGATTATCAATAGCCATTTATTCCTCACAGAGCATCAGCAGAAATAGAATCACTTGTAACTTCCTGAACTGTGTCAGGTGCAATTACTATGGTTGAATTAAGTTCTGGTATTACTGGAGATGACATTCTCATAGGTAATAAACGAATACCTTCTTTGTGACGTTTAAGCTGCTCATCACGATACATGTTGTATTTACCACTAGAGATTGCTGAGAATTCAACGTCATCTCGAAGAATTACAGGACGGAGGAACACCATCAAATTACGTTTTCTATAAGAACTTGAGGTTTGTTTGAAAAGTTCACCAAGTACTGGGATATCACCAAGGAAAGGAACCTTAGAAACAACTTCAGTTGTCTGATGATCGATAAGACCGCCTAAAACAACTGTTTCACCACTTTTAACAAGAACGCTGTTCTTGATTGTACGAACGTCAAAAGTAGCTCCAAGATCTGAAGAGTTTGTAGCAACACTAGATACTTCCTGTTCCAGTGTTAACATCACACTATCGCCTTCATTGATTTGCGGTGTAAATTTAAGTTTGGTGCCGATTGTCTTTCTTTCGATAGTATCATAACGGTAGTTAGAATCAGTTGAGGTCTGTGTACCTGTCTTTACAGGAACTTCTTGACCAACATTAAATTCAGCTTCTTCGTTATCAAGGGTAACAATACTTGGAGTAGAAAGAACATCATTTCTACTGTCACTTTGACACATGGTCAACAAGCCAAACCAATTACCACGATAAAAACCCACACCAGCACCAGTTAAATTACTTGCTACACTTGCGAGAGGGGTATTAATTGTACTACTGCTAGAAACAAACATATTTGAAATAGGAGTTTGTGCTGTTTCAGAAGTACCCTGTACTATACCACCGTGAGTGTTACCCCACTGAATACCAAGCTGTGCAGAAGTATCATCTGACATTTCAACAATTATTGCTTCAACCAAAACTTGAGCTTTCTTGATATCAAGTTTGTGAACAATCTCTTCAAGTGATTTAATGTAGTTTGGCTCAGCATTAACAATGATCGCATTTGTTGATTCATCTGCATAAATATTGATCTTACTTGCAGATGAAGTGCCATTTGAAGCTTTACCTTCTTCACCAGTTAAAGATTTACTAACGCCATTTAAGGTTTCTAAAAGATCTTTTGCCTTTGCATAATGGAGATAAATAACTCTTGTATTACCTGAAGCCGCTTGTTCACCATCAAGCTGATGGATCATTTTGATTACGCGATCCCTTGCACTTGGATCACCAGAAACAACAACAGAATTAGTTCTTTCATCAGCAACTAATTTTGGAGTCATAAGTGCGGATGTACCACTATTGCCCTTTTCATCCTTAATGATGGAAAGCACAACTCGTACAACTTCAGAAGCAGAAGCATGTTCAAGTTTTACTATTTGAACATCTTGATTTCCTGCTTTATCTACTCTACCAACTATGTCAACAAGTCTGTTAACAACGTTTGCTCTACCAGTGATAAGAAGTACGTTAGATGGCTCATAATGAACAACGTTACCAGAACCCTGACTATCAATCAAACCACGAAGTAAAGGTGCTAACTCTCTAACACTTACGTTTCTAACAGGGACTACTCTCGTAATCATTTCATCGCCGAGACCACCATTATCAGACACTGGCACACCAGCGGTCTTAGCAACTGCTGAACGGACAACCTTATAAACATCATGATCTGTAGGAACTACTGCATAGCCATATACTTCAAGAACACTCAAAAAGAACTGGTAGTATTGATCTTCATTAAGAAGATCATAACTACGGACATTAATCTTTCCTTTTACTGCCGGATCAACAATAAAATTTTTATTTAAATTTTTTCCAACAGTATTAATAAATTCATTAATGTCTGTTCCCTTGAAACTGGCAGAAAATTCAGCAGCCTCTAAAGATTGGAAGCCTCCCATTAGTGCCGTAGCAATGGCAAGCGCACAGCAGGATTTGCTGAAAAATTTCTTGGTGTTCATATAGTCCCCTTAAAAGCATGCTACCCGAGGCAGTTTCGACATTCTGTTTACACAGAATTATGAGCATCTGCTCTTATCTTTTTAAAGTAAGGTTAAAATCTTTATTAACCTTACGTAGTTAAAACAATTACTTTAAATCCAAATTAATGGTCTGACGATCACCATTACGATCTACAACCAATGTCACCTCAGTCATATCCTGAAGTTGTCCCATGACTTGCATTGCTTGTGTTGTATCTGTTAGATCATAGCCATTCATTTCTACTGCAATATCTCCTGGCTTTAAACCAGAATTGATAAACAATTTAGATTCTGTTCCAGGATTCAACTCATAACCAATAGGTTTGCCATCTTTCATAGCTGGTTTGATGCTGAGATATTTAAATAGGTTACCAGGGTTACTCAAGAGCTCGGTGCGAACCTGTTTAACTTCTTCTTTATTTGCATTAGAAGCTGTCTTTGTATCATCGTCTGCAAACACCTGTGGAGTAAATACATCTGCAGGCATTTTCACAGTCTCTTCTTTACCACCATTGTTGATAATAATTTTGTCTGGCAATATTTTTGTAATAGTTACATTGGTTTTATTTAATTTTTCACCAACACCATAGGTATCTTCGTCATTCTTATAAATCAAAGCCACAGAACCTTTAGTAGGATCACTACTTGCTGAAATACCAGTAATTTTAATATCTAAATTAGATATACGCCCTTCTTGAGGATTGCTTTGTTGTGCTGAAACTGGGGCTTCACGAACTTCATTTCCGAATAGAGGAATAGTAGTTACATTAACAGTCTTTGTCTGATCCCTTAGTGTTTTTAATTCTTGTGAGGAAAGGCCTGCCAAAGCTGAACTTTTTGCCGGTATTTTGTACAAAAAAAACGCCGCAGCTTCATAACAAACCAAAAACATCAAGATATAAAAAAGGTAAGCTGAGATTTTTGTATAATACCGATTACGAGCTCTTTCTTGGGCTTCTTTATCAGGCTTTTCTGATAACTGCTGACGCTGAGCATGTAATTCTGAATCTGGGCTTGGCTCAGAAGTTGCTTTCTCACTCTTGCGGGACAGTCTGCTCTTTAATTTTGCAATTGAGTTCTTGAAAAATACAGACATGAGACACATCCAAAAAATTCTGAAAAGATAATCTCTGCAATTTTGCACTAGAATTGCTAAAGTTTACAAAAAAAAATCCCAATTTTTCAAACCTACGCATAAATTAGGAGACATTGTGGAAGAAAAGAATGAAAAAATCCGCCTTGATAAATGGCTGTGGGCTGCTAGATTTTATAAAACTAGAGCTCTAGCTCGTACTATGATTGAAGGTGGAAAAGTACATTATAATGGCACAAGAACAAAACCAGGAAGAATTGTCGAAATTGGGAGTATGATTTCTTTAAGGCAAGGTTTTTCAAACATGGAAGTCAAAGTTTTAGGACTTTCCGATGTTAGAAAACAAGCGGAAGAAGCAAGGAAATTATATAAAGAAACTCCTGAAAGTATTGAAAAAAGAAGAAAAGAGATGGAGCTACATAAACTAAACGCCTTACTCGCTCCTCACCCAGATGACAAACCTGATAAAAAAGAGAGACGTACATTAATAAACTTTAAGCATGAAATGTCATCTTTATAATGATTTTTAAAAGGACAAAAAATGAATACAGAAAAATTACCATCAAGCTTTGATTCAATTTCACGTTTTATATTTAATAATCTTGATATCAAAGGTGAAGTTGCACAAACAGCAAATTCATTTAATCAACTTTTAGGCGACCACAAATATCCAAGATGCCTAAGAAAACTTTTAGGCGAAATGCAAGTTGCTATCGCTCTCATGACTGAAACTATAAAATTTGAAGGCAACATAATGCTCCAGCTTAGAGGAGATGGAAAACTTCACTATGCCTTCGTTAACAGCAATGATAAACAAGAAACTAGAGGAATTGCTGTTTGGGAAGGAGAGGTTTCTGATCAAGACACTTGGAATAATTTGTTGGGTAAAAATCCAGTATTAACTATTACTGTAATTCCAAATAATGGTAATCAATATCAAGGTATCATTGATTTAAACCATGAAAACCTAAATCAATGCATTGAAGATTATTATAAGCAATCCGTACAAATAGATACTCGTGTATGGCTTTGGTGTGACGAAAACACTTTACGTTCCGCAGGCATAATTATCCAAAAGTTACCAACAAAGGACGAAGAAAAACTTAAAAACGATTTTGAACATATTTCCGTTCTTATTGACAGCATGACTAAAGCGGAAGTATTAAATTTAGAGAGCAACGAAATTCTATACAGAATGTTTCATCAAGAATCTGTTAATGTGTTTGAAGGAAAGAAAATTGTATGGAAATGCTCTTGTGGGAAAGACGTATTTCGTGAGCGCCTATCTGAATTACCTCAAGAAGAACTTAAACAACTTCTTGAGGAACAAGGTGGTTTTTCAGTGGAATGCCAAAGTTGCGGTAGAAAATATGAATTTACTAAAAAAGAATCTCTAGAAATAATAAAAAACGCAGCACAAAAGAGCCAAAACGCCCCTAAATAATGCACTTTTAAATTAAGGGGACTTCTATAAATTAAAAATTTTACAGAAAAAAGAAAGGGTTTCTTGTGTTAAACTTGTGTCACCACAACAAATTAACCAAAAAAACCTATGAAAG
>CAVGFV010000203.1:0-2066 GCA_963628765.1 Succinimonas sp.
AACTTTACGTTCAGTCCTTTTGACCCTAAACATACAAATAACGACAGAGTTTAGGGTAAAGGTAATTTACTAATTAAACACTCACAGAATGTTTCCCACGTATTGATCGGTTTATGACTTTTAAAGAGTATGGTATTTGTAGAATAAGAAAAGGTCTTATGACAGTCCTTACACATAAAACGCTGTTTACCCTTTGATAATCCGTTTTTAACAACATGGGTGCTATTACAGTGTGGACATGAAAATCTATCCTTTAAAGGATTAGGGTGTCTCTTAATTACAAGACTGTTTAAGAGAGTTAAAACTCTCAATGTCCTTTTGTTCTTGATTTAATGAATCCAAGAAAGTCTTTTTGTCCTTATCAGATAAGGCTTTATATAACTGTCTTATAAGTGCTATTTGATCCATATAAATCACCTTTATTTTGTTTATATGGATAATTATAACCGATTATGAGTATATAATCAATACTATTACAGAACAGAGCCAATTAAATCCAAGTGGGTTTCACAAATAAGCATGGAGTATGCGAATTCTTCTTAAAACGCAGGTTATCTTTTCCAATAGAACTTAACTTTGATTCATACCATAGAAGAAATTTCATACCAGAAAAGAAACAGACCATGTAAACTTAAAAGGGAAATTTCAAAAGGTTACCGAGTCCTCAAAAAGATAGATGTGACAAGACTTTTATATTGTTTTTTGAGGCTTTTTTGACTATGATTCAAGGTATAGGTAGCATTAATAATATCTATAAAATTAATACCCAAATAATAATGACTTAATGAGGATACGGCAATGGATAATCAGGAAAACTCCCCAACTTCTCCAAATGATAAAGTCGAAAACATCCAACTCGCACAATTCACCATGCGTTCACGTTTTCTGACAGCTCAAGAAGTTTGTAGCTTACTTCGTTGCTCGAGAAGTACCGTAGCCCGCATGATCAAAAAAGGTACCTTACCTAAACCTTTCCATAGGAATGGCTGTAGTAATTCGCCTTTACTTTTCCCAGTAGCGGAACTAGCCCGTTATGGCTTTATCGGTGATAACGTGGACATTTCTAATGTGAAAGTCGCTAATATGGATCTTATAAAAACCAGCGATGGCAAAGTGCTCGTGGATCTCCCATCCCAGTGTAAGAGTACTTCAAGAATTAACTTTTGATTTAGGACTAAATAGAATTTAACTACATTTAGTTCATGTTTTTTAACTAAGCCATAATCAATAGAGGTTTAGTTAAGAATAAGGTATATGATTTCTATATATAATTCATATAGTATTAAATCCGAAGTTGCCTCTATTTCTTACCTAAAATCAATTTTTCCCATAAAAAAAGTTCACCCGGAGGTGAACTCTTTTTAAATCTGATACTTTAATAAAGTTTACGCTATATACTCAATCCATCCATTAGCAACCATCAGTAAAGACGTAAACATTGTAGTTGGTCTCACTAGGATCCGTGCTTTCTAATGCTCCATCCGCATCATTCAACATGGACTGCTGGTAAACAATGCCACACATATCTTTTCTGAAGTCTGGTTTGTTACCTAAAGTACCACTAAAGTGATAACCTTTTGGCCAAAAGACCGCATAGTTTCTCGCATTTCCTCATTTACCTTTAGTGTAAATTCCCATAACGCTTAATGGTGTATAGCAGAAACAGTAGTCTTTATCGCAAGTAAAATTATTTTTAGAATTGGTTATCTTGTAACACCAACCATTATCTTCTTTTTGATTTTTCCTTTCTGGATCGTTGAGACTATATTGACGATAATAGCCTGATTCAAAAATATGCGCATCAGAAATATCTAGAAGCTTATAGATAGTAACCGCAGCAGGGTAAGAGTTAAACATGGCTACTTGCTCACCTTGTTGTTCAATACAAGCAATGCCATTACCACCACTCATATCACTAGCTGGGGTATCCGAATTACAGTTTGTATGTTTGATATAGTACTTGGCATGCGCCATATTAGCAGCTGAGCGAATAGAGGCAGCCAACTTATTTCCTAAACTCTGTCGTTATTTGTATGTTTAGGGTCAAAAGGACTGAACGTAAAGTT
>CAVGFV010000204.1:0-4808 GCA_963628765.1 Succinimonas sp.
TCCATTATTGTGGGTGACTCAAATCTTCCGTGTCCACTGTTATGGGTACAGTATATAGAAACTGCTATCAATTACGCTTAAAATCCTAGTTAACCTTGCTTTAAGACACAACAAAAACAAAGTGATTTGTTTTATTAAGATCCCATAAGTACAATATCATTTGTTGATGAGGTTAATCTTGTTTACGAGGATTGTTCTCATTAACGTAGAACGATATGTTGTTTCTAGTGTAAGGAATTCTAAGTGATCGATAGTGAAGGCTTTAGACAGAACGTCGGTATTATTATATACAACCAGGAAGGTCAGCTTCTCTGGGCACGACGTATCGGTCAGAATTCTTGGCAGTTCCCTCAAGGTGGTATCAACAAAGGTGAAACACCAGAAGCAGCAATGTACCGTGAGCTTAGAGAAGAACTAGGGCTTAGTCGTGAAGATGTCACCTTCGTGTTGTCTTCTAAAATTTGGCTTAAATATCGTTTACCGGGAAGAATGATCCATTGGGATGAAAAGCCTGTTTGCGTAGGGCAACGTCAAAAGTGGTTCCTTTTAAGATTAAACCCAGGTGCGGAAACCAAAATTACCTTTCATAAATCAGATGCTCCAGCAGAGTTTGACAGTTGGCGCTGGGTAACTATTTGGTATCCTATAAGACAGGTAGTGTCTTTTAAGCGCGACGTTTATCGAAAAATTCTTAAGGAATTTTCGCAAGCGATTTTATTTCCTGAAAACTTACCAACACAAGAAAAAATGCTTATTCAAAAGCACAGCCAAAAAAAGTCGGATACTAAAAATTCCAAGCATCGTTAGAATTCTTAATCAAGGCGAGCGCACTCTCTTTTTGATATAATTATTTGTTCAGAAATTACGGAGGTGAGCTATGCAGCAGTATCTTGATCTGCTTAAACATATTATTGAAAATGGCAAAGATAGAGACGATCGTACTGGTGTAGGAACACGTTCTGTTTTTGGTTACCAAATGCGCTTTGATTTAAGTAAAGGCTTCCCATTAGTAACTACCAAGAAATGTCATTTGCGTTCAATAATCATTGAACTTCTTTGGTTCCTCAAAGGCGACACCAATATTCGTTTTTTACACGATCACGGCGTTACCATTTGGGATGAATGGGCAGATGAAAATGGCGATTTAGGCCCTGTATACGGACATCAATGGCGCTCTTGGCCAGATGGCAAGGGTGGTCATATTGATCAGATTTCAGATGTCATTTCTCAGATAAAGAAAAACCCTAACAGTAGAAGACTAGTAGTTAGTGCTTGGAACCCAGCTGAAATTCCAGAAATGAAGCTACCTCCTTGTCATGCTTTGTTCCAATTCTATGTTTCAGAAGGTCGTTTATCATGTCAGCTCTACCAAAGAAGCTGTGATACCTTCTTAGGACTTCCTTTCAATATTGCTAGCTATGCTCTACTTACAAGTATGATTGCTGAGCAATGTGATTTACTACCAGGTGAATTTGTGTGGACTGGTGGCGATGTACATCTTTACAAGAACCACTTTGAACAAGTGAAGTTACAGCTTTCACGTACTCCAAGACCATTACCAACTTTGCGTTTTGCGAGAAAGCCGGATTCTGTTTTTGATTATAACTATGAAGATTTCATTATTGAGGGCTATGATCCTTGGCCAGGAATCAAAGCTCCAATAGCGGTTTAATGATGTGTTACGTTAAATTTTAGGATTTTTGCAATGATAAGTGCTGGAAAACTTGATTCACTCAAGTGGCAATCACGTCGCGGAATGCGCGAAATAGATCTTATGCTTGAGCCTTTTGTTAACCATCATGTCCCAGAGATGAGCGATGAAGATGTTAAGGAATATGAAAACTTCCTTAACTGTACTGACCTTGAATTAGTGCGTTATCTTTTGAGACACGAAACACCAACTGATCCTCGTATTAAAAGAATGGTGGATATTATAGTTTCAAGCCATGAGAAAGATTTTCCCAATGGTCAGAATGGTCTTGAAAGCTAATCTCATTTTGATGTTTAGGAATTTATAATGGATTTTTTAGAGCTTGGCCTTGATGAGAGGCTTTTGCATGCGATTCAAGATATGGGCTTTACCAAGCCTACCAATGTGCAACAGTCAGTGATCCCTGAAGCACTTGATGGGCATGATGTGCTTGCGGATTCGCCAACTGGTACTGGTAAAACCGCAGCTTATCTTTTGCCATGTCTACAACACCTTATTGATTTTCCAGCTAAGAAATTAGGTCTTTCAAGAATTCTCGTTTTGGTACCAACAAGAGAGCTTGCTTTACAGGTAACTGAACAGGCTAAAGCACTGGGTAAGTATCTTCAAAATCTCACAATGGGTTGTCTTATCGGTGGTGTTGATCATGAAGACCAGCTTCCTGTAATTACTGAAAAGACCGATTTGGTAGTAGCAACTCCAGGACGTCTTTTAGAGTACCTTCGTAAGAAGAGTTTTGATATCAGAGCGGTAGAAGTTTTGGTACTAGACGAAGCAGACCGTATGCTGGATATGGGTTTTATTGATGATGTAAAACTCATTTCTAAGGCTGCAAGTCGTCGTGAACAGACCTTCTTATTTTCAGCAACATTAGAAGGTGAACTCTTAACCGCATTTGCAAATAATGTGCTTAAGGATCCGGTAGAACTTCACGTTGATGCACCACGTTCGGAACATCGTAAGATCCATCAATACAACTATTTTGCTGACGATCTCGAGCATAAGATCAAGCTTCTTGAATATATGCTTAGAGATGCAACTTTTGAGAAGTGTCTTGTCTTTGTAAAGACTAGAGAACGTCTCCAAGAGTTATCTTCACGTTTAACTCGTGATGGTTTTGAGTTCTCTTATATTCGTGGTGAGATGGAGCAAGAAAAGCGTATCCAAGCTCTTTCAAAGTTTGCTTCAGGTGGAGTAAAGATTCTCATTGCGACTGATGTGGCGGCCAGAGGCATCGATATTCCAGATATCACTCACGTTATCAATTTCGATTTACCAAGAAGTGCTGATATCTATGTGCACCGTATTGGTAGAACCGCACGTGCTGGTAAAAAGGGTACTGCTATCAATCTTGTAGAAGCCCATGATATGCCAATGCTTGAAAAGGCACAGCGCTATACGGGTGATAAACAGGATGTAAGAGTCATTGATTCTTTAAGACCACAGCACAAGATTGCTGAATTCTCAGCTCCGAAAAAGAAGAAAAAAGATGATACCAATTCTTTCAAGGATAAAGATGATGAAAAGAAACAGCATCGTAAGGATCGCCTCCGTGATAAGAAGAATAAAGGAAAACCTGATTTTGCAGGTAAACGTGCTCGTAAAGAGGCTCAAGCAGAGGCTCCTAAGAATGAAGCTCCTGTAAAGGAAAAGACCGTTCAAGTTAAGCTTGAGAAGCCTGTTACTAAGGTAGCGGAAAAGCCACAAAAGAAGCACGAAAGAAAGCCTCCAAAGACTCCTTTAAAAAACTTTGAACACGCAAGAAAGGCTTTAAAAAAGAATAAAAAGGATTCAGCCGAGAAATCTGAATCTTAGAAAAACTTTTTAAAGTAAGTGAAGAACAAAAACGCCTATTCAATTTGAATAGGCGTTTTATTTTCTTAAGAAATCCTTAAGGGAAATTTTAGTAACTTCTGCGTTAACTTAGATTATCGCTTAAGACTCTGATTCTGCTTCTGTTTCCACTTCAGAGTCATTAGGAAGTATTCTTTCTTCTAGTAGTTGCCAAGTCATTATTGACATATTGACAAGGTAATGTCCGATAAAAAAGGTAACTACTGTGGATAAAAAGGCCCAATAAACAATGTTGCCTCCTAAGGCTCCTAAGGAGTTTATAAGGGTAGGGAACATTACAGTTGCGGAGGCTACTAAGAAGTAGATAAAGATAAGTTCTAAGAAGGCATCAATAGCTAGAATAAATATGGTTACTGGATTCTTACATACTGTACTTATAGCATCATAGCAGGAAGCAACAATACCGTTCTCAGGCTTAAGGGACAAAGTATTTGCCAGGAACAAAGGTAGCCTCCATATTGCAGAAAATATAATTGCAATGAGCACGAAATAGAAACTTGAGGCTTGGTGTTCTTGATAATGCCAGTAAAGGTTCATCATGCTTCCAGAAATTGCCAATAGTGGTGGCAAGATCATAAGCGCAAAAACCCAAATTCTGAGACCAAATTTAGCCCACACAAATTTATTTAAGTCTTTCCAACTTTTAGATCTGCCTTTTATGCAATGCACTACCAGTGTCATAATGAGAGTCATTATTGCAGGGACAATGATAAAAGAGGCCACGGGAACGGTGGCTGATAATAAACATAAGAGACCACCAAAGAGGGCAATAAAGAATACAGAAGGCTCGGCAAACATAAGCCCAATGGCTTGAAAAGGCGCCATAAAGGTTTCTCTTGGGGAAATCTTATTGGGAGTTCTGATATTTTTAATGAAGTTTTCCATTTTGAATCCTGTTTATTTGAACCTCCGCATTATACCTATACTTTGAGGATTTTTGATTTTGTTTGTGAAGGACTTTCAGAAGTAATACTTTTTAGAAGTTAGCAAATCTTTGAGTTTTGATATTTTTCAGGCGCTTTCTGATAGCAATATTAAAATTTTTAGTTTATGCCCGAATAGTATTCTGGACCAATTACCTTCTTGTTGTTATGCTGCCTAAGTTCACGTGGTTAGAGAAGGTAGGTATGGCATTTAACAAGGATAATTTCGTTATAAATAGTAGAGACAGTAGCCGAATTGTGTTCTCACCGTAATTCTGTCATTTTAAACATACACAGAAAAAAAGTTTAAGGAAGTTGTA
>CAVGFV010000205.1:0-10185 GCA_963628765.1 Succinimonas sp.
AAAGTTTGTTAATAATAACAGACTTTTGGGTTTACACAGATCCTAGTTCTCTCTCGTATTTATATATTTTTTCAGATTTATACAAAGAATTGGTATTCACAAAAAAAATTTCGAACATAAAAAAATGGGCAAATATTTTGCCCATTTATCTTCTTATCTAAAATTTAATTTTATCGATCTGCTAATCTGTTTTTCATAAATGAAATCGCAGATTTTATGCAATCTAAATTAACGCCACCTATTGCACATCTCTTCTTTAAAATTGAATCGATTTGCAAAATTGGATATACATCATCAGATATATTTTCGTTAAATTTCTTAAATTCTTCTACACTTAAGTCTTCTAAAGGTTTATTTACACTTATTGCATAAACAACTGCCTTTCCTACAATTCCATGTGCTTCACGGAATGGCACACCCTTACTTACTAAATAATCTGCTAATTCAGTAGCATTTGAGTAACCACCTTTTGCTGCAGCTAAAGTCTTCTCTTTTCTAACTTTGATACCATCAAATACTAGAGATGCCATTTCAAGACAATCATGCCATGTATCTAAAGCATCAAATAAACCTTCTTTATCTTCTTGCATGTCTTTGTCGTAAGCTAATGGTAATGCCTTTAAGGTAGTCATCATTCCCATTTGATCACCAAAGACTCTTCCCGCTTTACCTCTTATGAGTTCTAAAGCATCAGGATTCTTCTTCTGAGGCATTAATGATGAGCCTGAAGTAACCTTATCTGATAATTCAATAAAAGCAGATTCACCACTGTTATAGATAATTAAGTCTTCTGCCATACGTGAGAGATGAATCATAGAAATCGAAGCACAATTCATGATTTCCACTATATGATCTCTATCTGAAACAGAGTCTAAACTGTTTCTAGTTGCTCTACTAAATCCTAGATCCTTCGCTAAAAGCTCTCTATCCATAGGGTAAGCAGTTCCTGCAAGAGCGGCACTTCCAAGGGGACACGCATCCATCAAAGAAACTGCATTTTTGAGTCTTAAATAGTCTCTATCGAACATTTCAACGTATGCCATTGCCCAATGACCAAAAGTAACTGGCTGAGCACGCTGTAAGTGTGTGTATCCTGGCATAACTGTATCAAAATGCTCATCTGCTACACTTACAAGCTTTTCTTCTAATGCAGTAATACTGTTCAAGAGGATTTTGCTTTGATCTCTACACCACATTTTAATATCAAGGGCTACTTGATCATTTCTACTTCTACCTGTGTGTAGTTTCTTTCCTAAATCTCCAACTTTTTCTATTAGTTTGCTTTCTACATATGAGTGAATATCTTCAAAGCCTGCATTAGCAATGGAGTCTTTATCTTTAGATACTTCTTCTAACAATTCTGCTAAAGCATTTTCTAATTTTTGAAGCTCTTCATCATTGATAATTTCCACGCTATGAATAGCACGAGCCCATCCTTGTGAACCTTCAATATCTTGAATCGCTAGACGATAATCAAAAACTAGTGAATCATTGAAACGTTTAAATCTTGCATCTGGTGCTTCAGTAAAGCGCCCACCCCATAAAGCCATTTTTTACCCTTTCTAATCAAACTGTCGAAAAACTTAAGCCCACTTATTATATAAAAAAAGCCCGGTTTTTTTACAAACCGAGCCCTTAAGATGCCTTAAAAATTATTTATTTTTTTTTAGCATTAATTGCTCTAATACGAGCTGGTAATGAGTACAAACGAATAAAGCCATCTGCATCAGACTGATTGTAAACTTCATCTTCACCAAAGGTAGCAAAGTCTACATTGAACAAGCTGTGTGGTGACTTCTTCTGGATTGCGGTTACAGTGCCTTTATACAACTTGAGCACTACTTCACCTGTACAATCTTTTTCAATGTCATTTGCAGCAGCAAGAATTGCTGAACAAAGTGGTGTAAACCAACGTCCATCGTATACTAACTGAGCAAAATCTTCTGAAAGCTTGTTTCTGAATGAACGAACAGTCTTATCCAAAACGAGTTCTTCAATTGCACGAAGAGCAGCCATCATTACAGTGCCGCCCGGGGTTTCATAGCAACCACGTGATTTCATACCAACGAGACGGTTTTCAACGATATCAACACGACCAACACCGTTACGTGCAGCAATCTCGTTAAGAGTCTTCAAGCAGTTATAAGCTGATAACTTCTGACCGTTAACACCAGTAATTTCACCATGTTCAATGGTAACACTTACTTCTTCTGGTTCATTTGGAGCATCTTCTGGCTTTACAGTCCAAGTCCATACTGCATCAGTTGCCTTATTCCATGGATCTTCAAGTTCACCACCTTCGGTAGAAATATGCCATGCATTTGCATCACGGCTATAAATCTTCTTAAGAGTAGCTTTGCAAGGAATGTTACGTTCTTTGAGGTAATTAAGAAGATCTTCACGTGAACGCATCTTCCAAATTCTCCAAGGAGCGATAACTTGAAGCTGTGGAGCAAGAGCTGCAACAGCACTTTCAAAACGAACCTGGTCGTTACCCTTACCTGTACAGCCATGAGCAATCGCATCAGCACCTTCTTCAAGAGCACATTCAACTAATGCTTTGGCAATTACTGGGCGAGCCATTGAAGTACCGAGAAGATATGAACCTTCATATGTAGCACCAGTCTTAAGAGTTGGATAAACGTAATCCTTTACGAATTCTTCCTTAAGATCTTTAACAATACATTTGCTAGCACCTGATTGTTTAGCCTTTTCTTCTACGCCTTCAAGATCGTCTGCACCTTGACCAACATCTGCTACGAAGCAAACTACTTCACAGCCTTCATAATTTTCCTTAAGCCATGGCACAATTGATGAGGTATCGAGACCGCCTGAATAGGCTAAAACAACTTTCTTTATAGCCATTTAAATTAACTCCTTGATTGATTGAGTAAAGTGCTTAAAATCGCTGCATGAACATGCATTCTGTTTTCCGCTTCATCATACACAAGTGATTGCGGACCATCCATTACATCAGATGTTATTTCATAACCACGATGTGCTGGTTGGCAATGTAAAACCCAAGTAATTCCAGTTTTATTTAAAAGTTCCTGGTTAATTTGATATTGTTGATAACGTGCCTTAACTGCATCTAATGGAGTGTTATCACCCATTGAAACCCAAGTATCAGTATAAGCAACGTCAAATCCTTTTACGTCATCAACATTGTCTGTAACAGCAAGCTTAGCCCCAGTGGTCTTTGCTATTTCTAAAGCAGCTTCATAGATCTGCACATCTGGACCATAGCCTTTAGGGCAAACAGCAGTAACAGTCGCACCTAATTTAGCTCCTGTTATAAGAAGGGAATTAGTAACATTATTACCGTCACCAAAATACGCAAGCTTAACCTTAGAGAGATCGTCATAATGCTCTCTGATAGCTTGGAAATCAGCTAAAGCTTGGCCTGGATGATATAAATCGCAAAGTGCGTTTATAACTGGAACTGAACCATATTTAGCTAGTTCTTCAATAGTTGAATGTAAAAATACGCGTGCAACGATACCATCTACCCAACGAGAAAGATTCATTGCATAGTCTTTTACAGTTTCACGTTTACCAATAGCACCATTTTGCTGATCTATATAGATTGCGTGGCCGCCTAAACGATTCATAGCAACATCAAATGTTGTACGAGTACGTAATGAAGGCTTTTCGAATAAAATAACAATACTCTTGCCAGTGAGTTCGTTCATGTATCCTTTAGGATTTTTTTTCATATCTCTAGCAAGATCGAGGAGATTTAACATATCCTCGCTAGACCAGTCAAAACCAGTCAAAAAGTGTTTCATAATATCTCCTTTAATTATTCAGGGAGCACCTTTGTTCCGATAGCTTTACCATTCAAAAGCGCTGTAATTTGATCTGGATATCTCCAAGATGCAACACTTAGAGCTCTATTCAAAGTCTTGGCAGCTTTTAGTGCTGCATTTACTTTAACAGTCATTCCCCCAGTAATAACTTCTTCAGAAATTAATTTTTCTGCATATGAAGAAGTCATTTCATTTATAAGGTTGCCCTTACTATCAAGAATGCCATCTACATCTGAAAGTAAAGCTAAATCAGCATTTAAAGACACAGCAAGTGCTACAGCGGCTTGATCAGCATTAACATTCATTAGTTTACCATCATCTGTTATGCCAATAGAACTTAAAACAGGAATATAACCAGATTTTAGTAATATATTTAATAATGTAGGATCACCTGAGAAAGCATCACCAACAGCACCAAGTTCTTCTGATTTTTGTTTAACGATTACACTTGAAGCATCTGTTAAACATAAACCTACAGCATTAATTCCTAAAGATTTGGCCTTAGCAAGCATTAACTTATTTGCAGTTCCTGCGAGAGCTCCTGTAATGAAAGGAATTTGCTCAAATGGAGTTACACGAAGGCCATTCTTTTTTTCAGACTTCATGCCTAACTTCTTAAGCAAATCGTCAACCAAACAGCCACCACCATGCACTAAAATTATTGGGCGATGTGTTACATCAATAGAATTCTTAATTCCGGTATACAACGCAGTTAGAGCGTCATCGTTTTCAATAAGAGCTCCACCAAGCTTTATTATTAAAATATTATCCATAAATATTATCCTTAAAGCAGAGAGGTAGTCTCATCAAAACCAAACTTTATATTCATGCACTGCATAGTATGGGAAGCAGCACCCTTCATTAAATTATCAATAGCAGAGCATACTACCAAAGTATTATCCTCTCTCTGCCAATGAATATCACAATAAGGTGTCATTTCTACATCTTTGATAGCAGGCCAGTTAGGAACCAAACGTACAATCTTTGATGAATCATATTTTGCGTGGTAAACCTGTGAAATCATTTCATCAGTTACACAATCTTTTAGATCAACATAAATGGTCGCAAGGATGCCACGTTTAAAATTACCCAAATGTGGCTGAAATAATACTTTTTGACCTAAGTGGTAACTAATTTCTGGGCGATGTCTATGCTTAAATACGCCATAAGCATTAAGGCTTACTTCACAGAAACTATTTGTTAAAGAAGCTTTTCTACCAGAGCCAGTCACGCCAGAAACTGCATTGATAATTGGCATTGAACCTTCACGAATTAAACCTGCTTCTTTAAGAGGTTTTAAAGCACTTAATGATGCTGTTGGATAACAACCAGCCATAGCAATAAGTTGTGCTTTTTTCACTGCCTCAGCATTCCATTCTGCTTCGCCATATACAGCGCTTTCCAAATATTTAAGGTTTTCATGATCAAAGCCATAATATTTTGGATAAAAATCAGCATCATTTACACGATATGCACCAGAAAGATCGAAAACAGTCAAACCTGCATCAACTAATTCTGGAGCAAGTTTCATACTTACAATATGAGCTGTAGCAAGGCAAACGACATCGTTATTCTTTTTTAGAGATGCTAAATTTTGGGCATTTAGTGGTTGAAGTTCAAGATCGGTAAAGCCACGCATTCTAGGATACAAATCACTTAAAATCTTACCAGCATCCTCACTCTTTTCAGAAACATAAATACCATTCAATTTCATTTCAGGATGTTTGGCAACAAGAAGAGATAGATCTGCTCCAGCATATCCACTGGCACCTATTATTGCGACATTCAACATTTAAAAAACCTTAAATTCTCAAAACTATAATTCAAATATGTTAGTAAACTTATTTAGATATATTACTATCTAAAAGAACATTAGTTACTAATATTACATAATTATGCACTTTTTCTGCATAATTATGTAATATTTATCAATAATAAATGATTCTTTTAAAACAAATGTAACATGATAATAGAATTACAGAGATTTCTAACATTGCCAAATGCAAAGAAAGGTTAACAATATGAATAATGAAAGATTTCTAAATTTTTATAAAGAACTTATAAAGATAAATTCAATTAGTTCCGAAATAGCAGAAGAAGATATCTCAAACGAAAAGGTTATCGATTTATTATCACAGTGGCTCTCTAACAAAGGATTTGCTGTGCATAAAAGCCCTGTTAAGGAAAGTCGCAACAAATTCAATCTTGTTGCCAAATATGGACAAGGTACCGGAGGACTTGCTTTCTCAGGGCACACCGATACTGTACCAACAGATACAAAAAAATGGGTAAGTAATCCTTTTGATACCAATATAAGAGATGGAAAACTTTATGGATTAGGTACCATTGATATGAAAGGTTTCTTTGCATTTGTCATGGAAGTACTTTCCGAGATAGACCTCTCTAAACTAAAAAAAACTATTTGGGTAATTGCTACTGCCGACGAAGAAACCACTATGAGCGGTGCTCAACAAATAATGCATGATCTTGAAAACTCCTCTGATAAACCAGAGTTGATTGTCATTGGAGAACCTACTTCAATGAAACCAGTAATCATGCATAAAGGTCAATTAGTTCAAACAATTACTGTTCATGGTAAGAGTGGCCATGCTTCAAATCCAGATGCCGGACTTTCTGCTATTAAAATTCTCCATGAATGTATGAGCCAGTTATATAAAATGGAGGAAGATTTAAAACATCAATGGCAAGAAAAACTTTTCAGTGTTCCTTACCCAACTTTAAATATTGGTGAAATACGTGGTGGCGACGCCCCTAATAAAATTAGCGATTTTGCTGAAATGATATTTGAAGTAAGACCGATTCCAGGACTAAAAAGTACTGATCTCAGAAAGATGACTCAAAACTATTTGGAACCTGTTATAAAAAAATATCCTTCTGCAATAAACATAGCTGATACCTATACCCCCGTAGAAGCTTTTGGGAATTCTCAAAGATCTAATACTTCCAAAATTATTGAAGATATTACTCATAGTCCAGCTTTAGCAGTTAACTATGCAACTGAAGCCTCTTATCTTCAAAACATTTGTGAAACAATAGTTATGGGACCTGGTGATATTGGTATGGCCCATCAACCAAATGAATATCTGAATTTAGAGGAAGTTGATCCAGCAATTGAAATAATGAACTCCTTGATTTCAAGTTTTTGCAATTAGCATAAAAGCACCAAACTAATCATAAAAAAGGCCACAATTTATGTGGCCTTTTATTATCTTATCTTTACATCCTCTACTTTTTAGGTAGAGGATTTCAAGTTAGTTTTTAGTAAGTACTAATTACTGGTACCAAATAGACACAGACTGAGCATCTGCAGTAAATCGGTCTCCAGAAGCTCCACTTTCATTAACTTCAAGACCACCTGCAACCTTGGTCATACCGCTAACGCTATCAGAAACATCCTCATCAAACCTAGTACTGTTGAGAACGACTTTGATAGTTGACCATTTATCACCTACTGCTTTACCATTAATGGTGAAGATAATAATATGATCACTGCTCGCATCATCAAGGGTGACATTTGCAAAAATGTCATCAGCTCTAGTCATACGGAATGCTGGATGTGCCTTTCTAAGAGCGATCATCTTAGCATAGTAATCTGAAACTTTACCGTATTGATCATCTGCCTTGAGATCCCACTTAAAGTCATTACCAAGTATTGTACAGTAACTGTTGTGACTGCTTCCGCTGCATCCTGAAGGAGCGGCACTTAAGGAATCAGCATCTACTTTGGTACGACCAATTTCTTCACCACCGTGAATAAATGGAACGCCCTGGCTCACAAGAATAATACCGTTAGCATAAGCTTGAAGTTTCTTAGCTTCTTCGCCTGTTATATCAGCAGCTTCAATCTTGTCACGTAAAGCAAGGTTGTCGTGTGCAGTTACATAGGAAATATCCTGTTCTGGAGCAGTAAAGCCTTGAGCAGACCAGAAATCAGTATTGGTTGCACCAGCATGGCGAACACCGCCTCTCACACCAACAAAGACACAGTCCTTGTTATTTGAGAATGTAACGCCATTTTCGTCAGTACCATTGTCATCCCAGCCCTTATTGTACTCATCAAAGATGAAACCTAAATTACCTGTATCACTTTTATCGCTTTGACCCTTCAAACAGTTACGGAACTTATTATTAAAGGCACCAACATGAGCTTCGGCATCTTGTAAGTGTAAAGTACCGGTTCTTACAGGAGTAACATCTGAGTTATCGCCACTTCCAGTCCATGGTTCACCATAAACCATAATCTGTCTATCAGCGTAGTTCTTATTGATGTATCTACCCCAGTCAGAATAGTCTTTCATAGAGAAAGCACCAACAAGGTCGAAGCGGAAACCATCGATATGGTATTCAGAAATCCAATAATCTAAGGAGTCTCTGATCATATTCCATACCATTGCGTTACTTGCATCTAAGGTGTTACCACAACCAGATAAGTCGGTCTTCAAATAGTATGAAGAGGTAATATTCTCAAATACTGATTTATCGAAAGTATGGTTGTAAACAACGTCCATGATTACGCGAATACCATTCTTATGGAATTTGTTAATCATTTCCTTAACTTCCTTAACTTTAGTGATGTAATCATCGGTTCCGAAAACAGATGTATAACGGTCTTCAGGAACGTTGTAGTTCCATGGATCGTAACCCCAGTTATAGCAAGAAGTATTTTGAGAATCTTCTGTTGAGCAGGTCGCATAATCGTAGAAAGGCTGAATCTGAACATGGGTTACACCGAGTTCTTTAAGGTGATCAATACCAGTCGTCTTACCTTTGTAAGTAGTACCGGTTTGAACCATACCTAAATAACGACCTCTATTTTCTAAATCAACGCCAGAAGTTGGATCGATAGTAAAGTCTCGAACATGAACTTCATAAATTACTGAATCTGTACGATTCTTAAGTTCTGGCACAGAAGCCCAAGATTCTGGTTCAGTTAATGACATATTCATTACAACATTGCCATTACCATCTTTAGAAACCATCTTACCGTATGGATCACGAACTGCATTACCAGCAACCTTCATTTGGTAAATCTTGCCATGGAGATCGCCCTGTAAAGTCACTTCATAGATATCAGAGTAACAACTTACAGTAGCCTTAGCCATTGGGTATGATTGACCATCAATTTCTACGGTAACATCACTGCTATCCGGAGACCAAATTCTAAAGGTGGTACTATTCGCGGACCATGTTGCACCAAGTTTTTCAGGTTTGCCCATACGGCATTCATCTGATTTATCTTCTTTAACCTTGGTAATAGTATATTGAGCAGTTGCATCGTTATACTTAACATTGAGAACTACAGATTTCTTTTCGCCAACGTTTAATGAAATTTTATCGCCGATACGAATAACTTGACCATTGGTGAAAGCAACTGCCTGAGATTCATCACTTCCAATCCAATAGGTACCTTGGGTTTCAGCTGTTACACCAACACCTTCTGTGATAAGTGCGAGATCAAGATATTTATTGGCGCTATCCATAGAAGTTTCGGTAATAGTTAACTCAGTGCCTGTAGCAACTTTATCACTTCCGTTATAGATATAAGTACTATCAGCTAAAGGCTCAGTTGAAGCGATACCGCAAGCTTCAGCACTTGTAAAGCTACCAGCGTCTTCCGCAGTCATCAAGAAACATGGTGTATTAGGATCATAAAAATGAGCACCCTTAACCAGATTACCTTGGCCATTATCATTAATAATAATACTATAACCGGTAAGAGATGAAGGTGGAGTCAACTTATAAAATGTTGAAGTACATCCATCTAATTTAGTTAAAACGGTCCCTGGCCAAGCACCTAAAACTTCAGAAGAAGATCCCTGGTGGGCGTAAGCAGTAGTATTATTACCATAATAATCGCCCTTAACAACGAGATCACCATTACCTATTGAGCATCCTTCTTCAGGTGTAACGTAAATAAACTGGTGTTCAGTATCGATAGTTCCTATATCTGCAGCCCAATTTTGGGTATCAGTAGAAGCAGGTGCTGAACTACCACCGCCGCCTCCGCAGGCGACAATAAAACAAGGAACAAAAGCAAGAGACACCGCAACCGCAAGATCATTTCTCTTTAAAAACATAAATTTACTAGTCCTAAAATAACTAAAGTACGAATTGAGCGCATTTTTGTCTTTATACTAATTTGCTCATTAGGATCATTTTACATAAAAAAAAGGATTTCTTATTAGGAAGTCGCATTATTAATATTTAAAACGTGAAATGGAACGTTAATTACCAATAAGACAAATAATCACATAAACCTACATTTCGCATTTCGCAGTTAAAAAACAGATTGTGTCAAGTATTTTGTGACAAGTTATTCAAAATTACAACGTATAACTATTAATCGTATCTATTT
>CAVGFV010000206.1:0-6106 GCA_963628765.1 Succinimonas sp.
TCTTTAAAAATCCCTAATCCTGGCTAGTAACATAAAAAGTAGCAAAATTAGGGTAAAAAACCTACAAAAGTAGTTTTTTTTTGTAATTAGATGTTTAAAGTAAATTAAATTACTTGTGAGCAAACATACCGAAACGCTTGTTGAATCTTTCTACACGTCCGCCGGTATCAACGATCTTCTGCTTACCAGTAAAGAATGGGTGGCATGAAGAGCATACATCGATGGTTAAGTCATGTCCTACGGTTGAACGGATCTTAAAAGTGTTGCCACAAGAGCATTTGACGTTTACAAAGTCGTATGCTGGGTGAATATCTTTTTTCATGGAAAACCTCAAAAAGGTTGTGTCGCCATTAAGCCACTCTACGCGCCTAACACCACACAATAAAGTAAAAAAATCGCGCGCATGATATATTATTAAAACGAAATATACAATACTTTAGGCGAAAAATTCTATGTATTTAACAGTGGCAGTGAATCTGCATTTGTACCAAACATTGGAATATTCAACAGATGACAGCTCTTCAAATTCATTAGGATTTTTTTTTGAGAATAACAAAGAAGAAAATTATGGCTCGTATGTAGGTAAGAGAGTTTTAGTTGATGTTAGTAATCATAAAGTTTTAGGTGTAGTCGTTTCTGAATCCCAAGGAACCCAAAATAAAAATCTCAAACGAATAATTTCAGTATTAGACAAAAAAGCTGTTTTTGATGAAAGTTTAATGAGCTTAATTTCATGGGCGGTTTCTTATTATCACTATCCAATCGGAGAAGCATTTTTTTCTGCATTACCTCAAGTATTAAAAAAAGCCGAAGTATATGAATTACCTTCAATTGAAGGGTGGAGCTTAATAAATCCCCATTTTGAATCGGAACCTAACAAGGGAGGATTAGGAAAAAAAGCCAAAGAAGCTATTTCTTTACTATCTGTGAATGACTTATCTACTACAACACTACGTGATTGTGGTGTGGATAGACAGGTTCTCCTACGCCTCGAAAAAAAAGGCATTTTACAAAGGAAAAATTTTAGAGACATTTTTAATAATTGGTACTCTAAGCCTTTGGAATTCAAACATTCTTTTGTTATGAATTCAGAACAAGAAAATGCTGTGAATGCCGTATGTTCTAATAATGGATACGGAGCTTTCCTTTTGTATGGCGTTACAGGGTCTGGCAAAACGGAAGTTTATCTGCAAATAATAGAGCGATATTTAAAGGCAGGTAAGCAAGCTTTAGTGCTCATACCTGAAATAAATTTAACACCTCAAACAGTAAAAAGATTTTATGAAAGATTCTCAGTTCCTGTGGTAACTATGCATTCTTCAATGAATGCTAAAGAAAGGTTTGAGTCATATAACAGCATTGGCAGAAAAGAGGCTGCAATTTTAATAGGTACAAGAAGTGCTATTTTTGCGCCTATTCCTAATTTAGGAATCATCATCATAGATGAGGAACATGATAATTCTTATAGACAGGAGGATGGCTTTCGCTATCACGCAAGAGATCTAGCGGTGATGCTAGCTTATAACAGAGGTATTCCTATTGTTATGGGCACTGCTACGCCTTCTTTGGAGACCTTATACAATGTAAACATCGGCAAATATAAGCTTTTGAGTTTAAAGCACAGAACAGCTGGTGCAGAAATGGCGACGATCGAACCAGTAAATCTTTGCAAAGATAATGTGCAGCATGGAATTTCTTTTTCATTATTGATGGCCATAAAAAATGAGGTGTCTCAAGGTAATCAAGTAATCATAATGCTCAATAGGAGAGGTTACGCCCCACAGTTAATTTGTAATGATTGTGGATATGTTTTTCGGTGTCAAAATTGCGATGTTAATTTGTGTTATCACCGTTCTAGTAACCATTTAATTTGCCATCACTGTGAGACAAAATATCCTATTCCTAATATTTGTCCAGAATGTCATAGTACGAATTTAGCCCCAACAGGAAATGGTACGGAGCAAATTTACGAATACCTTTTAAAAATGTTCCCTAATGAAAAAATTATAAGAGTGGATAGGGATACTACTTCAAGAAAAGGGGAACTGGAAAATATCCTACAAGATATAAGTAATTGTGAATATAAAATTATTGTTGGTACACAAATGTTGGCCAAGGGGCATGATTTTCCAAATGTTACACTCGTTGGCATTGTGGATGTGGATAGCTATTTGTACAGCAACGATTACCGTGCGTATGAAAAACTGGCACAGTTAGTTATTCAGGTGAGTGGTCGCGCGGGGAGAGGAGCAAAAAAAGGGAGAGTAATACTACAAACTCATAAACCAGAGCATCCTTTGTTAAAAGAACTAATAGACAAAGGATATAGTGATTTTGCGGATAATGAGTTAGAAAGAAGAAAATCTTGTCAACTTCACCCATACACCAATGAAGCCGTCATAAGAGCTGATTCGCTAAGCCTTGAAAGCGTCACGGTATTAATGCAGGATATTTATGCTTTTCTAAAGACGTTGGCTCCTAAGTATTTAGGTGTAACATTTTCAACTCCTGTATCTTCATTTATAGAAAGGAAAGAAAATAAATATCATCTAAATATAATTTTGGAATCTAATAGCCGTAATGAGATATCTCGATTCATAGATGAAATTATTAACAATAAGAAAAATTTTAGGAAAGTATCACAATGCCATATGGTAGTAGAAGTGGATCCTACAACGCTCTTATAGCTTATAAAAATTGTAAAACTTAAAAAAATCATTGCTTCTCGGAAGAGAAGCAATGACTACAAGGAGAGAAAAATCTTTTAGTAGGAACCTTTACCTACTGTTTTTATTGCAGGTACAAGTTTTTGAAAGTCGGCATCAGACCATTGCATCTCAGGATGTTCAGAGCATTCTTTTTCGAAAGATCTTTTCAGCCTATTTATCATTTCCATTGCTTTTTTACCTGTAATGGAAGTCATTGAACATTTGTCAAAATCTACGATCCAAGGGTTGTCAGCACCGTCTAGAAGGATGTTATTAATGTTTAGATCTGAATGATAAATTCCGGCTCTAAACATTTGGCCAATAGCCTCACCAATCTTTACTATTTCTTGATCTGTGAGTCTTCTTTGTAATAAAACTTTACCAATATTTCTTGCGCCTGGAATTTCCTGGGTGACTATGTCATTTCTAACAAAAAGCCCTGATTTGACAACTCTTGCCACAATTGGAGTTGGAACAGGAAGTCCCATTTGTTTCATTTGCAACAATAAATCATATTCTTGAATTGATCTCTCTGATGATTCAGACCAACGCCAAAATTTATCGTAAAAGATTTTATAAGCGTACCCACCACGGTAATAATGTCTAATGAAGATATGTTTATTATTATGATCGTTTATGAGATAGGTTTGACCACGGCCATAGTAAATTTGAATAACTCTGGCGTTCTTTTCATAATCAGAAACATTCATGTAAGATTGAAGTTCTTCAAATGATGGCTTTTTATCAAAAAAACTTGGGTTATAAACAAAAGAAACATTTTTGTTTGTTAAAAGGGCGCGATTACGTACAGACATTTTTTTCTCCATAATGGTGCGTTTTATTTGATAATAAAGGTTTTTATGTGTTATTGCACGATTTTGATATGGAATTACTGCTAAGATTAACTTTTTAGAGCTTTATCGTAAGGAGTATGTGTGGAAGACTTATCTATTTCTTCAATATGTGTTCTTCGTCTTTCTGCTATAGGCGATTGCGTTAATGCACTTGCTGTAGTACAGATGTTACAAAGAAATTTTCCAAAAGCAGAAATAACTTGGATCATAGGTAAAAACGAAAGTGCGCTATTTAAAGGAATTCCTGGGATAACTTTAGTTCCTTATGACAAAAAAAGTGGCTTAAAGGGAATTTTAAGCTTACGAAAATATTTAAAATCTAAAAAGTTCGATGTAGTTTTGGATATGCAAAGTGCGCTAAGAGCAAGTTTGCTTTCCTGCTTAGCACTTAAATCAAAGCGAAAGTATGGTTTTGATAAAGTTCGTGCTATGGATGGACAACAATTTTTTACTAACATAAAGGTAAAATCTCCAGAACCGCCAAAAATTCATGTATTGGATGGATTTGTTGCTTTTGCTGAAGCTATAGGATGTAAAGACTTAACCCTTAGCTGGAATTTAAATCTTTCTAATGAAGAAAAGCAGTTTGCGTTAAATTACGTAAAAGAAAAAACTATTGTTATTACTCCAAGCTCTTCAAAAGAATTTAAGAATTGGACCTTAAATGGGTATATAGAAATTTGTAAGCATGCAATTGATAAGGGTTTTAACATTGTAATTGCAGGTGGTCCATCTTTTTCTGAAGTAAAATTGTCCCAAGACCTTGCTAATGGTTTAAATAAATATTCAGAAAAGGTTATAAATTTAACTGGAAAAACTACCCTAAGACAATTGGCAGCCATAATATCATTGGCATCAATGCTGATTTCACCAGATTCCGGACCTGTGCACATAGCAAATGCTTTGAATATTCCAGTGCTATCAATGTATGCAAACCATAATCCTAAGCGAGTTGGACCTTATAATTTTTTAAAATATTCAGTTTCTGTATATGAAGAAAATTTAAAAATTGAACATCCTGAGGGTACAGATAAGTTAAAATGGCGTACTCGTGTAAAAAACAAACTAGCTATGCATGGAATAACAACTAACATGGTTAGAGAAAGTTTTGACAAAATTTTGCAAGATTTCAGTATTTAGAGGACTTTTACATGCTTGCTGTTTACCCAGGAACTTTTGATCCATTTACAAGTGGTCATATGGATATTCTTGAAAGAAGTGTAAAACTTTTTGATAAAGTGATTCTGGCTGTATCAGAAAGCCAAGCTAAATCTCCAATAATCTCTTTTAAAGAACGTACGGAAATAGTTGAGCAATGTGCGAAACGTTTTGATAACGTTGAGGTGGTTCCATTTACAGGAATGCTTGTTGATTTTTTAAGAGAACGTCAAGCTGGTGTTTTAGTAAGAGGAATAAGAAACCTGTTTGATTGTGAATATGAATTATCATTACAAGCAATGTACAAGAAACTTATGCCTTCTTTAGAAATTGTAATGTTACCAGCTTCTAATGAAGTAAACTTTATATCATCATCATTAGTGCGTGATGTTATTAGACACCATGGGGACATAACTCCATTCGTACCAATTGAAGTTATAGAATACCTAAATAAACATGCAGATAAGTAGGTGCACCTCTTGTTGGATGCCTTAATATTACTAACTAACCCCGTATGATGTTTAGAATCCCATAGCTACACCTGTGGGATTTTGTATGACTTCTCTAAGATCTTTGCTCTTAAACTATTCTACGTAGATTTGAAAAACATTATTTATGCTTTTTCTTTAAAGCTGGTCGTATTACCTTTACTTTATTCTTTCTTCTGTTTCTTGCTAATTCATCAAGAGAAGTATCCTCAATAGGATTTATTTGTGGAGTGCTTTGTTTAGCATCAGTTGGTGTTTTATCGGTGTGAGCATCATTTAGGTTAGCTTTATCGTTTCCTTTTGATAAATCTGAATTGTTATTTTGTTGATTGCTTAAGTTTTTATTGTTGTTGAGGAAATTATCATCATTCGGCCTTGCTGATTCTTTTACTACTGTTGTGAATTTTCTAGAAAACCAAAATGTTAAAGGAGATACTATGCCTGTTAGTGCAACTACGATAGTGCTAAAAATAATAAATAAATCAGTATTATCAGAAGATATGTCGTCAATAAATCTAGAAACGATAATGAAGTAAATCAGACAAAAAACAACGGAAATAAAACAAGATTTCAAATAGTTTGAAAGTAACATATTAGTCTCCCGAAGTTTATGCGTAACCTACATAGATTATAAGAATAATTTATTGAGTAGTTATTATCAAAGAAAAGAAACGAGTCTACGTGATAGAAATATTCTAACAAAGAGTTTTTAAAAAGAACCTTCTTATATGAGTTTATTGTATTCAAATTGAATAGTTGTCTAAATATTAAAGGCAAAATGTGTCCATTTTTAGGTGATTTTGGGCTAAATTTATTAAAAATTAAGTTTTTTTGAAAAAAATCAAAAAAAATGTTGACGAAATTCTAAAAAACTTTAAAATGCACATCCGTTCACAGC
>CAVGFV010000207.1:0-5777 GCA_963628765.1 Succinimonas sp.
TAGAGTTGGTCAAGAGAAGTTCGTAAACTATGTCAACATCTGGATTCGTTTAACAACCGTTTTCGTTGTTTGCCAAACCATTTTTTTTAATTCTTTTAAGAAGCTGTATAAAAAGATTTAGTTTATCATCGTATGGAGTTTCAAAGTAGAAATTAGAGCAATCGTAAAAGACTATGCTTAAGTTTCTGTTATTTCTTTCACTGATTACTTTGTTTAAAAATTTCATTAGTTCGCAACTATTGTTCCCTAAGAAATCTAATGTGTTGTAAATATCATCTAGACTTACATCCTCTATGGGATTGTATAGATATCTATGTTGGTTTCTATATGCACAGAAGTAAGAACTAGGATCGCAAACCTTCAATGAAGTTAAAAACATTGCGATTTTTGAAACATCACATTTAACTCGGCTTTTATTTTGTAAGTTTGATATTTTGTAAGAAAGTTTTAGCCATTCATTCCATATAGGTCTTAAAGCAAGAACTCCATAATTTAATTGTAAATTTAAAGAATTGGATTTAAACCTTTCTGACTCATCATTGGATATTTGAGAAACAGAATCTATCAGTTTTGCACGTTTTACTCTCGCTGAATCCTCATACTGCTGTTTTAGTTTTTCAACTATCTCAGGATCCTTTTGTAGAGCTTCTTCTAATTTGCCGAATGATTTAATTATTCGCTGACTTCTTTTCCCTTCATCAGTGTAATAACTTTCTACAGCATAGAGGTATTCAACGCCTCTAGTTTTTTTATTGAAATATATGTACTCATAGATGTTTATTAAATTAAAAAACTAGCTGAATTCGTAATGAGCTTTAGAATCTGAGGCAACTAGAAAATTTATCTCATTATGTTCCACGTGGAACATAATGAGATAGTAACCCAAAATAATATTGAAAAACTTTAATTGATATATTTACTAAGTAGTTAATTTAAGAGAAGAACAATTAAGTTTTTGGTCTGTACTTCAACATCTCTCGTAGAGCAATAAATTGGTAAGGGGTAATTAGAATTACGCCACCAATAAGAAACAAAGCCATGAATTCATCTGGAATATTAGGGAATCCAAAGAAATGACAAGACACACCTACAGCCAAAAACAGTATTCCAACAAAGTACAATATTTTCGACCAAATCGGTGCTTTAATTATTATTTTCATTTATTGAACCTAGGTAAATTAGAACGAATAATTTTCTAAAATATATTTTTTATTAGTTAATAATAAAAAATATAAGTTAACGCAATTTAATACGTATCTGGTGCGTTCTTAGCTTGTGGAGAAAAACGTTGCAATATTGTATAATAACAAAGGTTTTTTTATATTAAAACTTTTATTTTTCAAGCAATATCATACATATTGGCTAATATTGAATTTTTAGCCATGATATCGAAGGATACAAAAAGAATTCTATGACATCTGAAGTAAGCAATGAATATAATGGCAATTCAATAAAAGTTCTAAAAGGTCTTGATGCAGTACGTAAACGTCCTGGAATGTACATCGGTGATACCGATGATGGTTCAGGTCTTCATCACATGGTCTTTGAAGTTGTTGATAATTCAATAGACGAAGCTCTTGCGGGATATTGCGATCGTATTCTTGTGACAATTCACATGGATGGCTCTGTTTCAGTTGATGATGATGGAAGAGGCATCCCAGTAGATATTAATGAAGAAGAAGGTGTATCTGCTGCCGAACTAGTAATGACAGTGTTACACGCAGGCGGAAAATTCGACCAAAACAATTATAAAGTGTCAGGCGGTTTGCACGGAGTTGGTGTTTCTGTTGTTAATGCCTTATCTGATAAATTGGAATTAACTATAAAGAGAGATGGCCAAATTTGGAAGCAAACTTACATCAAGGGTGGTGTTGCAGTTGGTGCAATCCATCCTGTTGGTAAGTGTGACTTGGATGATACAGGAACAAATGTTCGTTTTTGGCCTAGTCCAGAAATTTTCTCAAATATTAATTTTGAATTTTCTATATTGGAAAAAAGACTAAGAGAATTATCATTCCTTAACTCTGGTGTCTGCATTGTTTTAGTTGATGAACGTGTCGTACCAAAGAAAGAAGAAAAATTCCATTACCAAGGTGGTATAGAAGCTTTTATAAAATTCCTTAATGAAGGAAAAGAGCTTCTTACAGATAAAATATTCTATTGTCACCAAACCAAGGGTGAAGATGGTATTGAAGTAGAAGTTGCTATCCAGTGGACTACAGCGTATAACGAGAATGTTTTCTGTTTTACAAATAACATTCCTCAGAAAGATGGTGGTACACATAAAGAAGGTTTCCGAAGAGGTCTTTCTTATGCTTTGAAAAAATACACTGAAGCACAGAACGCTGGCAAAAAAGATAAATTAGATGTTCAATCAGAAGACTTCAGAGAAGGTCTTACTGCTATAGTTTCAGTAAAGGTTCCTGATCCAAAATTCTCTTCTCAGACTAAGGATAAGTTAGTTTCATCAGAAGTGACTTTGGCTGTAAGCTCAATTGTTCAAGAAAATTTAAGCTATTTCTTAAATGAAAACCCTAATGATGCAAAGATAATTATGGGTAAAATTCTTGATGCAGCTCATTACAGAATTCAAGCTAGAAAGATAAGAGAAGCCAATAAAAAGACTTCTGTTGCATCTTTACCTGGTAAATTATCAGATTGCGTAACTAAAGATCCTGCACGTAGAGAACTCTATATAGTCGAAGGTGACTCAGCAGGAGGTTCTGCTAAAAAAGGTAGAGAGCCAGAATATCAGGCAATTCTTCCATTAAGAGGTAAAATTCTTAATGTTGAAAAAACTACTTTTGATAGAGTTATTAATTCAGAAAGTATTGGTACTTTAATTACCGCATTAGGATGCGGAATTGGTAAGGGTGAATATAATCCTGATAATTTCAGATACCATAATGTTGTAATTATGACCGATGCGGATGTCGACGGTGCTCATATTAGAATTCTGCTTTTGACCTTCTTCTATCGTCAAATGCCTGAAATTATCGAACGTGGTTATGTATATATTGCACAACCACCTTTGTATAAATATTCAAAGGGCAAACAAGAACAATATATTCTTGATGAAAGAGCGAAGAATGAGTATGAAACTTCTTTAGCTCTTAATAACACAAAGCTTTATGTAAATTCAGATGCTGCTCCAATTTTTGGTGAGCCTTTAGAAAAGATCTTCTTGAAGTATGCGAATATTTTTACAGTTCTATCTAGAATCGATAGAGATATTCCACAATACTTAACCAAGGAACTTCTTTTTGTTCCAAGAATCTCTGAAGAAAATCTTAAGAATTTGGAAGATGTTACCGCTTGGGCAAAGAAGATTGAAGATAGATTAAAACTAAGTGAAAATTCTGGTCTACATTATGATGTAAAAGTAGAAGAAGACACTGTTAATCATGTGTTCCTACCAAGAATTATTGTAAAGCACTTTGGTGTAACACATTCTCATTTGATTACTTACCAGTTCTTAGTAGGTTTAGACTACAAGAGTATTGCTGACGTAAGTGATTCAATTATTGATCTTCTTGATAAAGATGCTTACATGATGATCGGTGAAAAACGCTTTGATAATTTAAGAGATTTTGGCGTAGTTCATGACATTCTAATTACTGAAGCTCTTAAGGGTGTTACTGTTCAACGTTATAAAGGTTTGGGTGAAATGAATCCAAATGAACTTTATGATACAACAATGAATCCAGATACAAGAACTTTCCTCAAAGTTTCTATTGATGATGCTATAGAAGCCGATAAGGAATTTTCAAAACTAATGGGTGATGAAGTAGAGCCTAGAAGAGACTTTATTGTAGCAAACGCTCACCTTGCAGAGCTTGATGTATAAGATCAAGATCTAGATATTTGAATTCAAGGCAGAAAAAAATAACTTTCTAAGTTTATAATTTTATCTGCCTTTTTGTTTTTTGTTTCTTGGGGTTCGTAATGAAAATTACAAAAATTGCCTTATCTGTTTTTCTCGGTGGTTTTATTTCTTTGTCGAGTTTCGCTTCAGAAAATTCAGATTATGTGTATAGAACGGAAAATAATTATAACGACCTAAAAGCCCAAGAATTTGAAAATTTGAATTTAATATATTCAATTGCAGTGGTTACCAAAGGTGCTACTGGGTATTACAATTTAAATGATTTTGAAAATTTATATACAAGCCTTTTAAAGTGTAATAAAGAAAAACAATTAACCGATGATGGTGTTGCTTTATTTAACTTTATTAGCAAAATAAGACCAGCTGTAAAATCTTTATCAAAAAATAACCTTACACAGATTGGCACTACAAAAGTAGGTAGACTAGGTGCTGATTATTCAAAATCAAGAGTTGAATTAATAAAGAGTAAAGAATCTCTTGATTCAAAGGAAATAAATATCCAATTTGTTTATGATGGCGATGAATTATCATTAAAAACTGGAGAGAAGTTTGTCTTAGGAATGACAAATAACCTTTCTCTAGAGGATATTG
Source organism: Succinimonas sp. (assembly GCA_963628765.1). GTDB lineage: Bacteria > Pseudomonadota > Gammaproteobacteria > Enterobacterales > Succinivibrionaceae > Succinimonas. The sequence continues at coordinate 4,478 of CAVGFV010000207.1, forward strand.
TTGTCTACGATGAACAAAATGATGAAAAAAATTTGGCCTTTTTCTACAGCAATAATTACAAAAATTATTTAAATAATTATCCTGAGTTGGAAAAAGCAATTGGAATAATGCGTGTTGATAAACAATACAATGCATTTATAGAAAGTATTATTCCACGTGTTTTGAAGAAGCAAAAATATGATGAGTTACTTCATATTGGCTTTTCAAGTGACAGCAGTATGTCCAAAATCGACGATAAAGATTTTGTATCATACATTTATGAATTGTATAAGTTTATCCCAAGTTTAAATAGAAATTTAAGTGAACAAGAAACCCAACTTATTGATAAGATTATTCGTCCAGATGAAAGAAAATATTTCTCAAAGATGGAAGATAGAATAGCTTATTATAGGTTTGGACCTGGTTTCAAAGATAATCAAATTGCAATTGAATCAGGGAAAAATATTGTAAAGAACATATTTTTTGATATTAAAAATATCAATTCCGAAGAGCCAGTAAAAGTTTATCTTTTAGATCCAAGAGCTTTAATTTCGGTTGAAAGCTATTTGTTGCAAGATAATATCACTGAACAATATGAATCTAGAATCGATATAAATAAAGAAGATAATTTTAGTGTTTCTAAATTGGCTCCATTGAATTCAATATTAGTATTTGATGTTTATAAAAATTCTAACTCTGAATTTTTTGTTAACATCAAATTGAATGGCAATGATGTTGAGTTGACCAAAGAGTTGCGAGAAGCTCTTGAGAATAATTTATATAATGTAGAAAAAATTAATGAAATTATTAACAAATAACTGTTTATAAGTGTTTGTTAATGGATTTTAAGAAAACGTTTTCTACTTAAAAAATCTTGACTCACTTGGTCATACCTATATAATACGTCAATAAATTGTAGTTGCTTCTGTAGCTCAGTTGGATAGAGTAGCGCCCTCCGAAGGCGAAGGTCATGGGTTCGATTCCCATCGGGAGCGCCAGAGGATTTTATTGCGAATGTGGCGGAATTGGTAGACGCGCAAGCTTCAGGTGTTTGTACCGAAAGGCGTAAGGGTTCGAGTCCCTTCATTCGCACCAATCTATAAGTTCTTGATTATTCTATAGATACGTATTTCTAGAAGAGAGCTAAATCTCTTTTAAATTCTTGTTTCTAATTTCTATCATCTCAATAAAGACACTTCTTTAGTAAATATCGTGTGTACCAAGCTCGTTTAATAGATAGTTACCAAGATTTTTGCAAACGTACTACCTACATTTCGCACTTCAAATTCGGTATTTCTCTCCTGAGGTACCGAATTTATTT
>CAVGFV010000208.1:0-9304 GCA_963628765.1 Succinimonas sp.
AATTAGAAATAAAATAGAGTTGGTCAAGAGAAGTTCGTAAACTATGTCAACATCCGGATTCGTTTAACAGCTATTTTACTTTTTGAGAAGTGGTCTCATTTCTTTATGCATCTACCTACCACAAATGACTGGCGATCTTTAATTCAATTACGTAAACGACAAGTTCTTCTATTATCTTGAGATCGATAAAATCTTTAGGACTACCTGGAGAAATAGACTGCGATGACAGATTTTCATGAAGCTCTTCGATATCTTCCTGAACCACCTGCAATTTTATTAATAGTACGTTTGGACGACCGTTGGAGTTTATATAAATATTAAAAAACAGCTAGTTCATTTTTTATATGAAGTTAATTTTCAGAATCATTGATATCACTGATACTTTAAAAGTCTTGATAATTCCTTACTGCCTATTAAAAACTGAAAGTCTCGTCTACAACTAATAATAGACGAGAAACTTTTGTTATTGCATGACACACATTTTCTTGGCAATGTCAGCTCTTAAATAGTAAGTAGATCTTCCGCTACCCTTTCTAACGATAACACCCTCTTCTGTAAGCCTATTAATTACATTTAAGCTAGAGGTCTTACCAATCTTCGGACAATTAGTTACAACATTTATTGTAGTGAACTCTTTATCTTGAGTAGCCACAAATTTCTTAACAATGTCGTAGGCAGTACAGTTATTTGTAGAATTGTCTGATAAGCCTGATTTATTTTCAAATTCTGTATAACACTTATAAATCGCTTGCAACAGGAACTTCACAAAAGGTGTGTAGTCATTCTTTCCATCAAGCCAATTTTTATTAGATTCTTCTAAAGCTTTGTAATAACGATCTTTAAAAATATCAAAAATTTTTTCAAGACTGAAATATTTGCCAATCTTATAGCCGGCCTTGCTAAGTAGTAACTGAATAAGTAATCTACTAATTCGTGCATTGCTATCCTTGAATGGATGAATACTTAAGAAATCAACCACAAAAATCGGAATTAAAATTAACGGATCAATGGTCTTCTTTTGGGTAGCTTGCTCATAGGCTACAAAGAGTTTCTCAACCGCAAGCGGAATTTCTGCAGGATCTAAAAGACTGTAGTTAGCAAATCTATCTTCTTCATTACCGAATTCAGAATATTGGTCTTGAGGAGTTCTATAACGTCCTGCATAAGCGTAATGGCTTTTCGCAAGAAGATTCTTGTGTAGCTGTAATAGAGAAGTAGGCTTCAACTGAAAGGTTTCTGGTTTATCAAAGAAGGTATCTAAGATTTCCCGATAATTCATAATCTGGAATTCAGGTGCAGTTTCAGGAGTAGTAGTAGTATTTCTAAAAAGCGCCTTTAGTCTGGTCTTTTTGGCAACAACACCCTCTAAGCCATTAGAGAATTCAGTACTTTGGCATTTAGAGATCTTTGAAAGTCTTTGGAGTTTTAAGGTTTCGTTTCTGACAAAAATTTCTTGTCTACCTTTATATTCATGGATCTGTGACACTATATAAAAAATATTAGAGGTCCATAGTTTCCGTTCCAAGAAACTGTAGTCAAAAGTTCTCATCGCTTACCTACATCGATTTTGTCTTTTCTTCTTCATTATTTTACGCCGGTGTATGATACGAAAAAATGTGATGAATGTAAAACTTTATTATTACTTATTTTTCAATTAAAGCTTTTTTAATGAACGGTTGAGACATAAATTGTTGAATTTGCGCAAAAAGTTAATTTAGTGTAGAAACTCTTACCTTATTTATGGCTATTCATGCATCATCAAGTTCGCCTATTTTTCACTCTCTCAAAAAGCCACATATCACATTTTAGACAAGAGAATTTAAAATCTTTCACCAAACTTCAAATATTTGAAACATAAAGCGTGGTGTATTGTTCAAATAATTATTTGTTATCGTATAAAATATAGATGTTAAATTCACCATCCTTTTAATAGCAGCAAAGCTATATGGTACGCATTCCTAAGGTATCACATGATCAAATTTCTACATACTTCTGATTGGCATATTGGCCATCTCTTAAATTCTTATAGCACTGAATATGAAACTAAATGCTTCTTTGATTTTCTGAAAAAGGAAGCAAAGGAAAAACAAGTAGATGCCATTATAGTAAGTGGAGATATTTTTCATAACGCGCGATCTTCAGAAGAAGTAGTAAAACTGTTCACTGAATGCGTAAACCAATTTCAAGCAGAATTACCTAACACCGAAGTAATATTTACCGCGGGAAACCACGATGGCCTTCTGTACATCCAAAACGTTGGCAGATATCTTAATCTTGGAAAAAACCTGCATGCTGTAGGTGTTATAGAAATGGAAGACATTCCTGGGGCCAAGGAAGGTGAAGCTCAAAAATCTATAAAAATTGAACAATCTGTATTTCCAATAAAAAATGCAGCAGGTAACGTTGGGGCTATCGTTATCGCCCTTCCTTACATTCGTAGTTTTTATGATATTAAAGATTTATTTTCCAATGAGGAATGGCTTTGCGAGAACATTGAAGAAGGTAAATATTCCCTCAGGATGGGACTTCTTATCCAAAAATACTTAGCCAAGATTAATGAACATGAAGAATGGCATAACCTGCCAGTTATTTTGATGGCTCATATGGATTTAGACAAACTTAATCCTGATGAATATGTAAACCCTAAAAATTTTAATGGTCTTTCATATGTAGCTCTTGGGCATATTCATAAAAAGCACGTAATCAAAGCCACAGATGAATCCTTACCTCTTATTTATTATTGCGGTTCTCCAATACCTATTAACTTTAATGAAATTAACTACGAACATTCTATTTCATTAGTTACCATTGATGACAACAACAAAGTTTCTCGTGAAGATATTCAAGTACCTAGAGCTATTAATTTAATAAGAATACCTGAACAAGGAGGCGCCTCTAGAGATGAGGTCTTTACGTGCCTTCAAGAACTATTAAATGAACCAAAACCAAAAAGTGAACCAGATCTAAGACCTTACCTTTATATCGAATTTAACGTACCAGCTGGGCTTGACCAAAACGCTCAAAAACAAGAAATAAACAGTCATATAGCTGGTCTACGTCCAAAAATAAAAGAACACTTCAAATTCGAAGGTCATGTTTTTTCCAAACACCTAAATACACAATCAACTCAACGTAATGTCCGCCTTACACAAGATGATGTTTCAAACCTTATTCCACAAGATATGTTTCGCAAATTTTTAGAAGATACCAGTGTTGCAATGAATTATGAAGATCAAGATAAAGATTTGCTCGCTAACGCCTTTGATGAAGTAGTTAAAGAAGTTGAAAAAGAAGAGCAAGAACGTGCAAATGCCAATGTGGATGATGGTAGCTTAAAGTAAGTAATAAAAAGGATAATAAAAAATGCGTATTTTAAAAGTTTCAGGCGAAAATATCGCAAGCTTAAAAAATTTTGAATTTGATTTCGATAAACTTAGTCAATCAGGCGTATTTGCTATTACTGGACCTACTGGTGCTGGTAAATCCACCATTTTAGATGCAATTCTTATTGCTCTTTATAATAATGCGCCTCGCTATAACATTGATGGAGCAAAGGGGACTAAAAATACTCTAAAAGCTAAGAATACAGGTAACATAATTTCAAAAGGAGAAACTAAAGGTCATATTACAGTTGAAATTTATGACAACCAAGAGCACCTTTTAGAAGTGACATGGGATGGAAACTTAAAAGAAACCAAAAATGGAGAACTGGAATTTAAATACAAAAGAACTCTATATGATAAAGATGCAGAAACTCCTGTAATCGAAGGCACAACAAATGTTCAAAAAGCCATTGATGATCACTTACAATTAAATTATGAACAATTTACAAAGTCTGTAATGCTACCTCAAGGCCAGTTTAGTAGTTTTCTAGAAGCTAAGCCATCAGAACGAGGAGAGCTTTTAAGAAAAATTTCAGGCGACGATATCTACTATAATATCATTCAAAAATTAGGTGAAAAAAAGGCAGAGTTCGATAGTGAAGATAAAGAATATGATTTTTCGATAAAAGAAAAAGAGCAAAAACTTCTTCCTAAAGACGAAATGGCTAAAAAACAAAATGAATTCTTAGCTATAGATTCAGAAATCAAAAATCTCAATGCTATTACTAAAAATATAGATAATTGGTCAAACAAACTTACTAGCTACTTAGATAGTGTAAAAAATGAAAAAAGTGCCGATAACAAACATAAACAAGCTGAATTAGCTTTACAAAATTTAATACCAACAGAAGAGCGTATCAAAAAATATGATAATGCTATCAGCAAAAAAAGTGTCTATGATAGCTACATCAAAAGCGAAAAGGATTTTGAAGACAATCAAAATAACATCCAGATATGCCTGAAAGATCAAGAAAGACTTACTAAAGATTTAACTGATGCCGAAAGGGAAGCTGAAAACTGCCATAAGCAATTTGATGAACTAAAAAAATCAGAAAACTCTTTACTTAACAGCTATGCAGATGCAAAGAGGTTAGATGGCCTTATTAAAGATAAAGAAGCAACTTCTTTGGAAGGTAAAAAGGCATTAGCAAAAGCAAAGAATGAGAAAGATAAAGCTCAAAAAGAGTTCGACGACAATAAGAGTCACATTGAATCTTTAACAGCAGATATTTCAAAAATTCAGAATTATTTGGACAGCAAAAAAGCATTAGAAAATCTAGCCAATAATACAGAACTTATCTCTAAATATATTGGAGATTATGAATCAACTAATAACGATATCAAAAAAAATGCAAACCAGATATCCAAAAATATAAAAGATAAGAATAAAAAAGAAGAAGAACTTAAAGGATTAAATCAGAAAAACGCAGGCAATGGAGAACAGTTAAAACAACAACTAGAAAAAGCTTTTGTAGTGGCTAATAGGCTTACTGATTTACTTAAATTACTGAGAATTAACGATGCTAGTAAGTTTCCAGAATTAGCGACTACAACTCGTAATAAAATGGATTCATTGAAAAATGAAACACAAGTAATAGGAAATAAAAAAGAAGAACTTACTTCATTAAGCAGTACTCTAACACAAGTTTCTTTGTTAATAGATGACAATCAAAAACACGATGAAAATATAACTTTGCTCACAAAAGAAATCCAAGAACTACGTAAAAACCTCAATTTCGTAGAAGATCAAACCCAAAAATTGGTACAAAACCAAAAGCTTGCAAAAGTCGCTTTAGCTGAAGCCCAGATTATTTCTAAATTACAAGAATACCGTAACGATCTTCATGATGGTAAGCCATGCCCTCTTTGTGGTTCTATAAGCCATGATCTGAATAGAATTACCAGTTATGCAAGTTTAGATATTAACGATTGTGAGAAAGTAGCCCAAGAAGCAGAAGAAACAGTAAGTAAAAACTCAACTTCTAAAGCAACTTTAAAAGCTCAGATAAGTAGTAAGGAAGAAAATTTAGAAACGGAGAAGAAACAATACACACAAAATCTTAATGAAATAGAACGTATTCAAAAAGAAATTATTTCAAATTCTAGCTTAACCGCAATCTTTTCCGAACACAAAGATCTAATAACTATTGATAATTCAATAAATCTTTCGGTAAGAGATGAATTTAATAAATTTGATGGGCAAGTCCGTGATCTATTAAATTTGCACAAAGATAAAATTTCAGAACTTAATCAGTCATATTCAGATCTTTATAATAATTACATGGAACTTAACGGGATTATTCAAGGTTACCAAGAAATAAATAAAGATATGGATAAAATTTTATCAGATATAAAATTAGGACAAAGTTTTATAAATGAAAAGGATCAAAACATCACAACGCTTGAAAATGACCAAAAAGACATACTTGCAAAGAAAGATGAACACATAACCCAAATTAAAACCTATTGGCCTGAATGGACAGAAGCTATTACTTCTCAAGTATTTAAGAATGAATGGGAAAGTATCTTTAAAGAATATCTTAGCAATAAAAAAGGCCTTGATGATAAAACATCGAAGCTTACAACTTGCCAAGGTAAGGTGGGCTTATTAACATCATCTCTCAAAGATTCTGATGATAGATTAAGTAATGCCCAAATAAAATTCGATACGTCAAAGAAGGAATTATCGGAATGCCAAGATAAAAGAAAACAAATATTCGACGGTGATGATGCTGATATTAGAAAAAATGCTTTCTATAAAGAACTTGAGGAACTTAATAATAAGGTAACTGAAAAAAATAAGAAAAAAGAAGAACTTACTAATAGCATCTCTGGTATAAACGGCAAAATTTCTACCCTTGAAACCCAGAAACAATCTTTAACAACCACCAAAGGCGCTAACAAAAAATCTTTGGATGAAATGTTAGCTTCCCAGGGGACAACTGTTGAGGAATATCAAGAATTAATTAGCCTCTCTGAGAACAAGATCAATGAAGATAAAAAGAGAATCGCTGATGCTAGAGAAAACAAAACTAAAGCTGAGCAAAGTTGGGAATTAGCTAAAGTAGAAACTCAAAAGGCCAATAAAGAACTTGAAGATGCTGAATCCAAGCTTCCAAAAGAAAGCTTAAATGAAAACGTACCACATACCCTAGTTGATGGTTATCAAGAAGAAATTAAAAAACAACTTACTGATAACAACAAAAAGCGTGATGATTTAAATCACTCTATTAAAGGACAAGAGGAACTAGAAGAGGAAATTAAAACATTAAAATCCCAACATGAAGCAAAAATCAAAGACAGTAAAGCACTCCGCTTTATCGCTAAGGAATTTGGTGCCAAAGATAACGCCATCAATAATAGTGCCTTCATGAAATATGTCCAAGGATTCTTATTTGAGAATCTTATCGACAAAGCGAACACCTATATCCAACAGTATAACCAACGCTATGAACTACAGATTCTCCATACCGAGGGTTCTAGCAATGATTTGAATTTTGGAGTTCTAGATAACTACAATAGCGAACAATTCCGCTATGCCCAACACTTATCTGGTGGTGAAAAGTTCATGGTAGCCTTGTCCTTAGCCATTGCCCTATCAGATATGTCTGGCGGTGCATTAGGTAAGCTTGAAAACTTATTTATCGATGAAGGTTTCGGAACCTTGGATAGTGATAACTTTAACAACGTTTTGAACTTCTTAAGTAATCTCGGTAAAGGCAACCGTAGTATCGGAATTATTACCCACGTAGAAGAAGCGGAAGAAAAGATTCCTGCTCAAATACGTGTAACTCCGAAAAAGGATGAACCTTTCAGCGATATTGAAATAATTACGGAATAGGGACTTTTGAAGCGGTGGCTTTCTAAGATTTTAAGAAAGCTACCTCACGAAGCGCTTTAGAAAATCTTAACTAGGATTTTTCTAAAACTCAGGAACTTCCTTCCAAAATAAAAACGCCTAGACATCTATTCTAGGCGTTTCTATGTTATCTAATAAGACCTCAAATCGACTTAGGTAATAGCCCGCATTTTCCGGCGTACATTATCAAACGCCTGCATGATATTTGGGTTGAAATTACCGCATTTTCCTTCTTTAATCATGCTATAGGTTACAGACTCTGGGAAGGCTTCCTTATAAGGTCTATCGTGGGTTAAGGCATCATAGACATCAGCGAGAGCGACAATTTGAGCTTCAATTGGAATTTCATTACCCTTTAGGCCATCAGGATAACCGCGACCATCAAAACGTTCATGGTGATATCTCGCAATATTGTAGGCAATCTTCTGATAAGCCTCATCTCCATTAAAAGCGGCTTTGATATCATCCACCATGTCCGCTCCATAGATAGAATGCTTCTTCATTTCAGCGAATTCTTCCGGAGTAAGTTTGCCTGGCTTTAAGAGAATAGCATCCGGAATACGCAATTTGCCTAGATCATGGAGTGAACTCGCTTCCCGAATTTCGTAGATCTTCTTATCGGTTAAATCATACTTCGGGAAATTCTTCTGAATATCTAAAGCTACAATTTCCGAATACGTCTTCACGCGCTTAATGTGGCCACCAGTCTCCATATCACGCGCTTCTACAGCGGTACCTAAGGCATCCACCAAAGAATTTACAGAATTTTGAAGGTCTACAGTAAGTTTATGGAGCTTCTTATTTTTAACTCTCTCTGTTAGTATATGGGCCACCAAATTACAGCAAATACCCAAAATTATAAGAACAATACCAGGAATAATCGGTAAATAATAAGACCATACAGTCTCGTTATCATTTACAAGGCGGAGATTAGGAACATCTTTTGGAACATCAAGACCGAACTCATCTAATTTCTTCGTATCCAGAAGAGTCACACCTAAATCTTTGGTGCGCAAAGGAACATCGTTAACATCGACCTTTTTGTTTAGGATATCCACTAAGAGTCCCGCAGCTTCCGCACCAGCGTTTTTCATATCCATGACATGACCGCCAGTGATGCCTTTTCCTACACCATAAGTAAAGTAGCGGAATACTGGTACACTCGCATACTTATCAATCTGAGCTACCCTTTCAGAAATGGTATGAACTACGCCATCGATATCAGTATGACCTAATAATAAAAGTACAATGGCATCCTTGGGAAGTTCCTGTAGCTTTTGTTCAAACTCCGCATTTGTATAATCACTAGAATCGATATCCGAGAACTTTAAGTCTGGATAAAACTCTTGAAGATTTTTAAGTTTGCTCCAATCACCTTCGCCAGTGAAGGAAGAATCATGGATACCGATGATTTGTTTGGCATTTGGCAATAAAGATTTGGCAAGATCAATGGTAGCTTTAAAATATGTCGGTTCAATAAAGCCTGCAATATTAGGACGCAGGGTCATTTTCTGAGCATACTGGATATCATTAACAGCGAAAAATACAATAGGAAGGTTTGCGAAAAATTCATCTTGGTATTTTTCAATAACGTGGAGGGCGTTATCATCTCCGACTAAGATACCTTCAAAACCACCTCCATGCTCATGATGATAACTTAAATATGTTTTTAGGTGTTCAATAAAGAGCAACTCTTGATTAGTATGGATAAGTTCTTTGGCATTTAGGTATTCAATTTCGTAACCGATGTGATTGGCCTTAAGAACTTTATAGATACCTCTCTCTTGCTCAGGTAAAGAAGCATATGTAGGAGCATAAGAACTTATAAAAAGCACTTTGCGATCATATTGATATTCACCTATTTCGTTAGCTTCTTGGATCGCATGCTCGTCTTCAATGTGAGAGTCGTAAGCATCCTTTAAAAAAAACAAAGCAATGCCAATAAAAACAATTGCTAAGATAAGGGGACTTCTATAAATTAAAAATTTTACAGAAAAAAGAAAGGGGTTCTTGTGTTAAACTTGTGTCACCACAACAAATTAACCAAAAAAACCTATGAAAG
>CAVGFV010000209.1:0-4147 GCA_963628765.1 Succinimonas sp.
TTGCCATCTTTCAATTAGGGGGAGTATATCCTGAAAAAATACTGATCACTGTCGGCTTTATCTAATTTTTAAGGATTAGCTCAATAAAATTCGCTTTCAAAAAAATATTTATTATTTTTTTTCTTATGCTTGGAATCCCCTATTTAACTCCATAACACTTACAAGAATAGTTAAATTTGTTGAAATATTGAGCACTTTAACCATGCTATAATATGCGACATTAATTAACGTTGTGTCTTTTAAATGGTCTATTCATTGAAAGCAAAGTGAACTTACCTTTAATTAAAGGTTATTTGAGCTTGGGATTAAACTTGAATATCAAATTTCTTAAAGTCCTAAAACTCTGTAAAGCACTTCTTTTAAGGTATATTACCGCCATAATTGATTAAAGAGCAATGTGTAATAAAAAAATTACTTAATTGCACATCATTTAATGTACAATTGCGACAACACACATTACAGAGAGTACGCATATGAGTTTTGAATCAGAAAAGTCATTCAGTGACTTTGTGAATTTTCCACGCGGAATCCGTAGAAGCGGACGTTTTTCAATCAAGGAGTCTGAGCTTTTAGAAGAATGTGGTACTGCAATGATGGCAATCCACAAAGGTGAACGTAAGCCAAAAGATGCAACTGAAAAGCAATTTGCTGATCAACTTAGAAACATGGCTGTTCCAACAGATCCTTATGCAAAAGTATTTAAGAAATACTTACAAGAAATCGGACCGAGAAAGACTCACTTACTCACATCTTCTTCAGGCAGTGATGATGACGGTTCAGATAGTTCTTTTGATTCTAGCGATGACAATTTAGATTAACAAAAGAATAAGTAATAATGCTGTAAGCGGATGAAAGTCCGCTTATTTTTTTATCTTTATATAGAGAACAAAAATGAGATTAAATAATGACAGCCTTGTTGAAGCATTTAGACATAGCGCTCCTTACTTAAAACATCATAGAGGATCAACTTCTGTTGTTCTTATTCCTGGCTCTACTTTGGAAAGCCCTTGCTTTGATGACATCATCAGCGATCTTGCTTTAGTACAAAGCTTAGGAATGAGATTAGTTCTCGTTTTTGGAGCTAAAGAGCAGATCGATAATGCTTTAGCAAAAGAAAAAATCGAAGCTAGATTTCATAAAAGAATTCGAATCACCGACGACGCAACCTTTTCGGTAATAAAAGAAGTTTGCGGTAGCATGCAAATTGATTTGACTACTAAGCTTTCAATGGGACTTATCAACACCCCAATGCAAGGTAGTAGATTAAACGTTATTTCTGGAAATTTCGTTACAGCGAAACCTCTTGGTGTTGTTGACGGCATTGATTATATGCATAGCGGTATGGTCAGAAGAGTCGATGCTAATAACATTAAGCGTGAACTTGATAACAACGCAATAGTGTTATTGTCTCCTGTAGGTTACTCAATTGCGGGAGAAACCTTCAGTATCAATAGCGAAGAAATAGCAGCACAGGTTGCAATCGCTTTAAAGGCCAACAAATTAATCACCTTTTGTGCTGACGACGAACTTATAAGAGATAAAAATAACGAAGTTGTCGCCGAATTATTCCCTAGTGAAGCAGCAGAATATTTAAATAAAATAGATCCAGAAACCCATAACAGTACTTGCCGTTACCTTAGTGCTGCTCTTGCTTGTTGTCAAAACGGTGTGGAACGTTGTCACTTAGTTTCTTATGAACAAAACGGCGCGTTAATCCAAGAGTTATACACAAGAGATGGTATTGGTACCCAGATTGTTAGAGAAAGTGCTGAACAGGTAAGCAGAGCCTCTATAAACGATATTCCATCACTTATGGAATTGATTAGACCTCTAGAAGAACAAGGTATTCTCGTTCATAGAAGCCGTGAAAAACTCGAGATGGAAATTGATCATTACGTAGTAATAAAACGCGATGGCATGGTTATAGCATCCGCCGCTTTGTACTGCTACGATCAAGAGAAAAAGGCTGAATTAGCTTGCGTAGCAATTCATCCAAACTACAGAGGTTCTAATAGAGGTAATATTCTCATAGACAAGATAGAAGAACTCGCAAAAGAAAAAGGCATGCAGTATCTCTTCGTTCTTACCACTAGATCTGAACACTTCTTCCTTGAAAAAGGATTTATTCCAGGAAGTATTGAAGACCTACCAAAAAAGAAAAGAGAACATTACAACTATCAAAGAATGTCCAAGATTCTTTTCCGTACCATAAAGTAAACTTTAATCATTCAAAATATTGAATAGATAATTTCAACCCAACGCAAAGAAGCACTCCAAAAGAGTGCTTCTTTCTTATCTCTAAAAACAAAGAAGGCTTTGGAAATCTAAAGCCTTCTCTTTTTTTTACCTAAATACTCTACGTAACCAAATTACTTAATGGTTTCAGGAGCGCCTTCAAGTAAGTGATGATGTAATTCAGCAACAGCTTGTTCTGCTTGATCCTGATTAACAAGGAAGCAAAGGTTATGAGAGCTTGCACCGTAGCAAATCATTCTGATATTTACATTCATTATTGAAGAGAATACTGCAGCGCCAGTACCGCTAACTTGGCTCATACCGTTACCAATTAAAGCGATAAGTGATAAACCTTCATCAACTCTTACATTACAAATGCTCTTCAATTCATTGAGAAGTCTATCATTCAAAACAGACTGACCATTTGACTGAGAACCAGTATGATCGATAGTTAATGCAACACTTACTTCGGAAGTGGTAATTAAGTCTACAGAGATACCATACTTAGCAAAAATGCTGAAAATATTTGCCAAGAAACCGCAAGCACCAATCATATTTGGGCTCTTTAAGGTCAATAAAATTTGATCGCGGCGGAGAGCTACTGCTCTGAATGTTGGTCTTGTGCTAGTCTGTGCTCTTACCCAAGTACCACCTTGATCTGGAGCCTTTGAAGAACCAACGAATACTGGAATATTTCTTCTTACAGCAGGGAATATTGTTGCTGGGTGAAGAATCTTAGCACCGAAGGTTGCCATTTCTGCTGCTTCTGAGAATGTAATTTCTGGAATTACGTGAGCTTCCTTAACCATACGTGGGTCGGTGGTGTAAATTCCTGGAACGTCAGTCCATATTTGAATAGCCTTACATACACCAATTGCTTCACCAAGAAGAGCTGCAGAATAATCTGAACCACCTCTACCTAAAGTTGTGGTCTGGCCAATTGCGTTAGAACCAATAAAGCCTTGAGTAACAACGATATTTTCTTCTAAAAGAGGGGTTAAAAGTTCTTTTGCAGTATTGCTAAGAACTTCAATAATAGGAGCTGCTTTACCGAAATGATTATCAGTACGCATTACGGAACGAACGTCAAACCACTTAGCCTTATAGCCTTTTGACTTAAGAACTTCAGTGAAAAGCTTGGTTGACATGATTTCGCCATAAGAAACAATACGATCAGTTAAAGCATCGTCATGTTCAATGATTGCGTGTTTTGCAAGATCACGGATCTCATGGATAAGTTTTTCAATTTCAGCGGTGATTTCTGCTGGGCGACCTAAGTCATCGAGAATGGAAAATTCAATATTGCAGATTTTTCCCATGCGTTCTTCGATACTAGCTTCATCCAAATTTCCTGATGCTAATTCAACAAGTAAATTTGTAACACCAGCACTTGCACTCAATACTACCAATTTAGTATCTGGATTACCTGTAACAATTTTTGCACAATTGCACATTGCAGCATAGTTTGCAACACTAGTGCCACCGAACTTGGCAACGCAAACTTGATTCATATTAAAACTCCTAGTTTAAAGTTTATTGTTTGAGTTACCTAAGGAAAAGTAGTAAAAGGCGGGAAAAATGACTAACCGCCAGAAGCTCTTCACCTTAAGTGTGACAGCCTGAAGGATTCAGCCTTCACAGCCGGCGTAATAAGCGTCTTCCAGCACTCATTCGCCTCGGCTTCCCATTCCGTCCCAGGTAGAACTGGAATTCAATAACTCCTGGTATCTAAGGAAAGCGCCTCTTCTGGTATAAATTCCGTAGAATTGTGATAGAAAATACATTTTTATATGATATTTGTCAATAGCTAAAACGTAAAGAACTAGTGGTCATAAAGGCAAAAAAAATAGAGAAACATTCCTGCCTCCCTATTTTTCTTTCTAATATCTCAAAAATTTAAATTACTGCTCTG
>CAVGFV010000210.1:0-17226 GCA_963628765.1 Succinimonas sp.
TTATTTTCATATATTATAAACTATTTATATATTTAACACAACTGTTATTAACCCCAATGACAATTAATATCCCATTGACTGGTGCACTCTCAAAACAGAATATCCGTATAAACTTACCATCTAGCTTTACAGTTCAAATTTCACCTGATGACGATATCATGGGAAATGCAGCAGTTTGTTTGCTAGATATGAAACCAGATCAGATTGAAGATATGGCGAGAAACATTATTATCGGCCAGCTTCGTCTTACTGTAGCATCTCTTGATATTGAAGAAATCAACCAAGACCGAGAAAGTTTCCAAAGCCGTATAATGGCCAACGTTGAGCCAGAATTAAACAAAATTGGTTTGAAACTTATCAACGTTAATATCACCGATATTACAGATGAATCTTACTACATTGAAAGTATTGGTAAGAAGGCGGCTGCCGAAGCTGTTAACAAAGCAAAAATTGACGTTGCAAACCAAGATAAAATTGGTGCTGTTGGTGAAGCGGAAGAAAAGAGATTACTGTTGCTGAAAATGCCGCTGAAGTTAAGAAAGGTATAAAGGCTGCAGAAGCTAATCAGCGTTGCTACGTTGCGGATCAGGAATCAAACGCAATATCTGGCGAAAACGAAGCAAAGAAGAAGATTGCTCAATCAAATGCTGAATAGGAAGTAATCCAGGCTGAAGCTAAACAGAAGGCAGAAGTTGCTAAACGTCAAGCTCAGGTTGAGATTGAAAAGGCGCAATACCAAGCTGAAAAGCAAAGATTGAATGCTGAAGAAGTTTCTAGACAAGAAATTGATAAGCAGAAGGTTATCATTGATGCTGAAGCTATCGCTGAGAAAAACAGAGAAGAAGCTCGCGGTCAAGCTGATGCAATTCTCTTAAAGTACCAAGCAGAAGCAAAAGGTCAACAGGCCTTGCTCGAAGCAAAGGCAAATGGTTATGGCTTACTTGTTAAAAGTGCCGGTAATGATGTTAAAGCTGCTTCAACCTTGTTGATGATTGAAAAACTGACTGATATCGTTTCACTTCAGACTGAAGCTATTAGAAACATCAAAATTGACAAGGTTACTGTGTGGGATGGCGGTGATAGCTCAGATGGAAAGACATCAACAGCTAACTTCCTTTCTGGCATGGTTAAGAGTCTTCCACCACTTCACGATGTTGCCAAGATGGCTGGTTTAGATTTACCTCAGTATTTAGGTAGTGTTGCATCTGAAAATAAAAATACAGCTCAAGAAACTACAGAAGCGCAAGCTACAGAAAAACCTTCTGAGGACAAAAAGACAAGTAAATAAATGCTTTACCGCATCTATTCATGATAGAGTGGTATAAGGATTTATTTGATATCATGAGTAACGAGAGGGCTCTTTAAAGCTCTCTCGTTTTTTTCATAAAATAAAAATGACGGGGTCATAGGTGTTTAAAGTTCTAAATATTGATGAAATTTTTATGAGGGAAGCGCTTATTGAAGCTAAAAAAGCCTGGCAAGTAGGGGAGGTACCTGTAGGTGCTGTTATCGTAAAGGAAGGTAAAATAATAGCTCGTGGTTACAATAGAATGATCATCGATAATGATCCGAGTGCCCATGCTGAAATACAAGCTATTAGAAAAGCTGCCAAAACCCTTAATAATTATAGAACTTTAAATACAACTCTTTATGTAACGTTAGAACCTTGTCTAATGTGTTCTGGTGCAATTGTTTTGTCAAGAATCTCCCGAGTAGTATATGGGGCCCGGGATCCTAAAACAGGAGCTGATATCTCTGCTTTTAATGTATTAGGCTCTCCTTTGCATAATCATAGACCGGAGATAACTGGTGCTGTATTAGAAAAAGAATGTCGAGAAATGATTTCAAGTTTCTTTAAGATGCGACGTCTACAGCAAAAATCTAAAAAGGTCTGACCATGAATTTTTATTAAGATAGAATTGAATTAATCTGTTTTAATAAAGGACATTTTGTATGGCAGTATGGGTTGTAACTGGTGCAAGTAAGGGGCTTGGAGCACATCTTGTTAAGAACCTTTTAGCAAATGGTAACGAAGTATTTGGTATTGCGAGAAATAGAGCCGATTTTGGAAATCATTACCACCATATTCAGTGCGATTTGTCTAATTCTACGGATGTGCTAAAGGTAGCTCAAGAGGTTATTAAGCAATCGCCAATAATCTATGGGGTAATTAACTGTGCAGGCTTTGGTTTTTATAAAAAATTTAGTGAGCATTCCCCTGAAGAAATTATCAATATGGTGACTGTTAACCTTACAAGCCCGATGCTACTTACACAGGCTTTACTTCCAGCCATGCTGAATCAGCATGCGGGACATATTATTAATATTAGTTCTGATGTTGGGCATAGACCATTGGCAAATATGGTTCCTTATGTAGCTTCTAAGTATGGTATGACCGGTTTTACTCAATCTTTGTTAAGAGAATATAGAGACCAAGGAATCAAAGTTACTTTGGTATCTCCTGGAATTATAGATACCAATTTTAATGGTGGCACAGAAGGAACTAAGGAGCATACCTGGAGCCTTGATCCGGAAATATTGGCACAAACTGTAATGCACCTTATAGAAGCTCCTGGCTCAATGGTGGTTGACGAAATAAAAGTGCACCCTCTAATGCAGGATGATTTTTAATAATAAGGTAATGTCTACCTAATGCTTGGTGCCTAAAATTAGCTAACTTTTATTAGGATTGTTCTAATAAAACAAAAGGTCGTTACATTAAATGTAACGACCTTTTTAGCATTAGGTATAAATCCGCTAATTACTTTTGATATTTGCTCATAACCAAGCAAGCATTTGTACCACCAAAACCGAAGCTATTTGACATTACAGTATCAAGTTCGATTTCAGTCATTTTAGTAACAGGTGGAGTGTCTAAAAATTCAGGATCCACATTTTCAACATTTATACTTGGAGCTACAAAATTATTATTGAGCATAAGAAGTGAATATATAGCTTCTTGAACTCCTGCAGCACCTAGTGAATGTCCTGTCATTGCTTTAGTTGAGCTGAATAAAGGAACTTTGCTACCAAAGACATCCTTCATAGCTTCAATTTCACGTAAATCACCTATTTTTGTAGATGTTCCATGAGTGTTTATGTATTGAACCTTTCTGTCACCAAGAGTTGACATAGCTTGTCTCATACATCTTGATGCGCCTTCTCCAGAAGGAGCAACCATATCATAACCATCTGAAGTTGCAGAGAAGCCAGTTATTTCGGCATATATCTTTGCACCTCTAGCTAGAGCATGTTCGAGTTCTTCCACAACAACCATGCCACCGCCACCGGCAATTACGAAACCGTCACGATCGCGATCGTAAGTGCGTGAAGCCTTTTCTGGTGTCTTGTTATATTTTGTGCTTAAGGCCCCCATGCCATCAAATAGGCATGCAAGAGTCCAATCCAACTCTTCACCGCCACCGGCAAAAACAATATCTTGTTTGTTAAGCTGAATTTGTTCTACAGCATTACCAATACAGTGTGCAGAAGTAGAACAAGCTGAACTTATACTGTAATTAACGCCCTTAATTTTGAAAGGAGTTGCAAGGCATGCAGAGGTTGTAGAACCCATGCAACGGGTAACTTGATATGGACCAACTCTTCTTACACCTTTTGTTTTTAAGGTTTTGCAAGCTTCAACTTGATTCTTTGGAGAAGAACCGCCTGATCCACAGATAAGGCCAGTTCTTTCATTTGATACGTCGTGTTCTTCTAATCCTGAATCTTCGATAGCTTGTTTCATTGAAAGGTATGCATACATCGCTGCATCACCCATAAAACGTTTTACTTTTCTATCAATAAGATCGTCCGTATTTAGTTTTACGTTTCCCCATACTTGGGAGCGCATTCCAACATCTCTAAATTGTTCAGAAAAAGTAATTCCGGATCTTCCATTTCTCAAGGAATTTAAAACTTCATCAGCATTGTTACCAATACTGGATACAATCCCTATACCGGTAATAACAGCTCTTCTCATTATTTGACTCTCTTTCGTTGATGTTTTAAAACTTATAACCGAAAATTTTTATATGTTAAAAATAAACAAAGTTTTTTACACAAAACTTTAATAAAAACAAAATGATTCCATTAAATTCACGCTAACGGGGTCATTTTTTACTTACATATTTAACTAACTTTATGAATTCTTTGGCTAAATCTATAAACACATTATACACATGATCACTTATATCCTGTAGTGCATACGTATCATTATGTTAATCCTTAAAATTACAGTAAAAGCCTAAATAAATCAAACCATGTATTTGAATTTATTTACGTTTCCTTATTTTTACACGATTCAAAAATATTTACCTTGGCTAATTGGAATCCTTGTTACACATAACTTTTATTACGCATTAACGAAATTTTATTTTCCCAATTAACGCGCTTTTGATGAACAAGATACCAACTCATTTAAAATCATTGGTTGCTTTTATTCTTGCTGTCAATCTTATCTATTTTGTTACTGTCAATATCCGCTTTAGATAGAGCATTTGCATCTTGTGCTTGCGCTTGTACATTTTCATCAGCATCAGAAGATTCACTAGCAATGTAATTTCCTTGAGCGAATATTGGAACTTGCACTCCCATCATTCTGCCATTACCTGTTTCACTCTGATATCTTTGCATAAATGCTTGGGCGTTACTTATTTGCTTAGCACCTAGCTCGTTAACAGTTTTTATTAAATCCGAACAAAGCGCCTTCTTTTCAATAAATCTGATTTTTTGCGCCAAACTATGGCTGAGTTTTTCCATAATGGAATCATGTTTTGAGCTATAGTAAGCGGAGCTTTCAATATACTCAGCCCATTGTTGTTGAACTTCGCTGGATTGTTCTTTAACACCAACCCAATTTGGCAGAACGGTGGTTATATCGGTAATTATATCGGCACCGTAAAAATAACATTCACCAGGTTCCTGTCTTAAATTCAAATGCCAATCAATATTGTAGCTAACTTTTACAATGCTTTTTTTGTTGTTATTTAGATTTAAAGGAGCGTTCTTCTCCATTAAGTCATGAAGCTCTTCAGGTAACGAAGCTTTGATATCGTAGAATTCTGTATGCCTATTTGTTAATTCATTAATATGAAGGTCATGGTAGAAAATATCATTCTTTTTAGATGAATGCTCTATTTCATACTTAAGAATTTGTTCTTCTCTTGAAGTTGATGAGGTAGGTACAACAACGTTTGGAAGAACCTTGTCTCCGACAACCGTAGTATATTTTTCAGATAGTACTGAGTTACTATTGTTGTTATCCTCTACCATTTTTGGAAACAAATAGAGGAAAACGTAAACTAGAGCCATGGGAATTCCCACGATAGCGAGAGCAATTAAAGCTTTGCGCATAAATAGTTCCTTAACAACAGCTCTAACAATAAACCAATATTCAAAAAGTGTATTTTCTTTTTATCACAAAAGAACAATACATAAACATAACGTAATTATATATCATTCCATTCAAGCTGTTTATAATGCCTTATTTTTTTGCGGATTTGTCATAATTTTTATCGCATTTTTTGATATAAAGAATGTTTTGTATACTCAACAGTGGTCTTGTAGGCTTTATTTGCTAAGAATACAAGAATTACGTGCAATGGGGAAAAAGGGCATTTTATGAAGATCAGCCTATCAGATAAAAATTTACCATCAGATTTTGAATTCGCGGATGTGACGTTTAATGGAAATTCTATTAAAAGTAATAAGTTTGGCGATATATATTTTTCTGATGCTGGAGGGCTTGATGAGTCAAAACATGTGTTTCTTAAAGGAAACCATATACAAGAAAGATTAGAAAATTCTCAAAATCCAGAATTTGTAATTGGTGAAACTGGTTTTGGTACAGGGCGTAATTTAATGTTGCTTCTTAAAATGTACAACCATTTGAAAGAACAATCTCTATCATTGCCTGAGGTTCATTATATTTCTGTAGAAAAATACCCTTTAAAGCCCAAAGATATAGCTTTTGCGCACTCCTTTTTTACAAGTCTACAAAAAGAATCTGCGATGTTGAGAAGTGTTTACGATATAAAAAACGTCGGATTAAACAATTTTCAAATAGAAAAGGGGGGTTACCTCCATTTAATAATCGGTGATGCTCTTGATATGTACTCTGAATTGGAGGTGTCACCTAAAGTGGATGCTTGGTTCCTAGATGGATTTTCTCCATCCAAAAATGCAGATATGTGGTCTGCTTCAATCACAAAAGCTATCAGAAAATTGAGTAGGGTGGGAACCACCTTAGCTACCTATACGGTTTCTGGTAATGTTAGAAAAAATCTTACAGATGCAGGATTTAAAGTAGAAAAAGTGCCTGGTTTTGGTAGAAAAAGAGAAATGACCGAGGCTATAGTAGTTTGAGTTGTATATGATAATAACAAGCAAATAAATTTATCTCTGTTATAATTCGCGACAAGAATCCACGGTTCTATATGTGGAGGTTAATCTTGAGATTTCAATCAAGTCTCAAAAATCCCTATTAGGAATCGCTGTTGAAAATTAAACAAGGGAATAATTATGAATTGGGTGATTGTAGGTAGTGTTGGCCTCCTAATAGTTAGTAATATTTTTATGAATTTTGCTTGGTACCTCCACCTAAGCAAGATGGCAGATAGGCCTTTAATATATGCAATATTGTTTTCTTGGGGCATTGCATTATTTGAATATATGTTAATGGTTCCAGCTAATAGATTCGCCTCTTCTTACTTGTCTGTAAGTCAGCTTAAGATAATGCAAGAGATGATTACTCTTTCAGTATTCTTACCACTATCAATTTTTGTGTTTGGTGAAAAATTCTCTTGGGATTATGTTTTATCCGCACTCTGCATGGTGGGTGCAGCATTTTTTTCTTTTAGAAAAATGATTTTTCATTGATTAGTAAATTTTTCATGCAAAAGAAAATGCCCTATGGAAAAACATAGGGCATTTTTATTTTTATGCTTTTAGATGCTAGTCATTTTTCAAAAAGCTAGATTCACTTATCTTCGGTATCAGTATCTGTAGGATTTTCTACTTTAGAAAGGTAATCATAAATAGCTATTTGAGATCTGATCTTCTTCTTTTTACCGCGTTTTACGTATTCGTTTTTACTATCAGAATCGATTATTCTAGCTTTCATAGTATCTTGGAATTGAATATTCAAAATATCGAAGATACGTTCCTTGAGTTCTGGAGATAGTATTGGTGTACCAACTTCAATACGGTAATCCAGATTTCTAGTCATCCAGTCAGCAGATGAGATGAACATCTTTGGATTTCCGTTGTTGTAAAAATACATTACACGAGGGTGTTCAAGGAATCTATCGACAATACTGATGACATGAATGTTTTCACTAAGACCTTTAATACCAGGTCTTAATGAGCACATGCCTCTTACGATCATGTCGATGTTTACACCCGCTTTAGATGCTTCGTATAACTTCTTTATAAGATCCTTATCAACCAAGTTATTTATTTTGAGTAATATTCTTCCAGTAAAACCACCTTTGGCATTATTGATTTCGTTATCAATCATGTCATTTATCTTTCTTCTTGCATTTATCGGAGAAACAAGAAGCTGTTTAAAGTTTGGTTTTATATATGGGTATTCAATGAAATTGAATACATTTTCTACTTCTTTGGTTAGCTCTTCTTTTTTGGTAAATAATGCGAAATCTGTATAAATCTTGGCAGTTTTTTCGTTAAAGTTACCAGTTCCGATGTGAGCATAACGCTTCAAGGTACCATTTTCCATTCTTGTTACTAAGCACAGTTTAGAATGGATTTTGAGGCTTGCCATACCAAATAATACTTTTACCCCAGCTTCTGTGAGACGGCTAGCCCACTTAATGTTGTTTTCTTCATCGAATCTTGCTTTCAATTCAACTACAACAGTTACATGTTTACCGTTATTAGCAGCGTCTATCAGAGAACTAATAACTCGGCTTTTTGATGCTACACGGTAAATGTTAATTTTTATTGCTGTTACTGCAGGATCATATGAAGCCTGTCTGAGCATTTCCGTAAAATATCTGAAGGAGTGATACGGATAATACAAAAGTATATCGTTTTTAGATATAGCTTCGAAGGCATTATCCGCCGCATCAAATGCAGATGAATTTAATTCAGGAAGCTTTGAGTTCTCTAAATATTCTCTTCCAATATTTGGGAAACTAATGAAGTCTTTAAAGTTATGATAGCGTCCACCTTGCATGACAGAGTCAAAATCTTGCATTGATAGCTTGTTTACGATGAACTTAACCATTTCTTTAGGCATTTTTTTATCGTAAGCAAAACGTACAGGCATTGCTATAAGTCTTTGTTTAAGACTTTGAGACATGTTCTCTACAAATGAACGATCCATTTGTGAAGTTAAATCGTACTCAGCATCGCGGTTCATTTTTACGGAAAATGCTGAAATTTGGTCATAATCAAAGAATGACTTAAAAATCAAATCAAGTCCGATTCTTATTACGTTGTCTAGAATAATTAAGACTTTCTCTTTTTTATCGCCAACTACAGGAATTTGGATGAATCTAGGTACCTTATCGGTTGGAATTTCTATTAACCCATATACTGAATTTTTATGATTTTTATGAGTCATTCTTACAAGCAGATAAGTATATTTATCTTTTAAAAATGAGACCAAATTTATAGTGTCATTTAAGATAACAGGGCTTATGTGTTTCAATACATTTGCTTTGAAATAAGACAGAACCCATTTCTTTTGCTCTTCGGTTATTTCATTTTCATCGCGGAGGTAAATATTATGGGTTGCTAATTCGTCTAAAATGGCGCTATAGGTGCTATCAAACACGTCATTGAGCTCTTTTACTTTATTAAGAGCCTTTTTTAAAACATCTTTAGCACCTGAATCATCTTTGTTATCTTCATCAATAACAACTTGTCTCTTTAATGCAGCAATTTTTACTTTAAAAAATTCATCAAGGTTGCTGGAGTAAATGCCGAGGAACCGCATCCTTTCTACAACAGGCACAGTATGGTCCATTGCTTCTTGAAGAACTCTTTCATTAAAAGATAACCAACTTAGTTCTTTTGGTAACCATGATTCAGATTCTTTCATTAGCTTATTCCTCCAGCAAAGATAAATTTAAAATATTCCCAAAAACTTCTTTCTAATATAGAAAGGTTCGGCATCTTTGGTTGCAGTGACAGCAAAACTATTGTTTTTATTGAAGACCATAAAGTCAGTATGTAATCCTTCTGATAGCGGTTCTGCTATGTTAGAAAGTTTAGGAAAAATTTCTTCAGGTTTTTCTGTTGTCTCTGTTAATACCAAGTAAGTAAGCAAAGGTTGTCCATTTGCATTTTTTTGATTAGGCCATTGAATTATTCTTAGCCAAGCACGATCAATCTTCTTATTGTTTTGGAATTCCTTAGTAAGAGCATCGGTCATACTTGTTGGCCATTGCTTAGGTGAACCAACTGCTACAGTAGTTCCTTTTGGTATTTCAAAAAGTCTTTTAGGAGCTACGGCTGCTGGCTTTTTAGGAAATACCCTATTTGTTGTAATTTTGGCAAAATTATCCGGTTTAAGTAGCATGGCAACTAATTCTTTATCAAGAATAATTCCAGAACCAAATGGGTTAACAACTATCCCTTTAATTTCAGTTTCAGTTGCGGTTATTGTTTCTGCAACGCTAGTAAATTTTTGAACAATTTGTCCTGTATGATCTATGTTGAATTTTTTAAATTCTTCTTCATTTGTAAAGATGGCACAATAATGTTCGTTGTTAGCAT
The DNA here is from genome assembly GCA_963628765.1 of Succinimonas sp. GTDB lineage: Bacteria > Pseudomonadota > Gammaproteobacteria > Enterobacterales > Succinivibrionaceae > Succinimonas. Next base: position 9,742 of record CAVGFV010000210.1, read on the forward strand.
TTTTTATGAGAATATATTCGAGTTTTGAATCTTTAGAAAACTCAATTTTGCCATCTTTAGTAAATTGGTAGCTACCATCTAGTTTAATAGGAACAAGAACCTTAGCAACTTTAAGTTCCTTAAGCATCATCTGTCTATTTATTTCAGTTTGTGATTCAGTGAGGTAAGCAATAGCTTTATCAAGCTTTTGATTATCTACCCCATAATTAACTGGTATTGTGGTTTTCTTTATATTGTTTTCTGTTTCTTGGTTAGAAACTTTAGTTTCTTCTGACATGTGCTTTGTATCCTTTAAAAATATAGCTTGATTCTATCAGAGTAGTCGATTAAAAGAATCTTAAGTGTTTTATTTAGGGCTAATAATAAGACATGGTAAGCAATATCATAAGCATATATTTCAGAAAACATCTTTATTGCCGATTAATAAGTAAGAGCCGAATATTTAATTGTTAAAATCGGTATCGTACCTAGATGCCGTCATATTATTTCAGAAATGTAAAATACATTTACATCCTTGTGTAAAGACGATGTAAAACCGCCAACAAAATTATTAAATTGCTAAACATTTAGTTGTACACATAAAAAATTTTAATGGGTAAGGGGAATCAATAAAAATAAGTATAACCAACCCCTTTCAAGGAGTTAATATGGATGCTTTGTATTCAGTGCTCCCGAGAAGAGAGACTAGTATTGACGATATTGAGTTCAAAAAAGGAATTACAAAAGTTCTTAAAAAGAAAGCAATAGCCAAAATTCGTGGTGAAGATTATAAACAAGATAAAGATTTTGAATTCAATAAAGATAGCGCCGATAGTGAGGGAAGTGATAAAAATCCCTCATATGATGGTATTACTGGTTCATTGATAAACGAGGATGCCTAAGATTTGTTACAAGCTTAGTGATATGTATGGTAAATCGGAATTCTGCTTTTTCTAAGGCGCTAGAATACTATCACCGAAAGTGGAATTGTCATCTGAGGCTTCATTGTTGTCTTCGGTTGGCTCGTTATCGCTTTCAGCTGTAAGTTTATCTATTAGATTTGTATAGCTCTTTTGAAGAAAATCATTATTCTTGCGGTATTCGCTAAATTCTTTACTTTTAAGTACTGATAAAGCTTCTGAATTTGAAAGTCTAGCGGCATTTTCAACCAAAAGATAGCCTTGATATTGCATATCAGGTTTATGAAAAAGAAATTCTCCTAACCTTAATTGGGCAGGAGCATCACCTCTTTCTTTTAATTCTAATTTTTTTACCCAACTTTGAGCACTTGTAGCATCATCGATTTTATAGAAATCGTAAATGATGTTGATTATTTGGTCTTGTTCTTTAGGAACGGAAGCATCTAATAACTCAAGTACTTGATTATAAATTTCAGGATTTTTTTCGCTACTATCTTTGGCTCTACTTTTCATTGTAAGCCGGCAGTACCTATATTCTTGAGAGAAACTTTGTTGTTGAAAATATAAATATGATTTGGAATTTGGAGCAAGTGTTGATGTATACAATTCGGCTAGTTTTTTTCCACTTTCAGGAATTCCATAGGCACATTCTTTTGCATAACTGTTAAATTTTTCGTCATATGATTTGTTCGTTGCAAATGTTGACGAATTAACTGCATTAAAGTTTTTTAAAGGCAAAGAAAATTTTGGCGCAGTAAATCTTTCTGGTTGATTATTACATGCGGGAGTACAGAATATTATTCCGATAAATAAAGCTGTAATAACTGATAGACGTGCCATATATTAAACTCTCAATACTAACAATGTTTAGTTTGATGGAGAGCTAAAAGTTACACTTTTTTCGAAGTCACCACTGATATTTTCAAGCAAAACTGAATCGTTAAATTCAGCAACGAGTTTTTTCTGTTCAGGCTCATTCCATCCTTCTCTATGGTAATTTATATAATACCATTTAGAGCTATTCATAGGATCAGTAAGCATTGGTGTGCCTAGGATGTATTTTACTTGCTCCTGAGTCATACCTTTTCTTAGCTTGTTAACATCTTTTTGTTCTGTAAAGTTCCCTTGATTCAGATCTGGTCTGTAGGCACATGACACAGTAAGAAAACTCACAATTGTTATAAAAAACGCAAGATATACTGACCGCATGAGATAAAAAGCCTTCTAATGCTTGGAACACACGTGAATTTTATCATAAATATTTTTGCATGACGAATGTTGTTAGCTGTAGGTGATTTGCGTTAACTAAATTTTTACACCCTTGAAAAAAAGTAAACGTGTCCCCATATATTGAACGGATATACATGTGCAACTGAGGAGGATACGTTCCAATGAGTACTGAAAATGAAAACGCTCAACAGGTAGACGACTTAAATAAACAAAATGAATCTGTTGATTCAGTTAAAGAAACAAGTAATGTTTCTGATGAGATTAACAAAGTGGCTGATGCTCCTGCGGAAGAAAAAGCAGAACAAACAAATGAAAATTCGGTTGCATCAGAAAAAGATTCAAACAAAGAATTAGAAGAAGCTACAAAAAAGATTAAGTACCTTGAAGAACAGGTTAAAGCACTAAATGATGAAAAACTTCGTGCTATAGCTGAGATGCAAAATGTACAGAGAAGAGCTGCAAACGAAATTGATAAGGCTCGTAAGTTTTCAATTTCATCATTTGCAAACGACCTTGTACCAGCTTTAGAGCCAATGGAAAAAGCTGTTGAGTATTCTGAAAAATTATCCCAAGACGTTTCTCAAGAAACATCACAAATGGTTGCAGGCCTAAAGAGCACAATGTCTCTTCTTTTGAAGGCAATGGAACAGAATGGTGTTAAACAAATTCGTCCAGCATCTGGTGATGAATTCGATCCGAACAAACACGATGCGGCTACATTTATTCCTAATGCTGATGTTCCAGCAAACCATATCATTGAAGTGTTTAGAACTGGCTATGAATTAAATGGTCGTGTCATAAGAGCAGCACAGGTAATTGTTTCTGCAGGTAATGGTGCCAAGATAGAAACACAGGCTTAAAAAAAATTTTAATAAATGTCTTGAAATTCATTTTTAAAGCCTTATTTAAAGAACAGATAAGAAATACAGCAGAAAAAATAAAGCTGATATTTTAAAAAGATTTCGAAGTGGAGAAAATAAAGTTATGAGTAAAATTATTGGTATTGACTTAGGTACTACTAACTCATGTGTAGCAGTTCTTGAAAACAATCAACCACGAGTTCTTGAAAACTCTGAGGGTAAGCGTACTACCCCTTCAACCATTGGTTATACTGAAAGTGGTGAAATCCTCGTTGGTGATGTTGCTAAACGTCAAGCAGTAACCAATCCTCAGAACACTTTGTATGCAGTTAAGCGTCTCATTGGTCGTAGATTTGATGACAAGGAAGTTCAGCGTGATATTTCAGTAATGCCTTTCAATATTGTTAAGGCAGACAACGGTGATGCTTGGGTGAGCTTGAAAGATGGTAAGAAGATGGCTCCACCACAAGTTTCTGCAGAAGTTTTAAAGAAGATGAAAAAGACTGCAGAAGACATTCTTGGTGAAAAGGTTACTGAAGCAGTTATTACCGTACCAGCTTACTTTAATGACCAGCAGCGTCAGGCTACCAAGGATGCAGGTCGTATTGCAGGTTTGGAAGTAAAGCGTATTATCAACGAACCAACAGCTGCTGCAATGGCTTACGGCGAAGATAAAGTAAAAGGCGAAAAGAAGATTGCAGTTTATGACTTCGGTGGTGGTACCTTCGATATTTCAATCATTGATATCGACGAAGTTGATGGCGAAAAGACCTTCGAAGTTCTTTCAACAAATGGTAATACCCATCTTGGTGGTGAAGACCTTGATAAGAGAGTAATTGATTACCTCATTGGTGACTTCAAGAAGTCTAACGGCGTTGATCTTAGCAAAGATATTCTTGCTCTTTCACGTTTAAAGGAAGCTGCTGAAAAGGCAAAGATTGAATTGTCATCAGCTAACCAGACAGATATTAACCTTCCTTATATCACCGCTGGTGCTGCAGGTCCTTTACATATGAATGTAACTTTGACTCGTGCAAAGTTGGAATCACTTGTTGAAGATCTTGTTAAGTCTTCTCTTGAACCTGTAACTACAGCTCTTAAGGATGCAGGTCTAAGCAAGAACGAAGTAGATGATGTTCTTTTGGTTGGTGGCCAGACTCGTATGCCATTGATTCAGAAGACTGTAGCAGACTTCTTCGGTAAGGAACCACGTAAGGATGTTAACCCTGATGAAGCAGTAGCAGTAGGTGCAGCAATTCAAGGTGCAGTTCTTTCTGGTGATAAGAAAGACGTTCTCCTTCTCGACGTAACTCCTCTTTCACTTGGTATTGAAACAATGGGTGGTGTGATGACAACACTTATTGAGAAAAACAGTACCATTCCTACAAAGAAGAGCCAGATCTTCTCAACTGCAGAAGATAATCAGCCTGCTGTAACAATTAGAGTTCTCCAGGGTGAACGTAGACGTGCTGCTGATAACAAGCTCCTTGGTAACTTTGACCTTTCAGGAATTGCTCCAGCTCCACGCGGAGTTCCACAGATTGAAGTAACCTTTGATATCGATGCCGATGGTTGTATCCACGTAAGTGCTAAGGATAAGAACACTGGCAAGGAACAGAAGATTACAATTCAGTCTTCATCAGGCCTATCAGAAGAAGAAATTCAGAAGATGGTTAAGGAAGCTGAAGCACATGCTGAAGAAGATAAGAAGTTTGCAGAATTGGCTCAAGCTCGTAATACTGCAGATCAGGTTGCATCTTCAGTTAAGACCCAGCTTAAGGATGCTGGTGATAAGGTTCCAGCAGAGCTTAAGGGAAAGATTGAAGCTGCAATCACTGAATTGGAAGGCACTGTAAAGGGTGATGACAAGGATGCAATCGAAGCAGCTCAGAAGAAGTTGTTAGATATTTGCAACCAATTAACCCAGTACACTCAGCAGGGTTCACAGGATCAGTCAAATGCTAATGCTCAGTCTTCATCTGAATCATCTTCACAGAAGGCAGATGATAAGACAATGGATGCTGAGTTTGAAGAAGTTAAGGATGACAAGTAATCCAGAGCTTTGTTAAGCAATGTTGATTAAGTCATTGTAGTAAAAGAACGGATACTGCCAAGCGGGTAGTATCCGTTTTCGCTAACAAGATTCAATAAGGTGTATGTATGGCTGCAAAACGTGATTATTATGAAGTTTTGGGTGTTGATAAAAATGCTGATGCACAAACAATAAAAAAAGCTTTTAAACGCCTAGCTATGAAGTATCACCCAGATCGTAATCCTGATGCTAGCGCTGCTGGAAAGTTTGAGGAGATTAATGAAGCTTATTCAGTATTAAGTGATCCTCAGAAAAAAGCTGCTTATGATCAATTTGGATTTGCTGGCGTTGATCCAAACCAAGGTGGTGGTTTCCATGGATTTGGTAACGCTGAGGACTTTGGTGATGTGTTCGGCAGCATGTTTGGCGATATCTTTGGTCGTGGTAGACAAAGTCGTGGCCCTGTACAACATCCAGGCGATGATTTAGAAAAATTAGTCGAACTAACTTTGGAAGAAGCTGCTTCAGGCTGTGAAAAAGTAATTAAAATCAAAACTTATGTACAGTGTGACACTTGTAAAGGAAGTGGCTGTAAGGACGGTTCGAAAGCACAAACTTGTTCACATTGTCATGGTTCAGGTCGTGTCCAGATGCGTCAAGGATTTTTTGCTGTTGAGCAAATTTGTCCTTACTGCCATGGCACAGGTCAAGAAATAACCAATCCATGCCCTGATTGTCATGGACAAGGTCGTGTTATCAAAGAAATTTCTGAAAAGGTTACTTTCCCTGCAGGTATTGATACAGGTAATAGATTACGTTTACCAGGAAAGGGCGAAGCTGGACTTAACGGAGCTCCGTCAGGAGATCTTTACATAATTGTGAAGATTAAGCCACATGACATATTCCAGCGTGATGGCAGAGACCTCCACATTGTTGTTCCAATCAGTTTTGGTACTGCAGCATTGGGTGGTAAGGTTGAAGTTCCTACATTAGATGGAAAGATAAACCTTACGATTGCAGAAGGTACTCAAACTGGCAGTAAGCTCAGAGTTCCAGGTAAAGGTATTAAAGATATAAATGGCTCTAGAAAGGGTGATTTATATTGTCATATTAGGGTACAGACACCTGAAAAATTGACTGCTGAGCAGAAAAAACTTTTGAAAGCTTTCGATGATGCCGTAAATGGTGGCAAATTGCAAACAACTGGTGAAAGTTCATCGCTCGGAAAAAAAGTAAAAAATTTTTTCAGTGATTTGAAGGGTGATTAAGCCAATAAGCCTTTTTAAAGATTAAGTTGTGATATACCACAGCTTTTAATCTTGGTATTTTGGTATACTATGAGGCATTCGAGTCGGCCTTAAAAAAAGGCTGACTCTTTTTTATGCTTATTTAAAGTTTAATTTTTAATATAACTTATTATTGATTATGGAGACTTTTAAATATGGAAAGAACTCCGATGACTGTTGCTGGAGCTGAGCAGCTTCGCAAAGATTTGGATTTTTTAAAAGCTGTTGAAAGACCACGTATTAGTAATGCTATTGCTGAAGCTCGTGAACACGGCGATTTAAGCGAAAATGCAGAATACGCCGCAGCTCGTGAAGAACAAGGAATCTGCGAAGCAAAAATTAAAAATATGGAAGCTCAGCTTGCTACAGCCGAAGTTATTGATATTGTTAAGCAAAAGCCTGTTAATGGCGGTGAGCTTAAAGTTATTTTCGGAGCAACTGTAACTCTTGAAAAAGAAGATTCTGGTGAAGAAATTACCTATAAGATCGTTGGTGATTACGAAGCTGATGTTACCAAAGGATTAATTTCATATAAAACTCCAATCGCTAGAGCTCTTTTAGGAAAATACGCTGATGACGATGTAACTGTTGTTACTCCAAAGGGTAAAGTTGAGTATTTTGTAAAAGAAGTGCTTTACGTGTAATTCTTATTCCTAAGAAATAATTAAAAGGTGTTTGAAAGTAAGATTTCAAACACCTTTCTTAATTAATAATAGGAAAAATTACTGTTATTCAATATTTGATAGATTGTATTTTGAATGTTCTTTATTCTTTCTGAATAATGTTGCGTTATTACCCATTATTTGAATTAAGTTAGAACTTGTTTTGGTTGTTATTTCGGCAAGGATAGCTTTTTTAGTTTCTTCCTCTCCTGAAATTTTAACTTTGATAAGTTCGTGTGTAGTAAGACAACTATCAATTTCGTTTATAACGTTATCTGTTAAGCCTTTTTGTCCAAGCATTACAACAGGCTTTAAAGGATGTGCTTTGGCTTTTAAATAGAGCTTTTGTTTATTGGTTAATTCCATTTTTAAATTCCTTTTATTTTGAAGCAATTATATATGATTTTAAAGAAACCTCTACACATTGACTAAGTTTACTTAGTTTGTAGGGGGATCTTTTAGAGAGTAAACACCATTTTGTGTAAACTCCATCTTTACTCAAAATATTTTTCTGCG
>CAVGFV010000211.1:0-3677 GCA_963628765.1 Succinimonas sp.
TTGTGTGTGTTTTAACATTGGGACATCGCAAAAAAGTTAATTTATAGAAGTCCCCTTAAATAAAACCCTTATAAACAAAAGATTTTATTTGATTTTTCAATAAACACATGTTACAATACTTAAAAATTATAACAAAGGTTATAATTAATATGTGTCGTAAACAGTGCATTATGTACAAGCCTATGTAATGCTAAAGATTTTTGAGAAACAGAAGAACACGATGAATATTTCAAACTTGTAAACTATCATTAGGTATTTTAGAAATTCATTATCCTCAATAGTTTAAATTAACTTTCGAAAAATATCGCTAGTTTTTTTTGTTTATTATTTTTCTAAATTATTAGACGATATAGTTATTATTATGGTGAAAGATATATGGGTATTACGGGTATAAAATTAATAATTGAAGATCAGAAGCCTGAAGAAGCTACTTATGAAAAATTTTATGCAATTCCTCAGTTAGAAACCAGCGAAGTTGCAAAAAAGAAGATCGTTCATAGCTATATTGACGATATAAAAAATAAGAAAGATTCTGATCCATCAGTTGTCGCTACGAAAGCTCTTAAAATAGCTGGTTACTATAACTATCATTTTTTATATGATAATTATGATAATGAAGATGAATATGAATATGATGAGTGCTTGGAAACAGCAAGATTTTGGCTTCAAGAGGCTAAAAACCTAGGTTCATTAGATGCAAAATTTTGGATTACATTTTATGATTCCCAAGCTCTTGTTTCTAATTCAAGTGAAAAAGAAGTAAAAAAAATAAATTATTAAAGCTACTAGATCAAGGATTCTATCTTGCAGGAATAGAAGCATTACGTCTTTTAACTGAAGAAAAAGTATTCTTTAAAAACTACACAGAAGAGGCAATGAACGTTTGTAATCGTATGCAGAAGCGTTACAAGACGTTAACCCTTGCATATTACAGGAGCCTCATTTTATTGGATAAAAATTATAAGAATTATTCTTATCAAGATGGATATAGCCTACTTTCCATGATTTGGGAACACGAGCCATTGGCTCTCAAAACTGTTCTAGATCTATTTATGGGCAAATACGAGGATAAAGCAGATTTGAAACAAGCCGAGAGTTTTGCTAAAGATTTTGCTGATTTTGATCCTCATATTATGAATATCAACGTTCAATTTAAATTAGGATTCTTTGATGATCGTAAAGTTACTAAGGCTGTAGCTAAAAAATGGTTAAAACAATTAAAAAACATTGCATACGTGGAAGATTCGGCAGAATGTTATGAAACTTTAGGGGATATATATAGAAATTTGTCTAATTTGCAAAAACTTAACTTACTAACTATAGGAGAAAAAAATTTTAATCAAATGACAAAGAAATACCTAGAAGAAGGAGTATTCTGCCATTTAAAAGCGGCTAGTTTAGATTGCACAATTGCTGCAAAGTATACGAAAGCATATTTAAATGGAGAGTCTCCAGCAACAGTTATAGCTTATCCAATTGCACAGGAATTTTTTAAATTGTGCAATAAATGTGATTTTTTATTCGATGATATAGATCTCGTCGAAGCAGTATTAGATTCTCAAGATTCTGATAGTATTAAGAGCGAGTTAGCTTATAAGAAACTTGCTGAAATGGCTGATAACGGTAATGTGAAAGCTATAGAATATATTCTAGATATTATTGCAGAAGGCGTGAATCCAATACCTGATAATTTTAACAACCGTATCTCAACATGGGTAAATCAAGGAATATTAGCGGAATCTATGAAGTGCGTAGAAAACCGTGCTCAATTATCTGAAATTGAAAAATTTTACCCACGAGATGAAGAAAAAACCATTGCGTATTATGAAGAAGCTATCAGCAAGGGCTCAATAATTTCCTATTTTTATTTAGGTGGATTTTATGAGACTAGACAGCCTGTCTTAGAAGAAAATCTCGAAAAGGCTCGCGAATATTACCTTAAGGGGTATGAAAAATCTGGCAAATCAGAAATGTATTTAGTACCTTTAGGAAGAGTTTCTTTTGGTCTTGCTGATTACAGAGTTGCCGAGAAGTATCTTCGTTTAGCAGAAGAAACTGATGTTAGTGGTGAATCTAATTTCTATTTAGCTTTAATTTATACAACCTATGATCGTGACCAAGATTACGAAGAACAACTTACTAAAGCGGCTGAATTGTCAGATGATCCTATCATTCTTGATAATATTGCCTACTTTAGATCTTTGAGAAGTTCTATAATTCCAGAAGATCTTACACATTCCTATGAGGAAGTTAAATCTTTAGCTAAGAAACATGACTCTGGTGTTATAGAATTCGCTCTAGCTAGGTTATATAGTAGATTGCACGAAGGATCTCCTAATATTCATACCAAAATTCTTAACTTTCTAGAAAAATCTGCTGACAAATTTGGCTATAGAGAAGCTTGTGACTCAATTTACTTTTCTTACATAGGTGGCAGAGTCAAAACAGATCCAAAGCTAGTCGAAAGAGCGCTTTCTATTCTTGAATCAGCAGCCACTAATGGAAATGAGTACGCTTATTTCGTTCTCGGTAATGTTTATGCAAGAGGTAGCGCAAGCGTTCCTATGGACACCGAAAGAAGCATCGGTTATTTCAAAAAGGTCAAGGATCCTGAGATACTTAAAGAATTTGACAAATACTTTAATAGCATTGATGAAGGTGAAATGCTTGTTTTCTAAAGCCGAATTATCGGTATTAGAAAGAAGCAAACTAAAGACAGTAATTCCTTAAAAAATCTTCCATTATTTTAAGGAATTCTTCGGGCTCCGAAATAAACGGAGCATGTGAACTCTTTTCAAAAATATGAATTAAAGTTTTTGCAGTCTGAGGCCAAATATTTTTGCCACTGGCCGGAACAAGCCTGTCGTTTGCACCATACATGTGTAGCGATGGGCATTTTAAACGTGTTACAGAGTTTCTAAGATCTTCGTCTTGTAAGGTTTTTAAACCAGAAATAAGTTCGTAGTATGAAGGTAACGGATCCTTTGCCAAAAGCTGTCTAATTTCTCTTATATCGTTTTTCATTGATAAAGAACCCATGGCTTGTAGTGATAAAAATTTATCAACTACTCGGGCAGAGTTCTCTTGAGTAAGCTCGGAGGCAAATTTATCAAGAAGTTTCGCATCGGTACCTGGCCAATGTTCTTCCTCTAAGGCACAAAATCTCGGGGAGCTTGCAACTGTAATGAGTGCTTTAACACGGTCTGGATTAAATATTGCGTAGCGAAGGGCGAGGACTCCGCCTAAGGACCACCCAAGGATTACTGCTTTTTCAGGTAGATTATTTTCAAGAAACTGGGTGATACCCATGCTCCTATTACCAGGTATTCCTGCATTAGATCCATATCCAGGAAGGTTAAAGGCTTGAAAGTCAAATTTATCGCCTAATCTTTTGGATAATTCTTCCCTTGTTTTATGAAAAACAGATCCACTTAGTCCCCAACCATGGATAAGAATTACGGGAATTTTTTCGTCTGCTTTCATAATAATAAATCCTTGAGCTATTATGGATGGAGAAAACTTATGGTTACTTTCCTATACTACAAGTAAAAGTACAGAGACGCCAAAGAAATTGTACTTAAATTTATGGAAATGCAATTTTGCATACCAAAAAGCCTAAAAAATGGACAAAATAACAATTCTTTAGCTACTTTTGTAATCAACCTTTAATCAACATT
>CAVGFV010000212.1:0-2236 GCA_963628765.1 Succinimonas sp.
AAAGTTCCTGATAGCTGTAAAGCAACAGCCATTGATAACTCTCAAGATCAAAATGAGTCTTGCTAAGACTCCGAAGATCTACTCAAGAAAAATTCAATACGCCGTTTGCAAATACGCTTACAGATAAAGCCCATAAAAAACGCAGGTTTAAAATTTTAAAGCCTGCGTTTTTAAAAGGTGTCTACAACTTTGGTAATAAGACTTCTAGACAAATATTTTATAAGGTGTCTTTCTTCTTTATTACCAAGAGGTCACAGTTAACTTCATCAACGATTTCTTCACAGATATTGCCCACAAGAGCAGCACTGATACCAGTACGTCCCATATGTCCAATTAATACGGCACAAGCATTAAGTTTTCTTGCAACTTCTGGAATTACGTCATCAGGTTGACCTTCGAGTATATGGCAACGTTCCTCAGGAATACTATGTTTAGAAGCAAATATCTTCATTTGTTCTCTATTCTGTTTGGTTACAGCTTCAGAGTATATATCTGGGGTAAAGCCTGGAATTTCTACAATAGCAGTAGGTACTATTGGAGGAGCTGCATTAACTAGATGAATTTCTCCGCCAATAAGATGTGCAAGTTCTTGCGCATTTCTTAGCAACCTAATGTTCATAAGGCGCATATCTTGGTTATCATTGTCATTAAAATTCACTGCGACAAGAATAGAAGAGCCTTGTGGCCATTCATGGTCCTTGGTTATTAATACAGGTATTTCAGATTTTCTAAGGAGTTGCCAATCAGTTGGGGTAAAGAACATTGTGTCCAAAAAACCGTGGCTATCAGCGCTTTTAATAACTAAATCGTAATTTGATTCAGCTAATTCTTTAACGATTGCATCTGTAATATTTCTTTGCCATACCACTTTGCCAGAAATATTGCTTCCATCGAGATGCTGTTCCGCAATTTTGGTTTTTAACCATTCTTCATTTTTTTTCAGAATGTCGGCACGCATCTTTGATTGTTCATCAATATTTAGAATTGATGTGATATCTGAAGAAAAGTCATAGATAGACAATAATGCTGTTATCTTAGAATCAGGGGAGAACTTAGCTATTTCCATAACTCTTTTTATGGCAGTTTGTTTTTCAGCCTGGGGTTCAACGATAACTAAAATGTTTCTGTACTTGCGCATAATTCACCTCACGTTATGACGCCTACAGATTATCTTATGATGATTTAGGTAAATTTTCCTTGTCAACCATCACTGAAAACGAATAGACAATAGACTTTGTGCTGATTTTGTACGTGATATCAAATGATTTATAACGAGTGATTTGTAAATTTATGTAACGCAGTAAAGAACCTTCTACACACGCGGAAAATTAGGGATCCTTTTTCACTCAAAAGGGCTATTTCACAGGGGACATCCGCTTAAATCAGAAAAGGTGCTTGAAGGCATTTTTCAAGACCTTCCTTATCAAGGATAGTTATGTATCTTCCATGCACTGCAATAATGTTCATCTCCTTTAATTTAGCTAAAAGCCTACTTATGGTTTCTACCGAGAGAGCAATATAATTACCGATTTCATATCTTGTCATAGTAAGCTTTAATTCTGTGCTCGAGAGCTTTCGGACATGAAGGTTATAAGCAAAATGTAATAAGAATGCGGCTAATCTTTGGCTTGCAGTCATTCTCGATATCATCATGGTGAGATTTTTCTTAGATGAAATTTCTTGACTTATCAACTTTAAAAAGCGCACTGCTAGATTAGGGTGTCTTGCAAATTGTTTTACTAATCCTTGATAGTCAATTTCGCACAGGGAGGTACTTTCTAATGCTTCGGAAAAGGATTGATGGACATTTTCAGCAATAGCATCAAAACCTAAGATATCGCCTGCAATGTGGAAACTGGTGATTTGTTCATCACCAGAGCTATTTAATGAATAAATCTTTACGCTACCAGATCTTATTGCAAAAATTTTTACAAGTGGATCTTGGGCTTTATAAAGAGTTTCCCCTTTACGTAAAGTTTTTTTTCTATCGATAATGGTTTCTAAAGCCGCGATATCGGATTCGCTTAGTTTACCACCAGCAATACAAAATTCGCGATAGAGGCATTTTGAACATGAGTGGATATGCTCATTAGTTTTGTATATCTTGTCGCTCATATCGCCTCCTAGTTAGGAACCTACCATAAGTATATACATTGGCCTATAAAAAAGCATCATGATTACTGTTAAACGAATCCAGATGTTGACATAGTTTACGAACTTCTCTTGACCAACTCTA
>CAVGFV010000213.1:0-3761 GCA_963628765.1 Succinimonas sp.
TTGCCATCTTTCAATTAGGGGGAGTATATCCTGAAAAAATACTGATCACTGTCGGGTATAAGGTTTGAAATCTTCGTCTTCAGAGTTAATTTCAAAATTGTTACTACCAGGAAGTTTTGGATTTTCCCCATTAAGCCAAGAGGTAACCTCTGTAAATCCCCAGCGCCTATTAGGATTATTAAGGTTGTGGCGTTCTGAAATATCCTTCCAAGTAAGACCAAGAATGAGGTTTTTAATATCACCAGGAAAGTCGTTAGGGAAGGGGATTTTACTTATTAAGGCGTACTTTTCGACATCTTTGATTTCTATATTTTGAAAAGGTGTATATCCCGTAAGAAGCTCATATATTGTAATACCAAAGGCATACCAATCTGTTTCTTCAAGCCATAGTCCATTGACTGCTTCAGGAGCTGCATAAAACCGTGAGATTCCTTCAGTAGATGAAACAACAGTTCTGTCATCTTTGAAGCTACTTATACCGAAATCGATTAAAACGACATTTTTTCCATCGTCTTTCAGCATAACGTTTGAAGGTTTTATATCACGATGCAATATGCCATTTCGGTGTAGTGTGCGTAGAGCAGAACTTATTTCAGGAATTATGTATTCACGAAGCTCTTCAGGACTATATTTTTCGCCTTTGCTAAGACGCTCTTTAAGGCTACCATTAGAATACCAAGGCAAAATTACATAAGGGAAAACTAAGATAGTGCCATTTCCTAATATTTCTGCCACGTTTGGATGATGAATTTTTAAAAGTTTTTCTATAACGTCAGATTTGATTGCGTTTTTTCTTCTATAAATTTTAAGAATACATTCCTTATTGTTACCGTCAAGAGCCCTAAATAGATTGGCTTCTCCTGAAGATGTTTCAAGAACATTTTTAACGGTAATTCCAGGAATATTGATAGCACTTAGTGGAATTACCGATGAATTCTCATCTTTGATTACTGTTTGTTCACTTGGTTTTAAGGTGGTGGCTTCATTTGAAGTTCTAATAACAGTATTTTCTACGGAAGGGCGTATTTCTGTTTTATCTGACATTTTAAGAATCCACGTGCTTTTTTAGTTATCTGTTCTGCCTTTTGGTACTTTTTAGTATATCCGATGTAAGGAGCGAACAAAAATCTCCTTAACAACATTTGCAAGGAAGTCGGCTTTGTTATTGATTGATGATATTTTTAACCAAACAATTTTTCTAAGATAAAATTTCCACCATTCCAAAGGTGCCACAAAAAGAATCCTAGCAGGGCTAATGCTATTGAGGCAATAATTAAAACAGCCTTAAGTGAAGTGCTTTTTTCTCTTTTGTAGTTTTCTAATGCTAATAAGGCATGATTGGCTTTTTCTTTAAATATCGCCACTTCCTTTTGAGAAATTTCTTTATTTGGAGTATCAGAATATTCTTCAATAAAATAGCCTAAAACAGCATTAATGCTATAGGTGTGAATGGCATTATATTCATCATCTGAATCATCAAGATCATTTTGCTCCTGAACTAGATTTTCCAGCCCTGGAATGCCACCTTTAAAATCGTTAGAAAGGACCACATTAAAGCCTAATTTTTCTGTTAGCGCTAGGAGATGCTTTTCTACATCAATACGGTCTGCTCGAGTTCTTGGAGTGCAAGAAAATTCCAGCGGTGCTGATACGAGTAATCGTCTATTGTCTTGAAAGGCATTTTCAAAACTTAAACGGTCCATATCGCGGTAAATTCGAGCCACTATAGGAGCTCTGTATAAAGGCCAAGTATCTTCTTGTTGGTTCTTTGAAAAATCACCCTTGTTATCTGTATTTTCAGCTTCTTTATTGGAGGTGTTTGGGGCCTCAGCTTTATCAGAATTATCTTTATTTAATGGTGGTAGTCCCGCAAAAAGTCTTGCTTCGTCTGAATTAGGTCCAGAACCTGTTGGAGCTAACAACATTACGGCTTCGCGTCCTTCTTGAGAGATGGCAATCGTATAGTCAACAAGATCGCCTTCTCCAAAGGATTGAGTGCTTGAATCAAATTTATAAAAGCAAGCAACATGGCCATCAAAAATTCTGCCGTAATTAGAAGGAGTAGCACATTGAGTAATAATGCCACGATGTCTTTGTATCATATGTACTTGCTTGTTACTTGGATATAAAAAATTAGGAAATTAGCTTCTTATAAGCAAAAAAATTCTCGACATAATCTTTTTCAACTTTCTGTCTTCATTACTTTGTTTATGAAGTTTTCAATATTTGCTTTTTCATAGTGGCTTTCTGAAGCATTGGCAATGTAGTCTGCTTCAATGAGGATCTGATAATCCATACCTTGAATATCGGTTAAAGTATGGTGGTGGCCAACAAGATATGAAATTCTTTCTATTTGCTCTTTGTTTAGATCAGTATCTGCAAGGAAGTCTTTTACCATAATAGCGCCTTCCTTTTCTTGATACTTGCCGTTAGTGTTACCGTATTTTTTACGGCAGAGTGGACATGCGATATCATGAGTGATCGCTGCAACTTCTAATATAAATTGAGTCTCGCTATCTAGATGTTCTAATTCGCCTATTATTTTTGCGTATGACCATACTCGCGTTAAATGATCAATATCGTGAATGTTACCTTCTGAAAATACGATAATTTTTTCTAATATTTGAGTAATTGTCATTTTTTTTCTTCAATTTTATTGATGTTATGAATTTGGAAATTGGCTAAACACCAGCCCTTAAAGACTGCCAAAGTGTTCTAACATCCCTAGCGAACAATTGACAATAATTTCAAAGTGATTTTATCATGCAAGGGACAGTGGTTGGCGAAAGCCTGTTTTGAAATAGTTAGAAATAGCGAAGGGATGTGCCGTTTTCAGAATTTTGTCTTCTTTTTTACATGCAACATTGTTGCAGACTGCTACAAATAGGTGTGGCGGTTTTAATCCTAATGAGTAATTACCACTGTCTTTTTTATTTGCTCTACTGAAAATATACATCGATCTTTAAAGGCAAAATTTTAAATATCTTCTAATTGTGCATTATCAAAAAAATCACTAGGTATTTAAAATCCTTCGAACATTTATTATTAAACATTATTGACATACACTTGATAGCAATTCATCATGCGAAAGGCAGTGGTTGGCGAAAGCCCGTTTTGAAATAGCTAGAAATAGTGAAGGGATCTCCGTTTTCAGAAATAAATAGTGAATTTATACGTGCGATATTGTCGCAGACTGCTATAAATAGTTATGGCGGTTACTATATCTATATATCTTTACCACTGCCTAATTACCAATAATTTAGTTCCTGTTTAAATAGCGTTTGTAAGGAATTTTCTTTTCTTGTCCTTTAGATTTTCTTCAAAGTTAAAGCCATAATTTTCTATGTTACAGCGTGTTGTGACACGATAGATATAAAAGGACCAAGTTAAAATTTTTTCTGAGTAGTTTAGGTACTTATGGTTTATGCCTGATATATGTATCTATTGAAAAATATAGTGTGTGAATCGCCTTCTTTAAAGTGTTAGTTACAAAAGGCAAAGATTAGTTTTGTCTTTATTCTTAATGGCTATGTTTTATTAGCAAAGCATCTTTGTTTTTTTTAATATCAGATTTATTACCCAAATATTGACGAAAAAAGGCAAAATATTTTGGTAAATGGCCTTTTTATTTGTAGCATATGGGCAATTTGACTGTAACTGTGTAAAAGCACATTAAAAATTTTGAACTTGAGTACTGATATATATAAGTAGATTGTGTCAAGTATTTTGTGTAAACATCTTTGATTTCCTGCCTCGTGTTA
>CAVGFV010000214.1:0-24074 GCA_963628765.1 Succinimonas sp.
TCTACAACTTCCTTAAACTTTTTTTCTGTGTATGTTTAAAATGACAGAATTACGGTTACTAGTTTTTATAAAAATAAAGCATAGCTATGTTTGTATGGCTATGCTTTTTTCGTTTCTGTATGTGGTTCTAGATTTTCTAATTAAGAACTTGCTCTACAACCTTAACAGTAACGTTCTTGATTTCACCTTTTCTGATAATTGTGAAGTTTACGTCTGTGCCTGGCTTACTATCAGCAATGAGTTCCATTGTGTGCCTCATATCTCTCACTTCATTGTCATTCACACTTACAACAATGTCTTGAGGTTCTAGGATATTATGTGCAGGTCCATTAGGATCAATACTAGTGATAATAATGCCTTTGTAGTGTTCTTTTTCATTTGGGAATTTATTGCTGATATTTGATATATCATCAGCAGCTATACCAAGATATCCACGAATTACCTTGCCATTTTTGATTATCTCTTTTAAGACATGTATGGCTTGTTTTGCAGGTACCGCAAAGCTAATGCCATTAGCTTTGGCATCGTCAGCGCCGGTGAGGGTAGCTGTACTTATACCTACGAATTCCCCTCGAGTATTAACGACAGCTCCTCCTGAATTGCCTTGGTTTATTGGTGCATCGGTTTGGATTAAATCTTGAATACCTTCATTAAGGTCTACTTTATTGAGTAATGTTATACCGCTACCAGATCTACCTACAGCACTAATAATTCCGTGTGTAATGGTTTGCCCGAGGTTATAGGGGTTACCTATCGCGAGAACTACATCCCCTAGGTGTACGTCATTCTTTTCATTATAGGGAATAGCTTTAAGGGATACCTTCTCAGAGATCTTGAGAACTGCTATATCGGTTCTCCTATCATAGCCAATGAGGTTAGCTTGATAAGTTTTACCATCTCTTAGTTGCACGCCAATGGTGGTATTTTGTTTGGCCGCCATAATCACATGGAAATTGGTAATAATGAGGCCATCTGAGCTCATTATGATTCCTGAGCCTGAACTCAACAATTCGCCATTAGTTTGACTTTCAGTTCCGGTGTAGTTTATGTCGGACACTTTTACGAAGATATTAACGACAGAAGGTGCACTTTTTTCAATCGCATAAGAATAGGTTGAAGGTATAGAACTTTTAAAAATATTAATTTCACCACTTTGTTCTGTGGAAACTATCTTGGTGATAGCCACAGTTAGTAGTCCTATAGTAAGTCCTATCCCAACGCTCTTGATGTAGCTCATAGGTAATCCTTGCGTTAATAATAATTAAAACCAATTAGGCTTTTTACATATTCTACAAATGATATTTGTCTATGTCTAAAAGATAATAAAAAGGGCAGCTAAAGCTGCCCCTTCATACCAGGAAAAATAAAGCTTACAAGCTTCTTGTAATATAGATTACTGCATTGCCTCTAATGATACGGAGAGCAATAAAGTCTTTTTGCTTTTGTAAAGCTTTTTCCAAATCTTCCACGCTATTTACTGGAGTCTTATTGGCTTCAACGATAATATCGCCTTTTTGTAAATTAAGTTTCGCAGCAGGGCTGTTTTCTTGAATGCTCTTAACTTCAACGCCACCTTCTTTATCGCCTCTTGCTTCCAAAGTAGCACCTTCAAAGAGAGGATTTTCACTTTGTACCATTTCTTCCACTGAATCAGAAGAATCTAGGGTTACATCAACTTCAAAATCTTTACCGTCTCTGAAAACACCAAGCTTAACTTTAGTGCCAGATCCAAGGGTAGCAATCTTAGCTCTTAACTGACCGAAGTTAGCGATTGTAGCGCCGTTGATAGAGGTTAAGATATCGCCTGATTTAATGCCAGCCTTGTCGGCAGCAGAACCCTTCTTAACTTCGTTTACAAAGGCACCGTTAACGTTCTTGTAGTCAAAGTTCTTAGCGAGCTCTTCGGTAACTTCAGTACCCATAATACCGAGCATACCGCGTTTTACTTTACCGTGAGTAATAAGCTGCTCGGCAGTAGACTTAGCCATATTAGCAGGTATCGCAAAGCCAATGCCGATATTACCACCTGCTTTACCTAAAATAGCAGTATTGATACCTACGAGTTCACCCTTAAGATTTAAGAGGGCACCACCAGAGTTACCGGAGTTAATAGCAGCATCGGTCTGAATGAAGTTCTCGTAGTTTTCAATATTGAGGCCAGAACGACCAAGAGCACTAACAATACCAGAGGTTACGGTTTGTCCTAAACCAAATGGATTGCCGATAGCGATAACGAAGTCACCAACTCTGATCTTGTCAGAATTAGCAAATGGGATAGCAGTGAGGTTTTCAGCTTTTTCAAGTTTTAAGACTGCAATATCAGTTTGCTGGTCGCCACCAATCTTTTTAGCTTTGATTACACGACCATCATGTAAGGTAACCTTGATTTCATCAGCGCCATCTACTACGTGATAATTAGTAATAACAGTGCCTTTTTCAGCATCGATAATTACACCTGAGCCAAGAGCTGAAAAAGATCTTTCGCGTGGCATTTCTGGAAAGAAGAATCTAAATTGTTCTGGGATTTCCATAATGTCATTTCGTAGAGACTTTTTACCATTCACAGAAATATTAACCACTGCAGGTACAACTTTTTCTAGAAGAGGTGCAAGAGATGGAACTTCTTGAGTGTTTCCTTGAGCCATTGCATTTATTAGTGGTGTAGCGTCTGCATTTGCATTAAATGGAAGTACTCCTGCAATTGCTAATGTTGCTGCTACAAAAATGGCCTTCTTTTTAAACATACTATGTCTCCATTATTACCTAACTATAATAAGTTCTCTTGTTTTGACTTTAGTAATTTGTAAAAGTTCATTACCTTAGTTTGGGGAGGCTTTTTGTATTCGTTTTAGAACCATAAATTGCATGAGTTTTATTGTTTAGTAAGGTTCAATTTATGTGTAAGTTCTTATGTGCGAGGCCACTAGACTAGTCGTTTTTAGCCTGCAATATACGAATATTAAAAAAGACAACCCGTTAGTAATAATATGGAGTTGCCTTTTTAAATTTAAAGTGGAGGAAACGGAGAAATTTTAATTTTTCTTTTCTTCAGGTGCTTTATTTTCAACAGGAGCAGTTTCTTCTTCAATCTTGGTATCAGGCATGATATCAATTACTTCTTTTTCTTCGTGGATGATTTTAGTTACATTTTCTTTAGGCTTTTCATTAACTGAACTCTGGAACATATTGCCTAATTGCGGCATGATTTTTCTGCTTTGTTCAGACATATATCTTGAATAAGCACGATAGCTGTTTTCCATTTGTTCGAAGAGAGCATTACCACCGAGGAAGAAATCATTGATTACTCTCTTATGACTAGCCAAATCTCTTTTAGCTCTAGTTAATTCGTCTTCTAATCTTGATTTATCACGTTTTCTAGTTGAAAAATAGCTGAGCGAATAACCAACAATTAAACCGATAACCCCGGCGACAACAATATAAGTAATTTCTAATCCGTCCATGAATGTGTTAGCCCTACTATTATTTTAAAAGAATCCCTATGCGTAATGACCTAAGCATTATATTACATCTGTTTTTATATTCTGTAATTTAAGGCATAATTTGGGACTAGTGTCATGTTGTGGCATAAGCCTTGCGTTAGTAATAAAACGTTTTCTCAAAGTAGTGCATCAAAACAAAATTGTGAAAGTAGTTGGCTTTTCTTCTTCTTTAGTGTAGTATATGCGCACCCACAAGCGTTACAAGTCTAAATGACTTAAAACGATTCGAGTTCTTATCTCGAAGGGGGTAAGATAATTCGAAAAAAAATGCAGGCATAGGGAAACCAATGCCGGTTGTTCAACAAATAAGTTTGGGTTAATTACATGAAAACTTTCGTTGCAAAACCAGACGAGATCAAACGCGACTGGTACGTAGTTGATGCTGACGGTAAAACACTTGGTCGTCTTGCTACTGAAGTTGCATCTCGTTTACGTGGCAAAAATAAGCCATTTTTCTCTCCTTTCCAGGACACTGGTGACTACATTATCGTAGTTAATGCGTCTAAGATTAAGGTTACTGGCCGTAAATTCACTGATAAGATCTATCATTCTCACTCAGGTTATCCTGGTGGAATCAAAGATGTTCCATTCAATGAACTTCTTGCTAAGAAGCCTGAAATGGTTATCGAATCTGCTGTACGTGGCATGCTCCCTAAGGGACCACTTGGACGTGCAATGTTCCGTAAGTTAAAGGTATATGCTGGTGCTACTCATGATCATGCAGCTCAGCAGCCACAGGTTTTAGACATTTAAAGGTGAAAAAAATGGCAGAAAATCAGTATTACGGTACAGGCCGTCGCAAGAGCTCAACTGCTCGTGTATTTATTAAGCAGGGTACTGGCAAATTAGAAATCAATGGTCGCTCCCTTGATGAATATTTTGGTCGTGAAACTGCTCGCATGGTTGTTCGTCAGCCTTTAGAACTTCTAAGCATCGGTGACAAGCTTGATCTTTACATCACTGTTATCGGTGGTGGTATTTCTGGTCAGGCAGGTGCAATCCGTCACGGTATTACCCGTGCTCTTATCGAATATGATGAATCATTCCGTTCAGAACTTCGTAAGGCTGGTTACGTAACACGTGATGCTCGTTGCGTAGAACGTAAGAAGGTTGGTCTCCACAAGTCTCGTAAACGTCCACAGTACTCTAAGCGTTAATATTGCGTTAGATTTACTTTTACGTTTAATAAAACCTCGGTTTCACCGAGGTTTTATTATGCGTGAAAGGAGATCAAAATTTGTTCCCCTTATGCCATTGTTAAGGGTATTATTAGTTATATTCCTTTCTCATAGTTGATAGTGTATAATCAAGTGCGAGAAATTCTTGTTTTACAAGAGTTACGGGATCTTATTTCTATTTTTAAGATATCTTAAAGGTAGGTATCTAAGATCCACGATTGGAAAAGTTTTCCAAAAGGATGTGTCAACAATCCTTTAAGGACTTTAGCCCTTGAAAAGCTGTGTTTGTAAGAGTTACATGGATTTTTTCAAGAATTAAAGTTTTTAAGTTCATCATTGCTAGTTATTGATGAATAGTTGACTACGGGATGTATATTGACCATGTTTGTGTGTGATATCATTTAGTCGCATTATAGATATCTAGGATTTAATTATGGCTGATGGCTTAAATATTCCACCTTGTCGCCCATATATAATTAGAGCATTATATGATTGGATGGTGGACAACCGATTGACTCCACAGATAAGTGTCAATGTAAACTTGCCAGGTGTAGAGCTCCCTCTACAATATTCCCAAAATGGCATTATTGTTTTAAATATTTCCCCTACCGCAGTACGTAATTTGGCTATTGATAATGATGCCATTGCTTTTAGTGCTAGATTTGGTGGCGTACCACACGAAGTTTATGTACCTATGTATGCGGTAACTACTATTTACCCACGTGAAGATATTTCTCTCGGCATGTGTATGTTCCCAGAACGCGCTTATGACGAGATGTTTGAATCTGGTAACGTTCCTGAAAGGAATGGTGGTGCTCATCTAGCTGAAGTTGATAGCGTTGGTACTACAGATACCGGAACTAAGAAAGGTGGCCTAGAAATCGTTGATAGCGATGATGGAGATGCCTCAAAAGATACTAAAAAAAACCAAGAAAAAACTGAAACCCCTATAAAGCATAAAAAACCAACATTAGAAATTGTTGAGTAATTATAAATAATAAATAATAAAAATTTATGACATTAAAAAAACCTTCTTGAAAAAGAAGGTTTTCGTTTTTTAGATTTCCTTGAGAGAACCAGCAATGCTGTTTAATAGCGTTAGCGCAACTACGAGAAAACTATCCTCATTGCTGGTATTTAGCTTTATCGCAACATCATTCTCAGAACTCAAGTATTGGAGAATTTCATCTTTATTAGTGCAGATGCACACGATGTGAATATCTTTTTTATGGGCCGCATCAACCATAGAATGAAAATAATTGGAGCTCTCTTCGGAGTTTTGACTCACAATAATCAAGCTGTCAGAACTATCTTCATTCGCTTCTGATACTGCATCGAATTCTAAACGCATCCCTTCTTCAATACCAAAATTTTGGTATAAACAGCTTATTTGGGATGCGTCAGTGCACAAAACCACGCTACTTATTAAGGCTCTACTAAAATAGTTGTTCAGATTTAACTGATGACTAAAAATTTCTAGTAGAGGGCGAGTAAGGCTTGTCCCAGCACAGATAATCTTCTTACCCGCAGTGATGCTAAGACTAAGCATCGCTGCAGCGTATGAAGTATTATCGAAAGCTTCCTGTTGCAGATTTAATAAGTCTGCACCTGTTATTTCAACGTGTTCTTGCGCGTTTTCCATAAATTACTTATCGTCACCTATAGTGATCCAACTTAAATCTCTTTCAAGTTCGCCATTGTTGTTGATATGGATATCACCTGAGAGGCCACGAACCATTTCACTGCGATCCTTTATCATGTTACCAAGATGGATCGTGAGATTGTAGGCATCATAACCAATAGCAAAACATCTTAAGGTATCACCATTAGCTTTTGGAAGCACTGAAATAATTTGGTTCTTAATAGTGCTATCTTGAAGGAGCCAAGGTTGATCACCTAGTTGCATTCCCTTAATGCCAGATAATGCAGAGCTATTCATAACACCGCTGTTACTCTTAGCACCTACATAGTAGTTAGGAACATTGAAACCAGCCATCTTGCCGTATTCACGAATGATGGAAGCTTCGTTTGCGGTACCATAAACATAGGCACCATCGAAACTCTGTGGAGCATTGTTTGCACAGTTTCTGAGAGTATCTTCAAGAGAGTTTACGTCAGTAAAATAGCAAACGCTGGTGTTCTGGTTATAGTTGTGTACCCAATAGCTGTTAAAGGCTTTGCTAATTCTAGAACCCTTTTCATTCTGTGGAGCAATTACCACTGGGTTAGAAATGTTGTCAGAGCCCATCTTGTTTACTGCATTACGAGCATCGTTTTCTGGAGCAAGGGTGAGGTAGAAGACATTGCCGTTACCCTTCATCTGTCCTTCGTTTAAAGCGATTACTGGAACATCAGGATTTAATGAGAGTAGTGCGTCAACTTCGTTTTTAACGATAGGGCCGATGATTGCCTTAGCGTTATGTGCTTTGAGATCCTGATAGATAGCATTAATTGAAGCTGCTTCGGTATCATAGAATTTCAAGTTTACATTGAGACCACGGTCTTTATAGGCGTTTTCAATACCCATACGTACTGGCTGACCAACGCTGTTTGCATATCTTCCAGAAAGAGGTAGTAAGACAGCGATAGTGTCGCCGTTACCAGTGCTAGGAACTGCTACGGCATTAGTGCTTGTATTGGTGTTAGTAGCCTGGTCTACTGGAGCTACACTAGAATTTAAAGTGTGCACTGGATGAGATGGATACTTAGCTTTAAAGCGTTCCATAAGGCGAGATTTAGTGCCTTCACTTGGAGACTTTTGAATTAAAGCATATTCATAGAAGCCACGATCGATTTCATCTTGAGCTCCCCTGTAAGCAGACAATATTTCTTTGTTATCTGCTGCGCCTAAAACATCAAGAGCTTTATTCCAAGCTGTTTTCTTGTTCTCGTTATTAACAGAATCGGCTAATCTTAAATAACTTTGGCCAGCATCTGCATAATTACCTACGGCAGTGTTTACTTTACCTAAAAGGTTGTAATAGTAAGCTGAAGCCTTCTTAGGAAGGTTCATAGCATTTACAGATTTTAATAATCTCAATGCTGCGGCATTATTTCCGCCATTACTTCTAATTTGAGCTTCGATGATATCCGCTTCATTTCCCTGTAATGGGGTAATTGCGTTATCACGCATTTGGCTTATTACTTCGAAAGCTCTATTGGTATCACCTTCGGAAGCATAGGATCTTGCAAGGAGGATCTGCCAATCATAATTGAAAGCTGGATCAGAAGCTGATAATTGGTCCTCGTACCAACTACTTTCATGTGAAAGTTGGCCAAAAGCTTCTGGCTCTAAAGAACCGTCATGGCCATTCATAAGGGAACAGCCGGAAAACATAATTGCTAAAGTACAGCCTGCTACTAGTGGAAAAACGCTAAAATGTTTGTGATTTTTATACCACATGGTTTTGAATCTCTATGATTGAACGTTTGAATTTAGTTTATTATACACTTTTTAATCATTTTGTTTTTTGCAAAAATATAGACACTAGACTAGATTCTCTTTAAAAATTTTTAGCTTATTTTGGAATTTTATGAACGATTTAGAAGCGGCTCTTTATATTGTGCCAACCCCAATTGGAAACAAAGAAGACATTACTTTTCGAGCAGTTAGGATTTTAAAATCAGTTGATATTATCTGTGCCGAGGATACCCGTCATTCCTTACCGCTTCTTGAGGATCTAGGGGTAGCTCACCCAGTCATGGAAAGTTTTCATGACCACAATGAAACAGAAAAGGCCTCATTAATTGCTGAATGGGTAGGTAGTGGCAAAAGCGTGGCCATGATTTCTGATGCAGGAACTCCACTAATTTCCGACCCAGGTTACCACTTAGTCGTGGCTTGCGTAGAGAGAGGCGTGAAGGTGGTACCTTTACCAGGACCTTGTGCGGCAATCACCGCTTTAGAAGCAGCCGGTTTCCCAACCGATAGTTTCTGCTTTGAAGGCTTTTTGCCGGTGAAGGAAAAAGCTTTAAGAGATAAGTTGGAGTCCCTTACCAAAGAAACTCGCACCATGGTGTTTTACGAAACTCCTCGAAGAATTTTAGATACAGCTAAGGTCTTAAGTGCGGTTTTTGGAGAACGCGAGATTATGGTGGCAAGAGAGATGACCAAAACTTTTGAAACCTTCTACCGCACTACAGCAGACAAGCTATATGATCTTTTGAGTAACGATCCAAATTCCGGTAAGGGAGAAATGGTTGTAGTTTTATACCCTTATCGCGAAAAATCTCAGGATCAAGTAATAAGCCCAGAAGCTGAAAAATTATTAAAACTTTTACTTTCAGAGCTCCCTGTAAAGAAGGCATCTAAGATAGTTTCTGAAATGTTTTCACTAAGCAAAAATGATTTATATAAATTCGCTTTAACCATGACATCTGATGAGTCTAAATCGGAATAGAATATAATTTTTTTTATGATATAATTTGCGGCGAGTCGGCTAGACAATCGCTGCTTCATGGTTGTGCGCAAGCAGACGCATGGAGGGGAGGAAAGTCCGGGCTCCACAGGGCAGGGTGCCAGATAACATCTGGGAGGCGCGAGTCTACGAAAAGTGCCACAGAAAATATACCGCCGTTTATCGGTAAGGGTGAAATGGTGCGGTAAGAGCGCACCGCATAGCTGGTAACAGTGTATGGCAGGGAAAACTCCACCCGGAGCAAGATCGAATAGGCCTCGAATGACACGGCCCGTGTCAGAGGCGGGTTGATCGCTAAAATCAAAAGGTGACTTTTTGATGTAGAGGAATGGTTGTCGCTGCTTAGCAGTACAGAACCCGGCTTATCGGCTGACTCATAATAATTTTATAAACGAGGGGACAAGATTAAGTTGTTCCCTCGTTTTTATCTATCTTTGTTCATGTACTAGACTTTGCAATCCGGATGCGCAGACAAAATGGCAGAATTTACGCATGTAACAGTACTACTAAATGAAGCTGTAGAAGCTTTAAATATAAATCCTGATGGGATTTATGTTGATGGTACTTTTGGTCGCGGGGGACATTCGCGCCTAATTCTTTCTAAGCTATCAAATTTAGGCCATTTGTATGCGGTTGATAGAGATCCTGAAGCGGTCAAAACCGGACTTCAAATTAACGATCCCCGTTTTACAATGATAAAGGGGTGTTTTTCTGATCTGCCAAATTTGCTAGAACCTTATGGTGTAGTAGGTAAGATCTCAGGAATCCTCCTCGATTTAGGAGTTTCTTCTCCACAGCTTGATGATGCCAGTCGTGGTTTTAGTTTCTCGAAAGATGGTCCTTTAGATATGCGCATGGACCCAGATTCAGGAATTAGTGCTGCTGAGTGGCTTTCAAAAGCCTCTGAATCAGAAATTGCTGATGTCCTCCATATTTACGGGGAAGAACGCTTTGCAAGAAAGATTGCCCGTGCCATTGTAAACGATCGTAGTACTACTCCTTTTACTACCACAGGCGCACTAGCATCCTTGATAGGTCGTATCGTACCTCACGTACCAGGTAAAAATCCGGCAACGAGAACCTTCCAAGCTCTTCGTATCAAAATAAATGGAGAACTTGATGAAGAAGAAAAAGCTCTCGAAAATTCCAAGATGCTCTTAGCTCCAGGTGGCAGGCTTTGCGTGATTACCTTCCACTCTCTAGAAGATCATATGGTACGTTCATTCCTTAGAAAATGCGCGCAAGGTCAGGTTCCTCCAAGAGGTATTCCTGTTACTGAGGCAGAGATAGCTAAAACTAGAACTTTCAAACTTATTGGTAAGGGTATCTTCCCGTCTAGTGATGAAATTTCTCGAAATCCTAGATCTAGAAGCGCTATTTTGCGTGTTGGCGAGAGATTGGAGAACTCATTATGATTGTGCAGGGATCTCGTTCACAGGACCAGCATCCAGGCTTGCTTTCAATAGTATTTTTTGATTGCGTGCGACATCTTTTTTTCTTTGTGCTTTTGATTGCAATTATTGTAGTAGCCTTTGGGATCATAAATCAGGTGCAAACCACCCGTAATACTGTAACCGAATTAAATAAAGAATTTAAAACCCACGATGCCTTAGAGCAAGAGTTTATGCATTTGCGATTAGAACAGCAAACCCTAGCAGAACATTCCCGTATCTCAGATGTTGCAGAGCAAAAAATCAAGATGCATCAACCTGATGGTGATGGCGAGCAGAAAGTAATTGATTTGACAGGTTCCGTAAAACGCTGAGGCACAATGTAATGGTAAAGAAGTTTTTTAACTGGCTCCTCCAGCGCTTAAAGGACAAGAAGATTTCAGAAAAAGAAGCTTCCTTTGATCTTAGTTCTGGCCGCGTAATTACGTTGTGGTTAGGATTTTTGTTATTAGCTGTAGCTTTAGTCCTGAGATTACTTTGGATAATGTTTTTCTTCTCAGCTGACCTTATTTCTAGAGGTAATGACCGTATTTTAAGAACCGTTACAGGTCATATGGAACGTGGCATTATCTATGATAGAAATGGTGAAAAATTAGCCATCAGTGTTCCAGTTAAAGCGGTTTCCATTCACTGTAAAGAATTCCATGATTCCGGAAGCTATGACAACACCGAAATGGTGAAGAATTTAGCTCAGGTCCTTAATATCGATTACCAAGAATTGATGAACAAGGTTAAGGTTCCTAAGAATCGTTATGTCTTTATCGCAAGACAAGTTCCTGAAGGTTTAGCCTCTTACATTAAATCCCTTAAATTAGGAGGCGTTTATATCTCCAATGAGCTTCGCAGATTTTATCCTACCGGTGAAATTGATGCTCATATCTTAGGTATGACCAACATTGATGGACAAGGTACCGAAGGTCTTGAAAAACAATATAACGACCTACTTCTTTCAACACCAGAAAAACGCCAACAGAGAAAAGATGCTCGTGGTAACGTTATTGAAAACCTTGGCGTAGTGAAAGAGGGAAAAGCCGCGAACGATCTCGTACTTAGTATTGATGAAAGATTGCAAAACCTCGCCTATAAATCTCTTAAATACGCATCTGAAATCAATATGGCGACTTCGGCATCACTGGTTTTAATCGATGTAAAGACTGGTGAAATTTTAGCCATGGCTAATACCCCGTCCTATAACCCAAATAACCGTGATTCCTATGTTTCTTATCGCGCCCGTAACCGCGCAGTTACCGATACCTATGAACCAGGTTCTACTACTAAGCCTTTAGTAGCGGTAGCAGCTTTAAGCCATAAAGCTGTGAATTGGCGTGAAGTGTTTGATTGCCGTCCATTCTCTGTACAGGGAAAAATGATCACCGATAGCCATCGCATGGCTTCAGGAAACCTTTTTGATATTTTGAAGTATTCCTCCAATATCGGTATGGCGAAGATCGCCTTTAGAATGAATCCAAATGATATTGTTAAGGGCCTTGAGAAATTTGGTTATGGTCATCGTACAAATCTTGAACTTATGGGCGAAAACCCAGGTAAGCTCCCACATAGAAATCGTTGGAGCAAGATTGAACATGCCTCCATTGGTTATGGTTACGGTATTACCGTAACTCCTTTACAGGTAGCTCAAGCCTACAGCATTTTAGCTAATCGTGGCGTCAAGATTCCATTGTCTATTTTGAAGGTGGATAAGGTACCAGAAGGCGTCAGAGTGGCTGACGAAAAAGATGTCAATGAAATACTAAGATCCCTCGAAGCTGTCGTAGAAGGTGGTACTGGTACTCAAGCTATGATCGCAGGTTACCGCGTAGGTGGTAAGACTGGTACTGCAAAAGTGGCGATTGCTGGTGGCTACGGTAAAGATTATGTTGGTACATTTGCAGGTATTGCTCCTATGAGTAATCCTCGCTTTGCGATGGTGGTTATTATCAACGAACCACATGCTGGAAAATTCTATGGTGGTGTCGTTGCGGGACCTGTATTTGCTGAGGTTATGGAGAGAGCTTTAGAGCTCTACAATATTCCACCTGATGATGTGAATGAAGATGGTAGCCTCAAGACTCCAGCTCAGAAAAAACGCGCTATCGCTAATGGGCAGAGGCATTAAGAAGAGATATGAAAAGTTTTAAAAAAATTTTAAATGATATCGCTTATGACGGTCCTGATGTACCGTTAGGTGGTATCACCTCTGATACCCGTACTATTTCCGAAGGAAGCCTTTTTGTGGCTTTCAAGGGACTCCATTTCGATGCTCGAAATTCGATTCCGGAAGCGGTTAAGAAGGGAGCTAAAGCGGTAATTTATGAAGATACCGGAGATGGTTTTACCGTAGCCGAGCCAGAGGTGCCTTGTGTGGCAGTAAAGAACCTTCCTTATTTGGAAGCGGATCTTGCGAGCTCTTTTTACGAAGTACCTTCCGAAAAATTAGCTTTAATCGGTATCACCGGTACTAACGGTAAAAGCACTACTACCCATTTAATTGCGGAGTGGGCAACAGCTTTAGGAAAAAAGACCGGAGTTTTGGGAACTCTCGGCACAGGTTTTTATCCTAATCTTACGCCAAGTCCTAATACTACTTTAAGACCTTTAGCCCTGGAAAAAATCTTATCTGATATGAAAGATGCTGGAGCGGAAGCGGCAGCTATGGAGGTTTCCTCTCATGGTCTTGCTCAGGGGCGCGTAAGAAAACTTCATTTTAGCTATGCGGGTTTTACCAATTTAACCCGTGATCATTTGGATTTCCATAAGACTATGGAAAACTATCGCGAAGCTAAATATGAGCTTTTTAAAATGGTTTCCTCTGAGCATGCAGTGATTAATGCGGGAGATGAAACTGGAAGGCTTTTTCTTGAAAGATTACCAGATGCTTTAGCTTTTGCAACTAAACCTATTCAGGGCTACAAGAAGCAGGTTTTTGCTAGCGACATTGTGTGTCATCAAGATGGTATCACCGTTAAGGTAGATGGAAGTTTTGGGAAGGCTACTTTAGAAGTGCCTCTTATTGGTCGCTTTAATGCTGAGAACCTCCTTTGTGCCATGAGCATTCTTCTTGAGATGGGATTTTCCATTACGGATCTCGCTAAGACTGCCGGGGCTTTACACCCGGTATGTGGCAGAATGGAATGCTTTAGAACACCAGGAAAACCAATGGTTATTGTGGATTATGCCCACACCCCTGATGGTCTTGAAAAAGCCCTTATGGGAGCTCGTGAACATAAGTTCGGCAGAATCACTTGTGTGGTAGGTTGTGGTGGCGATCGCGATCAGGGAAAGAGACCAGAAATGGCTCATATTGCTTGTAGCCTTAGCGATCATGTAATTTTTACTGATGATAATCCAAGAACGGAAGATCATAATGCCATCCTAAAGATGATGACTGCTGGGGTACCAGATAAAAGTAACTGGCAGGTAATTTCTGATCGCGAAACTGCTATTAGAACTGCTTTTAAGAATTCGGCTAGTGGCGATGTGGTATTAGTCGCTGGTAAGGGCCATGAAGATTACCAAATAATAGGTACTGTAAAGCATCATTACAGTGATAGAGAGATAGCTAAAAAGCTTACAGGAGATGAAAATGATTAAGATGACTCTCAAGGAAATCTCTGAACATTTACAGGGAGAACTTCTGGGAGACGGAACTGTTACCGTGGATCGCGTGGAAACAGATTCCCGTAAGGATGTCGCTGGGGCTTTATTTGTCGCTCTACGTGGAGAGACCTTTGATGGTCATACCTTCCTTGAAAAGGTAGCTGAGGCTGGTGCTGCTGCCGTATTAACCGAAGAAAAAAAGGATATTGCAATCCCACAGATCATTGTGAAGGATACCTTAAAAGGACTCGGCCTTATCGGACAGCTTAACCGTCGTAAAAGTCATGCCGTGGTAGTTGGAATTACTGGCACCTGTGGTAAAACCACCGTAAAAGAAATGACCGCAGCTATCCTCTCTCTTAAAGGCAAGACCATTGCGACTAAGGGAAACTTCAATAATTCAGTGGGAGTTCCTTTAACTCTTCTCTCTATCGATGCTGATACCGAATATGCAGTGGTAGAACATGGGGCTTCCCATCCTGATGATATTGCCTACACAGTACAGTTCTCAGAACCAGTTGCCGCGCTTATTAACAACGTAGGTGGTGCCCACCTTGAAGGTTTCGGTGGCTTTGAAGGGGTGTATCACGCTAAGAGAGAAATTTTAGATTTTGTTTTACAGCATAAGGGCCAAGGCGCAGTTAATGCTGATAGCGAATTCTATGACTCCTGGCTTAAGGATTACAAAGAATACAATTTAAAGAGCTTTGCGGTAGAAAACCCAAAGGCAGACTTTAGAGCCGAAAATATTACCCAAAAGGATGCTGGTAACTTTGCTTTTACCTTGGTTACTCCTATGGGTAAGCATGAAGTGGCACTCAATATTCCAGGTCGTCATAATATTTCTAACGCTTTAGCAGCTGCTACCCTTTCCTCAATGGTGGGAGCAACTCTATCGGAAATCGTGCAAGGTCTCTCCCAAGTTAAGCCAGTAAAGGGGCGTCTCTTTATTGAAAAATTAGGCGATCTTACCCTTATCGATGATGCTTATAATGCTTCCTTTAATGCGGTTAAAGCATCTTTAGATACCTTGTCTTTACTTCCTGGTCACCGCGTATTTGTATTTGGCGATATGGGAGAATTAGGTAAAGAAGCCTTAGATCTCCACCGTAAAGTTGGGGAATACGCTAAGGGCCGTACCGATGAATTTTGGTCCTTAGGAAGCCTTGCCAAAGAAAGTGCTTTGGTTTTTGGTGGCCGCGTTTTTGAAGACCGTGCAGAGCTTTTAGAAGCAGTAAGAAAGTTAGTTCGGGAAACCCCGAACCTTACCATTACAGCTAAGGGCTCTCATGGAATGAAGATGGGCGATATTGTAGATACCGTGCGTCTTGAAAAGAATACTGTTATAGGTTGAGTTCTAGGAAACCTAGGAGAATAAAATGTTCGTTTTACTTGCAGATTGGTTGAGCCAATATGTGTCTGCATTTCGTGTTGTGGATTATCTGTCATTTAGAGCAGTATTTTCCCTACTCACAGCCCTAATGTTGTCCTTAGCCATCGGTCCTTACATGATCAAGAAATTACAGATTTTACATTTTGGTCAGGTAGTGCGTGATGATGGTCCGGAATCCCATCTTTCTAAGAAGGGTACCCCAACTATGGGTGGCATCATGATCGACTCGGTCCTTCTAGTTACTACTCTTCTTTGGTGTAAACTTGATAATCCTTACGTGTGGATCGTGGCATTTGCTTTAGTAAGCCATGGTCTTATCGGTTTTGCTGATGACTATTTAAAGGTAGTTAGAAAAGGCCCTGCGGGCCTCATACCAAGATGGAAATATTTCTGGCAGTCAGTGTGCGCTTTGATTATCGGCTTTTGGCTTTACTTCCTTGCTGGTTCGCCAAATGAAACCACTCTTGTGATTCCTTTCTTCAAGGACTTAAGCTTTGATTTAGGTTTCCTCTTTATTCCATTTGTATATTTCGTAATTGTCGGGTCTTCTAACGCTGTTAACCTTACTGATGGTCTTGATGGCTTAGCTATTATGTGTGTACTTATGGTAGCAGCTGGCCTTGGTATCGTAACCTGGCTTACCAGTAACGTAAACTTTGCAGAATACCTCTACATTCCATTCTTGCCACATGCTGCGGAGCTCTCAATTATTTGTACCACCATCGTGGGTGCAGCCCTCGGATTCTTGTGGTTCAATACCTATCCTGCACAAGTATTTATGGGCGATGTAGGTTCTCTTGCTTTAGGTGCTTTACTAGGCGTTATTGCGGTAATTATTCGTGAAGAATTTTTGCTTGCTATAATGGGCGGTATCTTTGTTTTAGAAGCTATAAGCGTAATTCTTCAGGTTGGTTCTTATAAGCTCCGTCACGGTAAACGTATCTTCAAAATGGCTCCAATACATCACCATTTTGAAAAGAGCGGTTGGCCAGAACCAAGAGTAATCGTAAGATTTTGGATCATCACTTTGGTGTTGGTGATCCTTGGCCTTGTAACCTTGAAGCTTCGTTAGTCTAAGGAATTTTTATGGCAGAAAAAATTGCTGTTATTGGACTTGGTAAGAGTGGCCTTTCCACCGTGAAATTTTTAGTGAATCACGGAATTACTCCTGATGTTTTTGATACAAGAGAACATCCTGCTGGCGAAGATGAATTACCTAAGGGCGTAACCCTTATCAAGGGTGAACTCGATGGCCAGGTTCTTAGTAACTATAAAGAACTTATTGTAGGTCCAGGCCTTGCTCTTTCATTACCGCCTCTTAAAGAAGCTTCACAAAATGGTGTGAATATCATTGGTGATATTGAGCTTTTTGCCCGTTATGCTAAGGCTCCTACTGTAGGCGTTACCGGCTCAAATGGTAAAAGTACCGTAGTTACCTTAGTTTCTTTAATGGCTGAAGCTGATGGTAAGAAGTGTGGACTTGGTGGCAACATTGGCATTCCTGCATTGGATGTACTTTCAGATGATAAGGATTGCTACGTTTTAGAGCTTTCAAGTTTTGAACTTGAAACTACCTCAAGCCTTAAGCTTGCTGGTGCTACTATTCTAAACCTAAGTGAAGATCATCTAGACCGTTATGAAGGCAAGATGGAACTTTACCTTAAGGCTAAACAGAGAATTTTTGCTCACGCAGATAAGATTTTGGTAAACCGTGAGGATGAAGCAACCATTCCACCTAATGGCAGTATTTGGGCTTCTTTTGGTGGCGATGCTATTTCTTATGGTCGTGTATATCAAGATGGGGAAACCTGGTTAAGTGTTGAAGGTACTAAAGTTCTTAAGGTAACAGACCTTAAGATTACTGGTAGACATAACCAGATGAATGCTCTTGCGGCTATGGCTTTAGCAAGCACCTTAGGTATTTCTCGTGAGGCCCAGGTTAAGGTTCTTACCACTTTCGGTGGCCTTCCACATCGTTGTCGCTTTGTGAGAGAACTTAATGGAGTACGTTACTATAACGACTCTAAAGCTACCAACGTAGGCTCTACTTTAGCTGCAGTTGCTGGTCTTAAAGAAGGTCTCCGTGGCAAGATCATTCTCCTTGCGGGCGGACTTGGCAAAGGTCAGGATTTTACCCCTATTAAAAACATGTTGGGTCACGAAGTAGGCGAAATGCTTTGCTTTGGTCGCGATGGCAAGATGCTTTCAGAGCTTGGAAAAGAAGCCAAACTTTTTGAAACCATGCAGGAAGCTATTAGCTACGCAAGACAAAATGCAAAGGATGGCGACGTTGTACTCTTAGCTCCAGCTTGTGCAAGTTTCGACCAATTCAAAGGCTTTGAAAACCGCGGTGATATCTTCACCGAAATTGTGGAGAATCTTGAATGAGATTCTTTCCTGGTTTTTTGACTGGCGATCTTAAAGAGCACTATAGTGAAAAGGGCCCTCTGTACGACAGAGGGATCCTCGTTAACCTTTTTTTGTTGCTAGGTCTCGGCTTAATTCTAATCTATAGTTCCTCCATCTATGTCGCGACCCTAAGAATGCACGACAGCATGTTCTTTGCCACCAAGCAGATAACTTTCATCGTGGTGGGACTCATGGCGCTAGGATTGGTATTGTTTTATCCTACAAAAAAGCTCGGCCAACACACCCGAACCTTGGGAATATTTTTGATTATCTTGGTGTGTCTACTCCCCTTGATCTTTGGTCGTGAAATAAATGGTGCTAAAAGATGGATTTCTTTAGGCTTTATGAATTTTCAGCCATCAGAACTTCTAAAACTTGTTTGGATAATCTATCTAGGTTCCTACATTCAAAGACACTATCATGATCTCGGCACCTGGTTTGGCTTTTTTAAGCCACTTGTTTTCTTGGTGCCAATCGGCTTAATCTTAATAGGACAACACGATTTTGGTTCCTTAGTGGTAATCATGTTTATTACTGCCGGCCTTATGTTTATCGGTGGTGCGGGCATGAAGTTCTTTACCATGTTATTGATCTTGTCGGTATTACTTGTTATCGGTGCTATTGCCATAGCCCCTTATCGAATGCAGCGTTTGATTACCTTTATGGATCCGTGGGCCGATCCTTACCATAAGGGCTTTCAGCTTACAATGGGACTTATGGCCTTTGGACGTGGCGGTCTTGAAGGGCAGGGCTTTGGTAACAGTATTATTAAGCTTTCTTATATCCCAGAACCACATACTGACTTTATCGTATCCATTTGGGGCGAAGAAACCGGTGTTATCGGGGTATGCTTGATAATTTTCTTAGAATTTTTACTAGTGGCGCAAAGCTTTATCTTAGGTCTTAAGAGCTTGAATTCTAAGACTAATAAGAATTTTGAGCATGGCATTATCGCCATTGGCGTTGGTTTATGGCTTCTTTCACAGACCTTTATCAATATTGGTGTTGCTTCTGGACTTCTTCCAACTAAAGGACTTACCTTGCCATTTATGAGTTATGGTGGCTCTAGTCTTATTGTTATGATGATGTCAGTAGCAGTGCTAATACGAATCAGTTATGAAAGACGCACTGAATATCTTAAAATGCAGTCTCAAGGACGAAGAGTGGAACGCAACATGCGTCGTTCGCATAAACATGCTAATGAAGCCTCAGAGAAGGATAAAAATTTTTCTTCTGAGGTCGTAAATGTTCCTGGCGCTTCTAAGTCTAGTGATGCTTAATAATCCGGAAGTACGGAGAAGAAAATGAAAAAAATACTGATCATGGCAGGAGGCACTGGAGGACATGTTTTTCCAGGACTTGCCGTAGCAGATGTTTTGAAATCTCGAAATGAGC
Source organism: Succinimonas sp. (assembly GCA_963628765.1). GTDB lineage: Bacteria > Pseudomonadota > Gammaproteobacteria > Enterobacterales > Succinivibrionaceae > Succinimonas. The sequence continues at coordinate 19,342 of CAVGFV010000214.1, forward strand.
CTTGGGAGGTTCGTTGGCTCGGAACTAAAGAGCGCATGGAATCTACTTTGGTACCTAAGCATGGTTACCAGATTTCCTTTATCAAGATCTCCGGAATCCGTAGAAATGGTCTTGTAAGAAAACTTTGCGCACCTTTCATGATCGTAAGAGCTATTTGGGAAGCTCTTGGTATCCTAAGAGAATATAAACCAGATGTAGTATTAGGTATGGGCGGTTATGCTTCAGGTCCTGGTGGCATTGCGGCAAAAATTTTGGGTATTCCTTTAGTACTCCATGAGCAAAACGCTGCACCTGGTCTTACCAATCGTATTCTTGCCAAGTTCGCGAGTAAGATCCTTTTAGGTTTTCCAAAAGCTATTAATAGCGAAAAGGCACAATTCACTGGAAACCCAGTAAGAGAAAGCGTAGTGGCTCTTCATAAGGAGCTTCCTAAGGACTTTTCCGATCCTTGCTTAAAGCTTCTTATTGTGGGTGGTAGCCTTGGGGCTCAGGTGCTCAATGAAACTATTCCTGAGACCATAAAGAAGGTTCTTGATAAGGGCATTCAAATTCAGGTTCTCCATCAGACCGGTAAGGGCAATTCGGAAGCAGTTTTAGAAAGTTACAGAAAACTAAATGTTTCTGAACAAAATGCTGACGTAAGAGAATTTATTGATGATATGGCTTCAGCATACAAAAAAAGCCATGTCATAATTTGCAGGGCAGGGGCATTAACTTCAGCGGAAGTAGGAGCTGCAGGAATTCCTGCGATCTTTATTCCTCTTCCAAGTGCTGTTGATGATCATCAGACCAAAAATGCCCGGGCTTTATCTGATGTGGGTGCGGCTATTACCCTACCACAAAAGGAAATGACCGCAGATAAACTGGCCGATTACCTTGCAGATTTTGCAGTAAACCGCGATAAACTTAAGGAAATGAGCGCCAAAACAGCAGAGCTTGCACGTCTCGATGCCGCAGAAAAAATTGCCGATGTGTGCAGTTCTTTGGCTTTAAAGGAGTAGAGTTATGTCTCAAGATATTAAAGAAATGTTTGGCGATGTTCCTGTAATGCACAAAGTTAAGAGAATTCACTTTGTGGGTATCGGTGGTGCGGGTATGAATGGTATCGCAGAAGTACTCGCTAACGAAGGCTATGAAGTTACCGGTTCTGACGTGGCTGAATCCCGTAATACTGAGCATTTAAGAAAGCTCGGAATTCAGGTTTACATTGGTCATAAGGCTGAACAGGTACACGGTGCTAGCGTAGTTGTGCTCTCTAGTGCTATTCATAAAGGAAATCCAGAATGGGAAGAAGCTATTAAACTTCATACCCCAATTGTAAGAAGAGCGGAAATGCTGGGCGAACTTATGCGCTTCCGTTTTGGCATTGCAGTTGCGGGAACCCATGGTAAGACCACAACCACGAGCTTAATATCCTCTATTTTTGCGGAAGCCGGACGCGATCCTACTTTCGTAATTGGTGGTCTTCTTAATAGTGCGGGAGTAAATGCGCGCTTAGGTTCAAGCCGTTACCTTATAGCTGAAGCAGACGAATCAGACGCATCCTTCCTACACCTACAGCCAATGATTTCCGTAGTAACCAACATCGATAGAGACCATATGGGTACCTATGGTGGTGATTATGCGAAGCTCAAAGATACCTTTGTAGAATTCCTCCATAACCTACCATTCTATGGTGTGGCGGTAGTCTGCATTGATAATGAAGATGTTCGTGATATTTTAGATAGAATCGGCCGTACCGTCGTTACCTATGGCCTTAGTGAAGATGCGGATTTCCGTGTTACAGACTTTGTTCAAGAGCAGGCTCATTCTACTTTCACAGTGTTAAGAAAGAATAAAGCTCCTCTCCACGTTAAGCTTACTGTACCAGGCATCCATATGGCCTGTAATGCAGCAGCTGCTATTGCAGTAGCTTCAGAAGAAGACATTTCTGACCAAGATATTTTGAAGGCTCTGGCTAACTTCCAGGGTGTGGGTCGCCGCTTTGAACAGTATGGCGAATTTGAAACTGGTCGCGGTAAGGCTGTGCTAGTTGACGATTACGGTCACCATCCAAACGAAGTCCGTGCCACCATAAAGGCTGTTAGAAATGGTTGGCCAGATCGTCGTTTGGTCATGATTTTCCAGCCACATCGTTACACCCGTACCAGGGATTGCTATGAAGACTTTGTAGAAGTACTCAGTAGCGTGGATGAGTTAATTCTCATGGATGTGTACCCAGCAGGCGAAGATCCAATCGTGGGAGCTGATGGTCGCTCTCTATGCCGCTCTATAAGACTTCGCGGCCAGGTAGAACCATATTTCGTATCCTCACCTGAGATGGTGCCATCAGTTCTTGCTGATATCATCAAAGATGGAGATATCGTTTTGACCCAGGGTGCTGGTAATGTTGGTCATATAGCGAAGGTTCTCGAAGCGCAAAAACTTTCTATTGCCAAGATGAAGGAGCGTTAATTCGTGAGTCAGGTAATCCGGCACATAAAAGAAGAGCGTACAGAAACCCCAAAGGGACAATTGATCTTTGGAATAGTGTTCTTGTGTGCGGTTATTCTTACAGATTTTCTGTTTGCCCGTTATCTCTATCATTCCATGACTGAGGTTGATGCCATTCCTGTGCGTCAGCTACAGGTGGATGGGGAGCTTAACTATCTGACTCAAAAAGATGTGGCGGATTATTTTTTAAATAATTATGACAACCTAAACCTTTTAACTATGGATTTAGGTCGTGTTAGAAAATATCTGTTAGAAATGCCTTGGGTGCGCAGTGTTTCAGTACGTAAACGTCTGCCTAACATTCTCTATGTTTATCTTACAGAATATAAGCCCGCTGCTTTTTTTAATGATGGTATTCTAACCAAGGATTGGAAGGTTATTAAGCCGAACCTTACCAACTTTAAAGAACCTTTAGTACATCTTGCCGGTCCTGAAAATTCCGCACGAAGCATCTATGACCGCTATGTGAAATTCAGTACCTTTTTAAATGTCAAAAATTATATAATCAGCTCTTTAACTCTTACAGATAGCTATATGTGGGAAGTAAGACTGACTACGGGACTTACCCTTTACTTGGGACGTGATGCTGAAACTATTGGACATGATGTTGAAGATAGCGATCAAGCTTCTGAACAACAAGATATACTTTTAAAGCGTCTTGATATGTTTGTCGAGCTATATCCAAGACTTGAACGTCGCCAAGATCTTGAATATATAGACTTAAGATACGATACAGGTGCTGCCGTAAGATGGCGAGATGGCGAGCAGAATCAATTAAGCCAGGAGAAAAAATGACAACTAATGCAGCAGAGAAGCCACAGGCAGATTTTGTTGTAGCTGTGGACATTGGAACAACCACTATAAGAGTAGCCGCGGCACTTGTCTCCGCCAGTGGTGATAGTGATGAAAATGCAAAGCCAGCTCATATAGATTTGGCTGGCTACTGCTCTGTGCCTTCTACTGGTATGAGCCAGACTGGTATCACGAGCATGGATAAGCTTCGTGAGAGCCTATCTACTGCCTATAACAAAGTTGAAGCGCAAATGCGGGCCAACATCAATGTAAAGGATTACCCAGATATTAATTTTGATAATCCGCATGTGATGGTTTCTGTCCCAGGCTATTTCATGGTGTCTAAGAATAACGAAGGCCTCTGCGATATCGGGGGACAATTGGTTGATGCCCACCATATGGATGAAGCGCAAAACGTGGCTAATGCTCTTAAGATTCCAAATTACGAGATGATTACTTCGATTGCTAATTATTTCCAGGTAGATACCAATGAATTCATGGAAGACCCAAGAAATGCTATTGGCGGTCAGTTAAAAACTTTTGTGCATTCTTGTTATGCCCGTACAGACTTTCTTGAAAACATCAAAATGGCCTTGTCCTTTATCCCAACTAATGACGATATAACCTTTGTCTTTAGTGGTCTTGCTACGGCTTTTAGTGTGCTTTCGGATGAAGAAAAGAAGCAGGGCGTATGCTTGCTCGATATTGGTGGTAGTACCGATATTGTGATTTACAACAATGGTTACTTGATTTTTACAGGCTTTAGTAAGGCGGGGGCAGTCAATGTGACTAACAATATTGCCATTACCAATGGTATCGCCCGTGGCACTGCTGAGCAGGTTAAATTGAGATATGGCTATGCTGATCCTGAACTTGCTCCGGCTAATGAGGGCATTAAGTTCCCTGCTAAAGATCAACGCGAATCCTTTACTCTTGAATGTAAGGATCTTGCCGAAACCATTGATTCTTGCTACACCAGTATATTTTTAAATGCCTTTAGATGCATGAAGGATGTTCATAACTGTTCTTTAGGAGCGGGAGTGGTTCTTGCGGGATCCGGCTCAAAAATTAAAGGTGTGGATAGCTGCTTTAAGAGAGTTCTTAAAGATAACAAGATCGACGGCGAAATTAGACTAGTAAAGACTGGCTATGTCCGCGATCAGATTAACTATTTAGGAAAAGACCTCGCGATAGATAAAGTCGGCGATGCTTGCGTAATAGGTCTCTTTAAATTTAGTACTCTTATGGAAAGAAAACGTGCTACTCCGCGGGGCAAGGGCATACTAGGGTTCTTCAAGAAGATCTACTATTGGTATAACAATTCGATGTGATACAAAAGTTAAACATAAGGGGACTTCTATAAATTAAAAATTTTACAGAAAAAAGAAAGGGGTTCTTGTGTTAAACTTGTGTCACCACAACAAATTAACCAAAAAAACCTATGAAAG
>CAVGFV010000215.1:0-2077 GCA_963628765.1 Succinimonas sp.
CTTCTTTAAAAATCCCTAATCCTGGCTAGTAACATAAAAAGTAGCAAAATTAGGGTAAGTAGGGTTTTAATTAAGCCTTATTGGCTTCTAATGCACCTTCGTTTCTATGCTCTTTCAATCTTACGATTCTGATACCCAATAGGGCAAAAATTACGGCAAGGCAAAAGTTAGTAATGTTAAACAAACAATAAGGCATATATTCAAGTGTGCTTATACCCATAATATCACTAAAAAATACGCCACATGTACTCCAAGGAATAAGTACAGAAGTTATTGTTGCGCCATCTTCAAGGGAACGGGACATTACTGTTGGAGCAATTTTCATTTCTTTGTACATGCTAAGGTACATTTTGCCAGGAAGAATTACACCCATGCATTGTTCGCCGGAAATAAGATTTACACCTAAACAGGTAAAAAGTGTTGCAAGAACAAGTTTCCCTGCACTGTTTGTAAGTTTTAAAACAACTGTCATTATGCGATACAAACAGCCACTGTATTCCATTACTGAACCAAAACACATGGCTGAAAGAATCAACAGAACAACATTTAGCATCGAAAACATGCCACCGCCAGATAATAAATCATTAAAGGTTTTATTATCAGTGTGGAGTGTAAGACCATCATAGGTTATGGTCCATAAAGCCTTGGTGTTTTCCAAGAAAGAGCCATCTGTATTGAAGATACTTGTAATGGCATCGTATTGGAAGATAAGAGCTACAAGTAAACCTGAAATAATACCAACAAAAATGGTAAAAATAGGAGGGTATTTTTTAATTGCCAAATAAACCAGTATCACTATTGGAATTAAGCACCAAAGAGAAATATTAAAAGTGCTACTTAGGAGATTTTTAATAGACTCTGTATCAACATTTGTGCTTTTAGTTTCGGAAGAAAATCCAATTATTGCAAAAGCTATTATGGCAATAGTGATACTCGGAATAGTAGTCCACATCATACTTTTAATATGAGCAAAAATATTGACCACGCTTACAGCAGAAGCTAGGTTGGTAGTTTCAGATAATGGAGACATCTTATCACCAAAATAAGAACCTGAAATGATAGCTCCGGTAGTAATTACAGGATCAAGCCCCAAAATCTTAGAAATTCCCAAAAAGGCTATACCTACAGTTGCTGCCGTATTCCAAGAGCTGCCAATACACATGGAAATAATGGCGCAAACAAAAGCGACGCAAGCATAAAAAATCTTCACATTAAGGAGATTCATGCCTATGTAAATCATTGTTGATACAGTGCCAGATACAAACCAAATACCTATGAGAATGCCGACAAAGAGAAGAATCAAACAAGCTGGAATGGTTGAAGTAATACCATGAATCATGCCTTTTTCTAGATCTTCATAGCGTTGCTTAGAGATCATGGCAACAATAAAAACAACAACCGTGCTGGCAAAAAGTACTATTTGGTTCGGTCCTGAAGAACAATTATCGCCGAAATTGTAGATACTGAGGCCAAGGAAAAATAGCAAAAAAGCCACTGGAATTAAGGAAAGAAAAAAATTCGGGGCTTTTTCAATGTTTGGTTCCATAAAAAAATAACTCCATCCAAAACACAATGTTTTGGGTATTAGTTTTAAAAAAACTGAAAATAAAGAGAAAGTTATTACTAATTACTAAATGAAACTATTGGCAATAACATTATCAAATGATTGATTTTTAGTTTTGTGTAGAACAATAAAAAAGTACTCAAGATACAGTACTTGAATACGTTAAGGAGATTTTAACATTATTTAGTTAAATAACGATTATTATCTAGAAAAAGGGCTCAAAATCGAAAATATTATCGCAAGCCATAAAACTTAAAGAAAATCAAAATAAAGTATTTTTGTATATCTCTGGGTTAATGTAGAAAGAAATTTAAAATTGATTGTAAATATTTGTTTACAAAGATAAACGTGTCCATTAGAATTAGCGACCGTGAGGCGGAGCTACCCCGTTGTGTAATAGCTCCGATTAAAGTACTTTTTAATAGAATTTCAAGTACTTTGTTTGCCTAGTCTCGCAACCTAAACTCTGTCGTTATTTGTATGTTTAGGGTCAAAAGGACTGAACGTAAAGTT
>CAVGFV010000216.1:0-4609 GCA_963628765.1 Succinimonas sp.
GAGTTGGTCAAGAGAAGTTCGTAAACTATGTCAACATCTGGATTCGTTTAACAGAATTTAATTAGCTATCACGAGTTTACATGCTCAGTTACAGAATTGTTTTAACATATCTATTTAGAGTTTTTAAACAGGACTTTTATATACCAGTAATATGGCACCTTGTCCTCATCATTATGTTGGGGCTTGGGATGCTTTATTAGTCTCACTCCCAATAGTTTATCCTAGACCTTTATTTTTGATAAAAATTTGGTAGCACCTTTTTATACAAAGGGCTTGTTTTCTCCATTAACACCAAAGTTCTTTAAAAATAAAAAAAAATCTTATAAAACGTGACTAAAACTGAATTTTGAGATAAAATATGCGCAAACTTACAGGAAATGTTTAGTACTGTGAGTGATGATTAAGTAATAAATAATATGTTTATTTGGAGAAATTCATGAACAAGTTACAGGTTGTTTTAGGTACTGTTGTTTTAGGTGCTTCACTCGTTGGTTGTGCTAATACCGATGCTCTTTCACAGAAAGTTGACGCTCTTTCACAGAAGGTTGACGCTCTTGCTTCTGACGTTGCTTCTATCAAAGATACTCAGAATCAGTTAAGCAATGACGTTGCTGCTGCTAAGGCTGATGCAGCTCGTGCTAACGAACGTCTTGACAACATGGCTAACCGTTACAAGAAGTAATTTTTACTTTTAGTTGCGTGTTGGGGGAAGCTAAACTTCCCCCTTTTTTTATTCCTAAAATAAATTAATAACTTGATTTAAAGAATGTCGTTAATAAAGCGTACTGTTTTCTACTAAAACTTACTGATAATTGCTACTTAGATTTTACAGAATCATTATCGCCAAAAACTTTTAGTTTTCTAGTAAGTGTGTTTCTACCAAGTCCAAGAATTTTAGCTGCTTCTTGCTTGCGTCCATGGGTAAAACGAAGGGCTTCTTTAAGCATAATTTTTTCAAAAATGATTTGAGCATCATTTTGAATGTTTGTATGGCCCATTGTTAATTCTTTAGTTACCCAATTTGACAAAGGTGTTCCCCAATTAGTATCAATGTTAATTTTATTATCGTTGACACTTAAGGTGTTTTGTTCGAAAACTTCTATTGGTTTTATATTTGAATTATCATCTAAATTATCCACATTTGCTTTAGTGGTATCTGGATTATGAATAATATCGTCTGTTTTAAATTCTGATGGTAGATCTTCGATCGTTACAGTTATACCAGGCGCCATAACTGATATCCATCTACAAATGTTTTGGAGTTGTCTTACATTTCCAGGCCAACTGTATTCTTTGAGGCGTTTTTCTACATCAGAATTTAAGTTTTTAATAGGAGTATTTAATTCTTTAGCTGCTCTTTCAAGAAACACCTGAGCTAATTTATGAATATCCTCAGGTCTGTTTCTAAGTGGCGGAAGTTTTATGCAGATAACGTTCAGCCTAAAGTATAGATCTTCCCTAAATTTACCTTCCTTAATCATTTCGAGTAAATTTTTGTTGGTAGCTGCTATGATTCTGACATCAACTGATATCGCTTGTTGTCCGCCAACTCGATAAAACTCGTGATTCTCTAGCACTCTAAGTAATCTTGTTTGAGCCTCTAAAGGCATATCTCCTATTTCATCGAGAAATAATGTGCCGGTATTTGCTTCTTCAAAGCGCCCAATTCTTTGATTGCTTGCGCCTGTAAATGAACCTTTTTCATGTCCAAATAGTTCTGATTCAATTAGCTCATGAGGGATAGCAGCCATGTTTAATGCCACAAAGGGTTTTTCTTTTCTAGTGCTGTGATTATGTATTGCGTGAGCTACTAATTCCTTACCAGTGCCTGATTCCCCCGTGATAAGTACGCTTACATTCGAATGCGATAAACGACCAATCACGCGATAAACATCTTGCATGGCTGGAGATTCACCAATTATTTCCGGAATCTTTTGGTGATCATTCGTGGTGTTTTCAGAAGTAATTGCCTTGTCGATTTTTTGGGAGACTGCTTTTTTTACTATAGCGATGCAATCATCAAGATCGAAAGGTTTCGGAAGATATTCAAAAGAACCATTTTCGTAAGAATTAACGGCGTTCATAAGATCGCTGTGGGCGGTCATTATTATTACAGGAATGTAAGGTATCTTTTTGTGGATTTCTTTTAGCATTGAAATTCCATCTATGCCTGACATTTTTATGTCTGACAATATACAGTCTGGAATTTCATTATTTATTTTTTTTAATACCGATTCGGCATTAGAAAAGGTCTCACAAATAAAACCTTCTTTTGTTAGGGCTCTATCTATGATAAATCTTATAGCATTATCGTCATCTACTACCCATATTTTGTTGTTTCGGATACTATCAGTCATTTGAATTTCCTTTTTATTTGTCATGTGTAGAGATTGGAATATAAGTTATGAATTTTGTTTCACCAGAAAAACTCTGACATTCAATTTTTCCATGATGCTGAGATATTATCGTTTGAGCTATAGGTAACCCAAGTCCACTTCCCCCTAATCTGTGTGTGACCATAGGATAAAAAATAGTATCAGCGATTTCTGGAGGAATACCTGGACCATTGTCAGTTATTTCGATTTTTAAAACTGTAGGGAAAGTCTTTCCAAGAATTGAAATATTATAATCAGCCCTGGTTTTAATGGAGATTAATCCCTGAGGAGTGTTACTTTCCTTTATTACAGCTACAGCATTACCAATTATATTTAAAAAGGCTTGTTCTAATTTTTCTTCATCCATTTTTATATTCGGTAATGACGGGTCATAATCTCTGGTAATAGTAATAGAATCGTTAGTTTCAAGTTCGATAAGTTTTCGAACCTTTTCTAATACTAAATGAATGTTATTTTCGGAGGCTGGTATTGCTTTTTGAGGACCTAGGAGCCTATCTACAAGATGCTTTAGCCTATCAGATTGTTCTATTATAATTTTGCAGTATTCTTGTATCTCATCATTATCTCTATATTCTTTTTCAATTAACTGGGCTGCTCCTCTAATCCCTCCTAAAGGGTTTTTTATTTCGTGGGCGAGACCTCTTACTAGATTCCTTGCAGCTTCTTGTTGATTCCGCTGTTGGTGCTCTCTTTCCATTGTTCTTTCTTTAGAAATTTTTTTGATTTCAAGAATAAAAGCGTGTGATGAATCGTTGGAAATAGAAATTTCAGAAGCTGTGATATCGACAAGGGTAGGTTGTCTTTCGATTACAAGCAAAGTTTCATAATTGGTATAACTAGTAGCATTACTGCCATAAGTTGTAAGTTTCTTAAAATCAAAATCTGAATATGCACATACTTCGTTAATTGGCTTTCCAATTAACTTGTGTGAACTTTGTTCGAATAGTAATTCAGCAGCTTGATTTACATAGGTAATCTTCAAGTCTGAAGACAAGAGCAATATTGCTGTGTTTAAGTTAGAAAGGATTTGTTGGTTTATTTCGTTATCAAACATTATTTTCACCAAAGAGCATTCAATTATTTAAATGCACCATAATTGTGCGTTATTGCACTAAGTTTGGCGGAAATTTAATAATTACATATTCCAACAAATCTAATTTTTTTAGTCTAAGCTAGATTTTGGTTAGTGTTTACCAGCCGCCACTCTAAATACAATAAAGTGCACGGAATTTGATGCAAAAATTTTGCCATTCTGTGTTTGGATTTTAACTGTAACATCGTGTTCACCTCTAGGAACTCCTTGTACTTGAACAGATGTGGAATTGTTCGCAGAACCAAAAAGTGCACCATCGATAAATACTTTTGTAGAGTAATTACCTGTTGGGGTTGGTGATACAGATGAAGATACGTTAATAACGCCATTGTTAGCTCGGATTTGTTCACCATTTTGAGGAGAGGTTATTCTTACCTTAAGAGGAACATTTGAATTGTTATTAACTGATCTGATGTCCTGTCTACTTGGAACATAGTCGCTACTTGAAACATTTTCAGTTCCTACTTTTGGTGCTTTTACTGAAATTTGTTTTGCACCATTTTGGCGAGCTAATCTTTCTTCATCACCATAGTGAGTTATTCCATTGGAATCTACCCATTTATAAACAATTTCTGCATAAGAGGTATTAACAGAAGCTACATACATTATTGAAATGAGAGATAAGGATAATAGAGTTCTATTGATCATCATTAAACTCCTATAATTAAGTGTTAAATAATGTGTTTTTAGTTGTTTGAACAATCTACAATCAAAAGAATAAAATTGCTTAAATATCAAATTAATATTCAAGTACTCTTTATTCTTAGAGGTAAGTTCACTATATCAGTAATGTCATTGTTAATAATTCAATCTTAACATTATTGCTTTTTTATAACTCTATATACTCACTCTACTAATCAAGTAGCAGGGCGGATTTTTTAGAGGTCTATACAAAAGATAACAACATTATACCTATGTTTAACTTATGTCAGAAAAGCATATGCATATGAATATGGAATAAATTCCATTTTTTTAAGTTTTAAAGAATTTTTATTATCAAAAAATGCATTTTTGGGTGAAAAAGAGGCGTTTGAAAGAAAAAAAACGTTTTTTTTGAAAAAAAAGTAAAAAAAATGTTGACGAAATTCTAAAAAACTTTAAAATGCACATCCGTTCACAG
>CAVGFV010000217.1:0-25504 GCA_963628765.1 Succinimonas sp.
CGCAGAAAAATATTTTGAGTAAAGATGGAGTTTACACAAAATGGTGTTTACTCTCATTTCTGGAGTATGAGCTTTGGCGGCAATTTCTGACCAACGGGCTCCTACTGGCACGAAGAAAATACCTTCTGAGGTATATTCATCAATATCTTCTTCAAAGCCATCACCTTCTTCTACAAGGGCTTTGTACTTTTCTTCAAATCTATCAGAGATATATTTAAGGAAAATCAATCCTAAAACAACGCTCTTATATTCGGAGGCATCGAGGTTCCCACGAAGTACGCAGGCAGCATCCCATATTTTGTTTTCAAAACCAATGTTTGCGGTGTTTGACTTTGCCATTACTTATCCTTGAATTTTGCTATCTATTAAGAACCTAGCAACTTAAATTTCTTCTGACATAAACTTTCTAAAGTGAGCTATTGGTAATCTATTGCTATCACAGTCTGTTAGTTTTTCTTAACTATAAATGTAGAAAATACTTAACGATACACTATGCTAAAAAAAATATCAAAAGTTCTATTACAAAAACTCTACGTAAGGGAAGTGATATTTTTTGTCATTTATAATTCTTGGTTCACAAGTACAACTTTGCTATTATTCTGTTACCTCTAAATTCCTTGTGTACCTTCTCCAACTTCTTGACCCTTTGTTGGAGAAGTTTTTTTTTAGTTCCAAAACCATAGCATTCCTTAACCAGTAAGTAATCTCTCAAAACTTCTGACTTCACTTATTACGAAATTAACTCCTATTCCCAATTTAGAGAGAAACAAGAACAGTATGTTAGACACAATTAAGCTATGGTCCCCAGAAGAACAAGAACTTTACTATAAGAATACTTGGCTAAAAAACACCATAAGTAGCGAATTTAAAACCTGGTGTGAAAAGTACCAAGAAAGAATCTCCCTTATAAGTAACGATATTGCCCTAAGCTACCGTGACCTCTACGAGCGTGTCCAAAACCTCACCTCTTATCTTTACGAAAAGAATTTCCGTAAAGGTGAATGTGTCCTTCTACAAATGCCAAACTCCATAGGTTTTGTGGTGACATTGTTTGCCTTACTAAAAATTGGAGCCGTACCTATCCTTGCTCTCCCAGCTCAAAGAGCTCAGGATATCCTAGAGCTCTCAAAAATAGCAAAACCTACCCATTACATATCCGTAGATAAACACTTTAACCTGGATTACAGTGAAGTTATCGAAGGTCTTAAAGAATCCCAAAAGGATGTAGAAATCATTACTTTTAATACCGAAGACGATCCTTATATTGAACTTAAGAACTATCAAGGTAAGGCCCAAGATATTCCGGAAGAAACCAATAACCTTGCAATCGCATTACTCCTTCTTTCCGGAGGCACTACCGGAACCCCGAAACTTATCCCAAGAACTCATGCCGATTATTCCTATAACTATCGCAAAATGGCGGAGATAACCGAACTTAACCAAGACAGTGTCTACCTAAGCATCCTCCCTGAAGCCCATAACTTTTCATTATCATGCCCAGGAATCTTCGGTATCCTTAGCGTGGGTGGCAAACTTGTCATAGCGAATACCGCAAGCTTTGATGAAGGCTTTGAACTAATTTCGGAACATAAAGTAACCATAACTGCTTTAGTCCCTACCGTAGCAAAACTCTGGGCAGAAGCTATTGAATGGGACGAACCGGATCTTAGTAGCCTTAAGGTCCTTCAGGTCGGGGGAGCCAGATTAGAAGCCCAAGATGCCGAACTCATCACCAAGAATTTCCCAGGAGTCCTTCAGCAGGTCTTTGGCACGGCGGAAGGGCTAATCTGCTGTACAAGACTTCAGGATTCTCTTAAGGCCATCATAAACTCTCAAGGAAGACCTATCTCGGAATACGATAACTGTCTCATAGTAGATGAAAATAATCAGATCATGCCAGAGGGAGAAATAGGGGAGCTTATCGTTAAAGGACCCTATACCATCCACGAATACTACCGTGCCGGTGCAAAAAATCTTACCGCCTTTACCGAAGAGGGCTACTACCGCATGGGGGATCTTGTTAAGAAGAGACCTGATGGGAACTTTGAAGTCCTAGGCCGTATCAAGGAACAGATAAACCGTGCGGGAGAAAAGATTTCCGCCTCCGAAATTGAAAAGCTCCTTTTAGAGCATGAAGATATCGAATCCTGTGCCGTAGTCCCAGTAAAAGATCAGGATCTGGGGGAAAGGATCTGTGCTTTTGTCATTGGTGCAGAAATGGACCTTTACGATCTCAGAAGTTACCTTACTGAAAAGGGCCTTGCTTCCTATAAGTTACCTGACCAAGTACTTTACCTGGAAAACTGGCCTCTCACTCCCGTAGGCAAAATCGATAAGAAGGCTTTAGCCAAGATCGGCTTGGAAAGTCCTATCTAGGAATAACTCAGAAATACCCGGGCTTAAGAAGGCTTTACGTTACTCGTAAGGCCTCAAAATTCTCCGTAACTTAAGCCCTAAGAGTAGTGGGTTTTCAGAAAAATCCGAAAAAGATCCTCCAAAGTTGAATTTTCGGAAACAAGCCCCACTTTATTTTTATCAATCTAGATTAAAATAGTAGGAATTACCGAACTTAAAAGGAGATAAAGGTTTGGCAGCGCATATCGATTTAGAATCTGGAGAAAATTATCTCGAAACCATTTTAATCTTAAAGCATACTCAATCCTCGGTACGTGGCGTGGATATCGCGAATAAATTAAATGTGTCCCGAGCTTCTGTAAGTCGTGCAGTAAGCATCTTAAAAGAAAGAGCCTTTATCACTTTGGAGAAGGGAAACTTTATTCTTCTTACCGAGGAAGGAAAAAAGATCGCACAAAAGATCTTTAATTATCATCGGGTGCTGGCTAGTTTCTTAATCTATGTTGCGGGAATTACTCCGAAAGTCGCAGATGTGGATGCTTGCCGTATTGAGCATGTAGTAAGTGCTTCTACCATTACGGCTATTCAAAAGTTCTTAAAACAAAATAACGTGCCTATTACGGACTATGATGTGGAAGCCTCCCATGTTCCAGATATAAAAGACCTTAACGAGTCGGCAGAAAACTACCTAGAACATATCCATATGGAAACTCGTGACGGGAGAAGTATTAGAGCCTCAGATCTCTCAAAAGCTTTAGATGTTACTAGAGCTTCTGTAAGTAAAGCTTTAGATAACTTAGAAGAATTAGGTCTTTTGGAAAGAGGTGAAAAGGGCGCTTTAATTCTTACTGAAGCCGGACTTAAAAAGGCTGAGGGGATTTATCAGAGACATATCGTACTTACCGGATTTTTTGAAAAGATTATCGGCGTCTCAGCAAAGATTGCGGAAAAGGATGCTTGCCGTATTGAGCATATGATTTCCGAAGAGACCTTCCAAGGTATCAAGACCTATCTCGAAAAAGCCTAACTTATTTCTAACTTCTTAAAATTTTTGGGGAAGAGTTTAAAATTCCCCAAAAGCATTCCTCTCAAAACTTCCCATTTAAAGTTATATCTTTTAACAATTTTTTAATTTCATTAAATTTTAAAGGAAGAAGCAATTTAGCCTTAAAGCCACTAAATTAAACCTTGTATCCCCTTTAACAAATGATAATTATTGTTAGTTAATGCTAATTATTGTTAACATAGGCTAACTAATGTGTTATATTTCTCACAGTTTTGAAGTAGACGTTTTAAAGATGTTACTGGCTTAAAGCCGGTTTTTCGGATTTAAAAACAAAGTACAGGGATTTTGAGGAAACTGTAAGCGGGATAAATCCCCATTTTTTAAAAACGTTATAAACAGGATTAGCCTTATAAAAGGATACACATAATGAAGAAATTACTTGGTGTCTTAGGTCTCTCATTACTCAGCATGCTTCCTTTAGCGAATGCCGAAGAACTTACTGGCCGCGATATTGCCATGATGGTTAATAATGTGGATACCAGTAAGGATCTTCATCGCAACGCCGTAATGGTTATCGAACGCGGGAATAAAAAACTAGTCCGTAAAATGGAAATGTGGGCTATGCACGAAGGTCCAGAAAGACGCTCTCTTATTAGATTCAGAGCTCCTTCCGATATTCAGGATTCCCAGTTCCTTTCATGGACTCACGAAGACATCAATAAAGAAGATGACCTGTGGGTTTTCTTCCCATCTGAAAACCTTGTAAGACGTATTAGTGGTGGCGGTAAGAAGAGCGCCTTTATGCGTAGTAACTTTGCTCTGGAAGATATCGAGTATCGTAGCGTAGATGCGGACAACCATAAGTATCTTCGTGACGACAAGGTAAATGACCGCGACGTGTGGGTGATTGAATCAGTAAGAATTTCTGAAAAGGCTGACGAAACCGAATATGGTAAGAAGATAGTCTTTGTGGATAAAGAATATAAACTCCCTGTAAAAGTAGAATACTACGATACCCATGACCGTCTCTTAAAAGTTATGCAGTCAGGCGATATCAAGCAGATCTCCGGTATTTGGACTGTGGGCAAGATGATCATGCAGGACTCTCGTAATGACTCCCGTACCCTTATGCAGTATAGCGATGTGGTTTATGACCAGGGTATCGATAAAGCGATCTTCGAACATAACAATTTGAAGCGCTAATTCTTAAAAATCTTCCAAATATACTTAGTAAACTTCCCAAGAATTTTGGGAAGTTTTGGGACTCCCTTCTTCAAAATAGGTTAAAAACACATGTCGTACCTTGGCTTGAAAAAACTCTCCCTATTGGCTGTTACTTTTTTACTGTCAGAAGTGGCATTAGGGGAGGAAGATCCCTTTGCTTTTGACCTTACGGAAGAAATGGAGAATACCACAGAAGATGAGGGGATTTTGGAGAGTAGGTTTTCCAACGTCATTGAGGGGAGAGCGCGGAAGTTTACCAAGCAGCATGGCTTTTTATCCTCTCGTCTTCGTCTAAATTCCTCCCTCCTTCTTGATGCCAAGTATGCTTCTCTATATGTAAATGGCTTCTTTGATTACGACGAAAGTGTTCGTTCTTATGACAAAACCACCAAGGCTTCCCTTTATGAACTTTATGGCAAACTGGATGGTAATGAATTGGGCCTTTCCGGAGCGCAATTAACCGTTGGGAAGATGCGCCTCTCTTGGGGCGTTAATGATGGTCGTAGCACCATGGATGTTATCAATGCGACGTATTTTGAAGACCCGTTAGCCAATGGCCGTACCGTTTATAAGTGGCCTTCTTGGCTCGTGCGTTACGAACAAGCCACCCCTATTGGTAACTTAGAATTGGTAATGGCCCCTGTTGGAAAAGATCGCAAGATCTTTAAATACGGAAGCCCGTGGGAACCTCAAAATGTCCACGATTTAAGAATTTTGGAAAAGATGGGTTACCTTACCATCGATGAAGACTTAAATCCTAAAAAGCCAGAATGGGGCGCTCGCTATGTGAATTACCAATCTGGCTATGATTTTGGGATGAGTTTCTATTCTGGTTTTACCGATCTTCCCGTTCTTGCAAGAAAGTCCTTTAACGAAGTGGAAATGAAGCCCGTTCGTACCACCACTGTGAATATGAGTGGAGCTATGACTTTAGGATCAAACACTCTTAGAGCGGAACTTGCCCATACCAATAATGTGGGTCTCTATGATGATAACGGCAATCTCTTCTATAAAACCTTAAGACAGATCATCGTGGGCTGGGATAAAAATTTGGACCACGATATCTATGCTAATGTGCAGCTCTTTTGGGATCACTATCGTGGCTACCAAGATGATTATGGCTTTACCCTGTGTGTAAACCAAAAGTACTTTAATGATGCCTTAATTCTCGGTGTCAATGCTATGTATGGTTACCAGGATGAACACACTTTAGAAACCTACGCGGAATATATCGTAAATGACAATCTGACTCTAAACCTCCGGGGCTTCTTTATCGGTGGTGGTACTAAATCTTCTATCTACCAGTCCTATGATCGCAATGATTATGTGGAAGTGGGCTTTAAGTATTTCTTGTAGGTGCGTATGACCAAATTACTTTTTTTAGGAGCTTCCGGTAAGGTTGGCGAAACTGCTCTTAAGTATCTTAAAGACCACCTTACAGATATTGAGATCACTTTGGTTACCAGAAAAACCGAAATTGATGTTAAGAGTCTTGGGGACCTTAAGGGAGTACGAATTTTAATAGTACACACAGATGTTACCTGTAAAGGGGTACTAGAAAACCTCCTTCAAGATAAAGACTTGGTAATTTCCTGCTTAGGTCCTGCTTATAAGATTGGGAACCATATTATCGATGCTTGCGTTAAGGCCGGAGTCGCGCTTCTAGATGTGTCTGGTTATGACCCGGCTTTAAGATACCTTGATGAACTTAATGCCCAAAATGCTTTTAAGGTTCCGGTGGTGGTAAATGCGGGACTCCTTCCAGGACTTAGTGGTTCCTATCCTCAGTATATTATTCATAAGTATAAGAAGATAGCTCCGGTTTCTAAGGTGGAAGTATTTTATGCAGGACGAGATAAGTGGACTTTAAGTTCCGCTATTGATATTGTGTCGAGCCTTGGAGGCTTTGGGGATAACAAAGGCTTTTGTGAAATTCAAAATGGCCTTGTGAAGAAGCTTAGTTTCTTTAAAGCCATGGTGAAGGTAGCTTTCCCAGAGCCTATTAAGACTTTATCTGGTTTATCCATGTATTCGGAAGAAATGGCCCGTCTTATCCTTGCGGAACAAATTCCGGATGCTCGCGTATCCGGAGCTAATATCGGAAAAAGAGCCGGTCTAAGTCTTATGGTGTCTATGCTTTTAAAAAGATATAACTCCGGGGAAGAGATTCTCAAGGGAGCGCAAGCTTTAGTGAAAGCAGCTACCTTGGATGCCAAAAAGTCTACCCCTTTCTATGGCATACATACCCGCCTTCACCTTAAAAATGGTCAAAAGGTTACCGGTATCTTAACTGCCAATGATACCTATGTACCGACCGGTATTATGGTAGGACTTAGTGCTGTGTACCTTCTAAGTCATGAGGTTACTCCTAAGGGGTATTCTCTTCACGAATGTGTACCATCGGAATACATTATTCCGGCTTTAACGGGCTCTTCGGTACTCTCCCATATTTCAGATAGCCTTACATCTTAAACCTTACCCCATATAGGACCACTACAGTGAAAGAAATTGAAAAAAATGGCTCATATAAGATCTTGGTTATCGGGGCATCGGGGGAGACGGGAAGGATTATCCTTAAGTATATAAAGAGTCGGCATCCCAAGGTGAGGCTTTATGCGGGAGGACGGCATGAAGTTTCAGACATTCAAGAGGCTGAGTTCGTTAAAATCGATATCAATGAGCATAACTCTGCCGTTAGCATAGTTTCGGACTTTGATCTTGTGATCGCATCTTGTGGACCTATGGAAAGGGTTCTTGCCAAAGTACATGACATTTGTCTTGATGCCAAAGTAGATGTCATTGATATCAATGATTCTGCCAAGGCTGCCAAGCTCGCTTTAGAAAACCATAATAAAGCTCAAAAGAGTGGCATCCGTATTTATTCCGGAATGGGCATGTCTCCGGGACTTACTTCCATTATGCTCCGCTCTTTAGCCGAGCAGAAACTTTCAGACAAGGGGATATATCGCGCTAGGATTTGTATGGGCACTTCCTATGGTGGGGGACCTACTAGCACCTATGCCATGCTTGATAATTTGGTACCAGAGATTCCGGTTTTTAAGGACTCCCAAATCTCAGTCATAAAGAATCCTTGGGTGGATGAAAGGGCGAGTTTTCAGTTCCAAGGAAAAAGTAAAAAGCTAAGTGGGGTTCACTATGCCACTCCCGAAATGTATGCTCTTTCCTCCGATAGGTATCCTAGAGATAAAGCGCCGGTAACCGAATATGATATCCGCTGCACTATGGAAGGTTTTCCGGTAATGGCGGCAAAGATCATAAGTCTTCTCAATCGTCCGGGAAAGATGCGAGATTTTCTGGCTCGTTTGTTCTATAAAAGCGGACAAAAGATGAAGGGGAAAAAGAACTCCGATCCGGATAATCAGATTGTTCTCTACCCTGATGATGCTGAAGACCAAGGGATTATGCTTTTTGGGGATGTGTCTTCATATGATCTCACAGCGGGTATGGTGGCTTCCATGGTGGATTCCTGGCTTTCTGGAAAACTTACCGAAAAGCCAGGTAGTTATACCGTAGAACTCTTAACTCCGGAAAGTTTTAAGTCAGTTATTGAAGCTTTAGATGCGAGGAGTATTTACTGGAAATCCGTCTTAGAAGTAAGAAGATCTCGAGAACCTTGGGGTTGGCTTGAGAGAGATCCCAATCAGGTCTCAACCTTAAGGCACTTTGGAGAAAACTGGTACACTGTAAAGATCCATCCAAGGATGCAGAAGGTGCAGTCCCAAATTCTTTATGACTCTCGCCTTTGGGAAGAAATTAAGAAGAACTGCTCTAAGGTTAAGTTAGCCTCCTTTGTGGTCAAAATGCTCCTTTCTTGGCGTAAAAACATCAAGGCCTTAAAAGCCTATACCGAGAGAAATAAACTTTATAAGGATCTCGTGCGGGATATGGGGATGTTTTGTGCTGGGTATAAGGAGACTTCTAACTTACTCGGGGAGAAAAAGGCTTATCTTCTTTATAAAGAAATGTTCTTAACTGCGGGTGGCTCCGAAATGACTTGGTTTATGCCAATACCAGAGACTTTTATGAGATTTAAGGATCCGGCATCGGCGGTTTTGGAATACTTTTCGGCGATGCTGAAAAAGAATGCTGAGCTAGGCTTTTTAACCTTTAAGTCGCTTATTGATGAATCCCAAGAGAAGAAGCGAGTACATTTTGAGATTGGGAACTGTATTTATGCTTCTATCTTTAAAGAACTTGGCTGTGGGGAGCTTGCGGATCTTATAAGGCTTGAAGAGATGCAGGAGTTAAATAGGATCACGAAAGATATGAATATCTCCTATGACTACAAGTTTCTCGGAGAAGGGGATGCGGATATCGTCTTTACCCTTAATTAAGGTTTACTTTAGGTTTTAAGTTTTCGTTTTGAATTGGAATCAGGCTAGAAGGAATTTCCTTTTGGTCTGATTTTTTTATGGGGTGAAGTTGAGAGAGGAGGGGGCGCATTTATTTTTAGAAACACAAAAAAATGAGGAAGGTAAGTTTTCCTCATTTGTGGGAATTATTGTAGTTAGAAGCTCGTAGAAGTTAGGTAAATCTTCTTAAGATTTTAAATATTTTTCAATGCTTTCGACGATTTCTTTTCTTCTAATATTCCAGTTTTTAGATACGTATTTTTCGTCATAGTTATAGAGTGTGTCGGCTTAACTTTTTACGTTATTAACGTTCATGCTTTCAATGTCTTTATCTTCCTTACCGATATCCTTAAAGATGGATTGGATTTCATGAATATAGTTACTACACATCTTTTTAGTCAGATAGTATTCGTCATCATCTGTTGCATAAGAAAGCACAAATTGGATATAGGTCCAAGCAAAGTATTCTTTTTCTTCATCGGTAAAGTCTTTGTATTCAATCATCTTTGAATTCCTTTTTTGTAGTAATTTTGCGAGTGTAGGTGTATCTAAAATTTATACATACTAATAATAAGACTAAATAGAACGTAGTTGGTAATTTTTGGGGTTAGGGATGTTTTAGAACGTGATAATGGGTTGATTTTGAGGAATTTGTGTGAGACCGGGGCCCGCGAAATGGGGCGTATCTGAAAACCCTGTCTCTGCTAGCCCTTATGACATAAGTGCTAAAAATGCACTTTGCGGGGCTGAATTCAAAAAACAAGAATTCCATCTACGTTTGACTCTTTTTTGTCCTTAGAGGTCTCTCTAATGGCTAAAAATATGGTGTGGGGCAGAAATAAGTATAAAAACTCTAAAAATATGCCTACCGTATCTTATCTTTAAAACCTCAGATACGTTGAGAAGAATTTTACCTAAAATTATCTCAAAAAAACAAGTTTTATAGGCTCTTTTTAAGACACTTATCAAGATTATTTGTATTACTTGAGATTGAACTTATAGGATGTGTTCTTTTAAAAAAAACTAACTTTTAACGCCTTAAACCAATCCTTAGTTCTTACTCCTTTCCCTCAAAATTACTTGCTAAAGTAAGATACCCTTCCTGCCCATAAAGATTAAAGAACTCGTAATGTACTGCAAATTCTCCTATGAGCTCTAAATCCTCTGTATCCTTACCATAAGGTTCTGCTTTAATAACCCCAGAGTTCGAATCTCCAATAACTCCGAAAATTCTTACATCTTTAAAATCGATAAATCTTCTTACCAAATGATAGAGTGCCTTATAAAGACTTTCCTTTCCTGAAAAAATTAACCTTAAAGCATTCGCTTTGGAGATACCTAGAGAAGTAAAAAGTGCCACCTCTTCTTCGTATGAAATCTGCCTTTCTATTAAAGAGGCATCTCTTTCAGTCATACTTAAACAAAGATCCACACCAAGAGAAAGAGGAGGATCTTCTTTGGCTACCACCGCACAGGCAATATCCATATCATGACTTATGGAACCAATAAAACCTTGAGGCCATAAAGGCGTACGATCTGGATTTATAAAAACCAGATCCGAACTTCCTAAGATCCTTAAACATTCCCTTGAAGCGATTCGGCCAGTAATAAACTCGGCTTTTCTTTTGGGAACCGCATTTTTAAAGGTGCTCAGAAGTTCTCTTGCATAAGCAGGATATACTTCATCTGAAAAACTCTCTTCCTTAAAATGGACCACTTGAATAAGGTGGGAATTAAGAAGAACCGAGGTCTTTCCGATTACGAAATTTTGCATATCTAAGCTACCTAAAAAAGCCAAAAAAAATTTGGTAACCCAGGGCGAAAGAAGATTGAAATCCCTAAGCTACCAAATAGGTTTACAAAAAATCCCCTTTAAGTAAAGGAAATTTACGTAATTATGCTTTAGAAATCTTTGAAATTTCTTCCTTAATAACCGCTCTTAAAGCTTCATTAACCTTGTCAATTATGGCATCGCCACCTATTAAAGGATAATAGGTAATAAAGAGCTTGTTGTCATTTGAGATAGAGAGGGTAGGAGCAATCTTGTTATTAAGTTTCGCTCCAAAAAGATCTAGTGGTTCGTAGTTAAGAGCCCCAATGGTTCTTACAAAGGTAGTGCCCTTTAAGTATTCCGGATGTCTCATAAACTTGCGATAAAGAATAAAGGAAATCGTAAAGGATACTGGGTCATCCTTTTTCCCTGCAAGATGCTTTCTTAAAGCAAACTCGAGGAACTTATACATGGTGACATCGATTTTCTTCTTACGGAAGTTTTCTACATTAGCGGTAATGGCAGTAGTTACTTCTTCTAAAGGGAGACTGGCATCAGTAATCACCGGCATGTAGGAGCAGTAGTTACCAATAAGTTCTTGTCTTAACTTCGGTGATAAGTATTCCGACATCATTCTAAAAGTAATGTTCTTTTGCTCAGGATGCTTATTGTCCACTGCATTCACATGGTAAAAAGCCTTCGCAATAAGAGCGGTAATAAAGCTATTTAAGTTTAGCTTCTTATTATCCACATAGTGCTTAATGAGCGGGCCTAAGTCAAAGTCACAGAGCATCTCATGGTGCTTTTCCTCTGCTTTAAACTTTTCCCAATTCTCTTCAATAGTCTTATAACTAATGGAGAAACCACCCGCATCGTTAAGCTTCTGGCTCATAAGATAAAAGACATTTTTAATCTGTTGCCATTTTGAGAGCTTAACTAAAGAGTTCGGATTATTAAAGCCATAGATGTTGTCACTTGAAACGGTATGAGTCTTTTCTAAACGCTTTATGATCTTATCTAAGGTAGCACTGTCTTCATTTATAAGAGCGTTATAGTATTCCACTACTTGATAGAGTACGAATTCCGCAGAGCGACCATCGGTATAGGAGTGGTCAATGGTTTCAATAATAAGGAAGTCCCCGGTAATTGACTTATCATCAGAAGTTACCTCTTTTAAAGATGAAGCCTTCGCATCTAAAAGTAGTACCGAAAAGAATACCGGAAAGTACTCATAGCTTTTTTGGAGTACCAAAATCCCTTCCGTATATTCTTTAAGACCTTTTTTTAAATCGGCACATTTATAGAGTTTTACCGGAGGCACAGGTCTTTTCTTTTCTGCCCAGGTACCATCAGAATCATTAAGGTTGGTAAGAGCATACTGAAACTTACTGATATGACCTAATACCGCTTTTACACTTCCCGAAAAAGCTTCTAAATCTAGCTTCCCCTTAAAGTGATTCGCAATGGAATTAGCAATATTACAGTGGGCAAGACAGCCCTCAAGGTAGATATGTTCTGGTGCACTCATAAAATTCTTCTCTCAAAAATAATACCGCTTTAGAAAAAATCTCCTAAAGAAAGAGTGCTTAAGAAGAGGAACTTAAAACTTAAAAAAGTCTTAAAAGTAAAAAAAAAACTGATGAACAAAAATTAAGGGGGAATGTGGATGTAAATCCAAAATTTTCTCTATTATGCCCACTTATTTTAAAAAGTAAATAGGGAAGTTCTCCTTAAATAATATCAAACCGAAAAAGCACCTCTTTCTGATAAAATTTGTTAGTTAATGCTAATTAATGTTAACAATGGCTAACAAATATGTTACATTAAGCACGCTTTTAAGAGGTTATTTTATCAAAGTTACCTAGAAAGCTGATGAAGAAACACAAATTTTAAAAAATATATTTATGAAGCTAGGCTGATACTTTGGGGAAGAGGTATTGTCCTAAACGGAGAACAATTTATGTCTATAAAGGCCACCAAATCTAAATTCACTTTGACAGTGCTGGCAGCATCTATTGCAGCCTCATTTGCTGCTTATGCTGAAGACGGTGAAGATTATGATTTCGAACTTGATACTATTAGCGTAACCGCGAACAAATACTCTCAGGACTTAGTAACCCTAAGTGGTCAGGCGGAAATCGCAAATGAAGTAACTCTTGAAAAACACGAAGTACGCGATGTTCCTGCTCTTACCAAAGTTACATCTTCTATTACCCCAGCATCAGGTTTTGGTAGCCGTCAGCTTACTAAGTACACCGTAAGAGGTGTTAACTCAGGTAACCTTTATAACTCAGGTGTTACCGTATACGTGGATGGCGTGGCACAGCCATTCTCTCAAATAAACCAACAGTTTAACGACGTAGGTAACGTCGAAATTCTTAAGGGACCACAGGGTTCTATCTATGGTTCTGGTGCGCAGCTCGGTGTTATCAATGTAACCACCAAGAATCCGATTCTCGATGGTAACTATGCTGAAATCGAAACTGACTACTCTAAACTTTTCTGGAAGAACAAGGTAGCCGCTGGTGGTGCTCTTTATGAAGACATCATCTATGGTAAGTTTGGTTTTGCTAACCAGAAGGACTATGGCTGGATCAAGGATACTGATGGTTCTAACTACAATACCGGCGAATCATACTCTGTAAACGGTGCTCTTTATTTCACTGGTGGTGAAAACTCTCCTCTTACTGTTACTATCGGTGGTTCTTATACTAAAGACCGTGGTCACCAGAGTAACGTAGCTTTAACTGAAAGCGAATTTGATAGTGAAAAACTTTCCGGCTACGGCATTAACCGTAACCCAGAATTCACCCGTACCTATATGGCAGGCGCAATGGCTGGCGATCCAAACGTAATCGCTTACTTCGGATCTCCTGAAGCTGCTTTTGAAAACCTCTATGGTTCAGGTGCTATTAAGGATGAAATAAATCCTACTGAAAAGAGAACTTCATACACCACTTACTTAAAGCTTGATTATGATTTTGAAAACGGGGATGTGATTAACAGTATCACGAGCTACAACCAGTCTAAGTCTTGCGAACTCTACATGATGGGGCAGGGCACTTGCAGCAATAACCAGATTCAGACTAGACAGTTCACCCAGGAAGTACGTTACACAGCAGAACTTGGTGACACTGGTAATTCCCGTAATTCTGGTAAAGCTGTGGTGGGTGTGAACTTAACCAACCTTACTACTGATAACTTCGTACTTGCCCAGGTTGATATTTCTGACAACCCAATGTACCAGGCTTTAATGGGCGGTACTTCCTTCCCTATCGGCCAGGTAGACTTACAGACCAATGACCTTAGCGTTTCTGTATTTGGTGACGTGGCTTATAACTTCGGCGTAGGTGATACCGGTATTTTCGATATCGATTTAGGTCTCCGTTATGAACACGCCCGTTCTAAGGCTAACGGTAACTACATGTTTGGTTATAAGTTCGATAACGTTGATGACAATTACAACTTAATCGACTACAAGGCAGCCTTTGGTTATACCTTTGTTCCAGGTCATAGAGCCTACGTTCTTGCTTCTAGTGGTTCTAAGGCAGGCGGCTTTAGTAAGTTCCCAACTTCTGCACTTGACGAAGAAGGTTACGATCCAGAAAAGACCTATAACTACGAGTTAGGTTACCACATGGCTTTGGATAACGGCTTTGATGCGAACGCAGCTCTCTTCTATATGGACGTTCATGACCGTCAGGCTTACACCGTTGTGGAAAACTCCTACATGACCCCACTTAGAAATATCGGTCGTATGACTTCTAAGGGCTTCGAATTAACTATGGGTTACCGTGGTGACATCGTTACTACCGGTCTTTCTATGACCTATTCTGATGCGGAAAACAAAACCGCTGGTTATACCAAGAACCCAAGTAACGCTCCTAAGTTCGTACTTACTGGTCTCTTAGATCTCGCTGCTATCAAGAAGGCAGACTTCGGTCTTAACTTCGGTGCTGGTGCCCGTTACCAGTCTAAGACCTACTTTGGTGAAGGTTACACCTCAGTATTTACCAACAGCGGTCTTACCCAGAGATCTTACGGCGGCTTCACTATCTTTGATTTCTATGCTCAAGCTACTATCTACAAGAACTTGGAAATCAAGGCTTATGTCGAAAATGCCTTCGATAAGAAGTACGCAACAGCTATCGACAATGGCTCTACCTATGGTACTCCATTCTATGCCATGGGCACTCCTTTAAACTTCGGTATAAAGGCTAAGTACAGCTTCTAATCTTTTGCTCTTACGAGGGGCCCTAGGTTTATCGCCTCGGGCCTTTTTTTGTACCGTAATAAAAATTAAAAGAAGGTATTAAGATTGAAATCGCATGACAAGAAGGGGATTTCGCGACTTCTAGAAATCAGTGGAGAAAAGAAATGGGCATTAAGTCTCTCCGCGGTTTTTGCGGGACTCTCCACCATTGCCCAAATTTTTCCCTACATCGGGGCTTATAAGATCATTTATCTCTACATTATCGCCTCGGAAAAGAACCTTACTGTAAATACGGATGACGTATATTTTTGGGGCATTATTGCCTTGGTAAGTGTGTTAGTTTCCATGATCTTAAATGGTACTAGCTTTGTTCTAAGTCACTTTGCAGCCTTTCGAATTATCTTTAACCTTAGATTAAATCTCGCAAGACACCTTGCGAAGTTACCCTTAGGTTACTTTACCAATAAGAGCACGGGAGAAATCCATAAGACCATTCACGATAACGTGGACCTTATAGAGCTTTTTATTTCTCATAAAATTCCAGACCTCATAATGACTTTTGCAGGAGCGCTCGTCGTATTTGGACTCTATCTCTATGTGGATTTGGTATTAGGCCTTATCTGTATCGGCGTCTATGCTTTATCTCTTTATATTCAGTTCCGTATCTATGGAGACTCGGGAGTAAAAGAAGAGATCAAGGGCTACTTTAAGGCTCTCGAAAACATCAATTCCGCTTCGATGGAGTTTACCCGGGGTATTCCGGTATTTAAGATGTTTAACCTAAGTGCGAAGTCTTTTACCTCCCTTAAGAATAGCGTAGTAACTTACCGTGATTTTGCTCTTCGTTTTGCCAAGAGAGGTAGTCGCGACTTTATTATCTTTACCATTCTCGTAAACTTCTTTTTCTTTTTTATTTATCCGATTGTTATATGGGTAAACTCTTCTGATCCTTTAGATTCTGGCATTGTAATTACCGCTTTATTCTTTACCGTGCTTTCCAATGCCATTCTTCCATCTCTTATGAACATCATGAATATTTCTAATGTACTTATGACCATAAGTGAAGGTGTGGAAAGAATCGATGCTATCTTTAAAGTAGATCCTTTAAAGGTACCGGAAGTTTCTCAAAAACCGCAGGATAGCTCTCTTGAATTTCAAAATGTATCCTTTACTTACCCCGACTTTGCGAAACAAAGAGGGGAAGAGGATCATGCAGAGGAAGAGAAAACTCTTAATAACGTTTCTTTTAAGGTCGAGGCTGGTAAAAGTCTTGCCATTATCGGCCCTAGTGGCTCCGGTAAGAGTAGTATTCTTTCCCTTATTGCCCGTTTCTATGATGTGGACTCCGGTGCTATCAAAATCGGGGGTGTGGATATCCGGGACATGTCGGAAGCTGATCTTATGGATACCGTCAGTATTGTGCTCCAAAAGACCTTTATGTTCCGAGGCACCATTCGTGACAATATTGTGGCCGGAAAAGCCTACACCAGTGATGCCGAAGTATTAAAGGCGGCCCATCTTGCGCAGTGTGATGACATTATTGAAAAGTATGGTCTTGATTACTTTATTGAAGGTGGTTCCGATATTCTTTCTGGTGGGGAAAAACAGCGCATTAATATCGCCCGTGCTATCTATAAGAATGCTCCGATTCTCCTTCTTGATGAAGTAAGTTCCGCCCTTGATCCCGAAAACGAGCGCCTTTTAAACCTCGCTTTAGAAGCCCTTAAAAAGGATAAGACCATCATTATGGTGGCTCATAAGTTAGATGCGGTCGTGAATGCCGACCATATCGTGATGGTTGAAAAGGGCGCTATCGTGACCGAAGGACGATATCAAGACCTCTTAAAGACCTCGGACAAGTACCAAAAACTTTGGAATTTATATGTTTCCGCCGATAAATGGCAGTTTAGAGTAGGAGGTAAGGCCCATGCTTAGTAATATAAGACTCTTATTAAGAAGTGATGGGGGCAAGATCTATAAGTCGATCTTTGCCACCTGCCTCTGCGATCTTGCCAACTTTGGCGGTATCTTCTTTATTGTGGGGCTTCTCTACCTTCTCTTAAATCCTTATTTAGGTGGTACAAGGGCGGAGACCTGGGTTTTATGGACCGTGTCTCTTGCGACGGTGGTCTATATGGTCTTTTGCTACTTTGCTGCAAAGCCTTCCTATAATGCTAACTTTGTGGCGACCTACAATAACTCTACCGCGGGACGCTTAAAGCTCGCTGAGCATATCAGAAGTCTTTCTTTAGGTGCTTTAGGAAACCTCAATCCGGCTCGTGTGAGTTACAGCATGATGAAGGACTTTACCAACCTTGAAAATGCGAACTCCCATATCATTCCGGAGCTCTTTTCCTCTCTCATTATTACGGTAGTAGTGTTTTTAGGACTCTGCTTCTATAACGCTTCTTTGGCTTTGAGTTTCTTTTCTTGTGTGCCCGTGGCGTTGGCGATTCTCGCTTTAGTTAAGTCTATTGGAATTAAACTTAGTAATAAGCAAGTGAAAGCCTCTATGGATGCTTCCGAGAGACTTTCGGAATACATTAACGGTATTGCTACCATTAAGACTAACAACATGCAGGGAGCTCGCTTCCAAGCCTTGGAAAGCAGTCTTAATAACCTTCGTAGTTCTAGTATTAAGCTTGAAGTAACCCTAATGCCGTTTGCTCTTACCGCTATGTCTTGTGTGGGCGCCGGTATCGGTATTATGGTAATGTATGGCCAGTATAAGCTTCTCAATAACCAGATTTCCGTTATGGAATTTATGGTGCTTATGATTATCGCTTCTCGAAGTATTGCGCCTTTTATTGCTTTTAGTTTGAACTTTATGATGCTTCAGTACTTTTCGGAATCCAAAAGAAATATTGAAGCTCTCATGCAGGAAAAGCCTCTTACGGGTACCAAAAAGGAACTCCCAGAAGGAAGTGACCTTGTGCTTCAGCATGTAAAGTTTGGTTATGAACCGAATAAGTTAGTCCTTGATGACGTTAACATTGAGATTCCCAAAGGCAAAGTCGTAGCTATCGTAGGCCCTAGTGGGAGCGGAAAATCTACTTTGGTAAAGATTCTCGCGAGGTTCTATGATCCGCTCTCAGGTACCGTCCTTATGGGGGATCTTAAAGAAAAGAAACTCCAAGACCTAAAGACTTTTGATCCCGAAGTTTTGATGCAAAAGTATGCCATGGTTTTTCAGGACTCTTATCTTTTTAAGGGCTCTGTTTATGACAATATCACCTTTGGGAACAAGAATATTTCCCGCGAAGCAGTAGAAGATGTCATGAAGAGAGCTAAGGTAGACTTTACCACCTTAGATGCTGAGGTAAAGGAAGCCGGCAAGAACTTTAGTGGCGGTGAGAGACAGCGTATCTGTATTGCTCGCTGTATGCTTAAGGATGCGCCTATTGTCCTTCTTGACGAAATCACTTCGAGCTTGGATGTTTATAACGAATATGCCATGCAGTTAGCTCTGCAAGAGCTCTGTCTTGATAAGACGGTTGTTATCATTGCTCATAAGCTAAAAAATATTATGCACAGTGATTTGATTATCGTAATGGATCAAGGCAAAATTGTCGCCCAAGGAAGCCATGAGAAACTCATGGCAGAGGGGGGACTCTATAAGAAGATGTTTTCTGAGTCACTCTAATTCCACCGGCTTTAGTCTGGGAGTGTCGAGACTCCTATCCTTACGATATCACTCCTAGGCTAATCTCTAAAACTACTTTGAGGGAACCCTTCAAGGTAGTTTTTTTTATGGATAAAGGATAGGTTGTGAATTTAAGAAAAGAATCTGCCTTTTGCATCCCTAGGAAACAAGATGCGAGGGAGTATAAGTTTTTAGAGTTTTAAACACCGTATTTCTGGTTCTTGGTGCTCTCTAAGCTTTTGTTCAAAGTACTGTTATCTCAGCATACATTTCGTCAAAAAACTGCATCTCTTATAGCTCTCTGTATTCTTACGTATTTCCTTTTTTGCGATTATCTAATGGATAATAAGTTTGCCATCTTGAGAATGGGAGCCTCTTTAATATAAAAAGAGGTTTTAACTTGGTTCTCTCTGAAGTGTCGGAAGCTCTGCTAAAGGCCGAAAGAGCCTTACATCTTTTAATAAAAGTATTAAAAGATGTTTATACGTCCTTTAACTGATAAATTTTATCAATAAGGTAAAAATATGATGTGTATCTTAATTTTATTGTGTAATATACGCATTGTTAGTTACCGCTAACAAAAGTTACATAAAGCTAATATTTGCTTACCTCCTATAAAAGCTTTTTTGTAACCTTAGCAGGGTGGGGCACACATAATACATCCTATTCCTTCATTCCTATCCTGCTATGCCTTCAAGAATCCCTTGGGTACTACTTGGAATAGATACCATGTGTGGGTGGTGCTCAGGGGAAAGCCGAATATTTTACTTTTTGTTTTCTTTATTTCCATATATTAAAAGTCGCTCTCGAAATATCTTTCGAGAGCATTTTTTCATGCCAAATGACAAATTTTCTTACCCCGAAAAAATTTGAGGTATCTCTCGAAATTTTTTGTATAATATAGCGGATTAGTTAGCCATAACTAACAAATGTTAAGTATGGCTAATAATATTTTAAAGTAAATTAAGGTTTTAAAGACCTTTAAAAAGGCTTAAATAGAAAGATTTACTCGGGATTAACTTCGTGTTTTTTTAACAATTTTTTTTAACCAAAAAGGTACCTGCATGGAAAACATCAAAGAAATAGTGGATATCAGTATCTTCGTCATCTTAGGAGCAATGGGCTTTATTGCTCTATGGTTTTCCATCGAGAGATACATCTTTTTAACGCGCTTTAAGCCAGAACAATATAAGACCCATCCAGAAGCTGAAACAGCTCTTACCAACAACATGACCTCGATCTTTATTATTTACTCGAATGCCCCTTATGTAGGCCTCTTAGGTACCGTACTCGGCATTATGATTACCTTCTATGATATGGGACAATCTGGCGGTCTTAATGCCAAAGACATTATGATTGGTATGTCCTTAGCTCTTAAAGCTACCGCTTTAGGTCTTGTGGTCGCTATCCCTGCTCTTATGGCTTACAACGGTCTTAATCGTAAGATCATTACTACCGTAAGTAAGTTTAAGGAGCAGTAAGCATCATGAGAATGATCCCTCCTCGTGCTCCTCTTAATATCGTGCCTTTTATCGACATTATGCTGGTGCTCCTCTGTATGGTCTTGAGTGTCTCTACCTTTATTGCTCAAGGGGAAATCAAAGTCGATTTACCAGAAGCGGATACCCAAGATAAAAGAAGTAATCCGGATGAGATTTCGAAGCTCTTAGAAATAAGTGCCGATAACGAAATCTATTTTGATGGTAAGAAAGCGACTCCTGAAACAGTAGTGAAAGCTATTGAAGCTTTGACACCGGAAGAACACTTAGAGCTCCGTATCGACGAAAAAGCTGACTTCGGTTTGTTTGTCGCTGTGCTTGATAAGTTAAGAGAAACAAAACATGGAAAATTTAGCATTGCCACCAAGAAAGCAGAATTATAACTTAGCCTCTTTTGGGGTAGCCGTTGTCCTTTATGGTTTCTTTATCTATGGAATTTTTCTGTTCGCAGCTCATGCTAGCAACGTGGTGACTCTCAAAGCCAAAGATGAAATCGTAAAGATTGTGATTAAGACTTTAGAGCCCCCTCCACCACCTGCTCCGGTTGTCGTGGAGCCACCTAAACCAGAACCAGTACCGGAAAAGGTGGAACCTATCCCTGAAAAACCTAAAGTGGTGGAAAAACCCAAGCCTGTAGAAAAACCGAAACCAAAACCGGTTCCTAAGCCAAAGCCGAAACCTAAGCCAGTTCCAAAACCAAAACCAGTGCCTAAGGTCCAACCAAAACCAGTACCAAAAGTAGTGGAAAGAGTGGAACCTGTGCGAACGGCTCCCGTGGCTACCACCCAAAGTGTGCAAGCTCCAAAAGTTGCACCAGCCAAGACCAATACCGGTCCTGTAACTATGGTTTATGGCAAGAATAAGAGCAATCTTATGGGACAAATAGTAAAGGCTCTTCAGCGCAATATCTATTATCCGCCACAAGCTCGTAGAAAGGGGCAGCAAGGTATCGTGTTAGTGTCTTTCCTCTTAAAGCCTAATGGCAGTGTGGAAAACATCAAAGTTGTAAAGAGTAACACGGATTCCGAGCTTCTTAAGAAGGCTGCCATTACCACGGTTAAGAATGCTTCTCGTTCCTTCCCCAAGATGGAAAAGGATAGCAAGATTGTGGTGCCAATAAGCTTCCAATTGAAGTAGTAGTAACGATAAGGATTTAATTAAAAAATGTGGTTTGTCGATAAAATCCTCAAGTATAGGGGCGTTTGTATCCTCTTTACCCTGATACTCACGGTAGCTATCGGGCAGTTTATGGCGGGGCTGAAACAGGATAACTCCTATGAAAGCTTCTTTGCTGATGACGATCCCGCCTATCAGGAGCTCCAAGATTATTATGACAACTTCGGTAACGATGACTTTGTCTTCTTACTCGTAGATAGCCATGATAAAGTTTCCGCTTCCTTTATGAAGAGTCTCGACTCCTTGGTTTCCCGCCTTAATAAGGAAGTTAACTTTGTTGATAAGGTAACTTGGATCGGAAATGCGGAATCTATAAGTTCCGAACAAAATTCCGATACCGTAAGCATAAGTGCCCTTTTTGACAACTTTGATATCTCAGATGCGGAAGTAAAAGCCAAGCTCGCTAAAGCAGTAGCCGACACTTCCTATAAGGACCGTTTAATAAGTGCGGATGGGAAAGTTTTTGGAATACTTTTGGACTTTGTGAATTATCCGGAAACTGAAGATGGTAGTGTAAACCAGTACCGTAACCAGGCTCCACCAGCTATTTATAAGATCCTCCAAGATTATAAAGATCTCGATGTTCGTGTCGTAGGTAGCCCAGTTATCAGTTACTTTAACGATAAGGATATTGCCGAAGAAGGTAAGGTGTGGATGATAACCGGTCTTATCGCCATGTTGGTTATCATGCTCTTAGTTACCAAGAGTATTATCGGTACCTTAATTCCCTTGCTCACAGTATTTCTTTCTATCATTATCACCATGGGACTTTACCAAGTGTTTGGTTTTACCCTAAACATGTTGGCCATGATGATCCCTATCTTGATTCTCTGTGTGGGTATCGGCGACTCCGTGCATTTAATCGCGGAATTTAAAGCGCTCTATGTGGAAGGTACTACTAAGTTTGAAGCTTTAAAAAAGACTTTAAAACTTATTTCCATCGCCATGTTCTTAACTACCTTAACCACCGCACTCGGTTTTGCGTCCTTTGTATTTACCGATTTGTTACCGTTAAGAGAGTTAGGCCTTCAGGCAGCCATCGGTGCCATTATCGCTTTAGTGTTGACCTTTATCTTTGCGCTTCCAGTATTAAGCTTTATGCGTGCCAAGCCAGTTAAGGCTTATGAGAAGGCTGAAGAAAGTCATGTTCAAAGACACTTTGATATCTTAGACCATGTAGTGAGCTTCTTTGCTCATTTGGTGCTTAAGTTCCCGAAAGCGATTCTCCTAGTGACTTTAATAGTTTCAGGAATCACTTTCTATGGCATGACTAACCTTAAGGTGGAGACTGCCTTTATTCAGGACTTACCAAAGGATGATCCTTTAAGACTCGATTTTGACTTTGTAGATGCCCGTATGGGGGGCTCCATGTCTATTGAGCTTCTTTTGGATTCCGGAAAAGAAAAC
Source organism: Succinimonas sp. (assembly GCA_963628765.1). Taxonomy (GTDB): domain Bacteria; phylum Pseudomonadota; class Gammaproteobacteria; order Enterobacterales; family Succinivibrionaceae; genus Succinimonas. Next base: position 22,668 of record CAVGFV010000217.1, read on the forward strand.
GGCGTTAAGGATCCTGTCTTTATTGCGGAAATGGAAAAGGTCCAGAATTACCTTAATGATTACCCATTGGTACTTCAGACTTCCAGTTTCTTAAACCAATTAAAGCAGGTTAACCGTGCAGTACATGAAAACAATGAAGACTACTTTAAGGTGCCAGCTACGAAGGAATCCATAAGTGAACTTCTCCTTCTCTATGAATCAGGGGGCGGTAAGCAGTTTGATAAGTTAGTAAGTTTTGCCTACGATGTAGCGCATATTCAGGTAAGAACTCGTTCTTTAACCACGGCGGATGTACGTCAGTTTGAAAATGATCTTAAGGACTTTATTAAGAAGGATGACTTAAAGGTTAATCTGAAATTTACTGGTGCTTCTTGCTTACTTACCAGTGTGGCGGATTATCTTTCTGAGAGTCAGTTCTATAGTTTCTTATATGCGTTCTTGACTATCTTCCTGGTGATGTCTATATCCTTTAAGTCTCTCAAGTTAGGTCTTTTGGCAATGGTTCCAAATGTGATTCCTATTGTGATCACTTTAGGATTAGTAAGTTTCGCAGGTGCCCGCATTAATATGGTGTTGGTAATCCTGGCTCCGATAATCTTAGGTGTATGTATCGACGATACTATTCACTTTATTACCCGTTTCCGTTACTACTTTGGGGAATGTGGAAATTATCGAGAAGCCTTTATCCTTACTTCCTTGAATGTGGGCAGAGTGCTTATCTTTACCACTCTCATTTCTGGGGTATGTCTCTTAAGCTTTATGAATTCTAAATTCGCAGGACCATTTACCTTTGCGTGGAGTTCAGTAACTGCCTTTATTATTGCTTTAATCTGTGATTTAGCAGTTACCCCAGTGCTGATTATGATGTTTAAGCCTTTTGGAAAGGAAGTGACTACGGCGAAAGCTTAGAACTTTTAAATAAGGTGTATTAGGGAAATAGGGAATCTTTGGGTTCTCTATTTTTTTTGTGCTTATTTGGGGGTAGGGAATAAAGTCAGAGTTGGGAATTAAGGTTACTGGAATCTAGGCTTTATGTTTTTGGCTGAGATTTTTAGGTAGGGGGCAGTTCTTATTCTGACAACAATGTTACAATATCTTTTGTAATGTAGATGCGAGGTGATATGGCTTATGGGTACTTTCTTTAATCCTGGAAATGATGGTTTTGAATGTGATAGAAATGACCTAATTTACATAGATAAGACAGGATTGTTAGAATTTTTGAATAGTAGGTTAAGAACGTCAAGTAGATGCATTTCTCTAAGCCATGCAAGAAGGTTCGGTAAGTCTCATGCAGCAGGAATGATAGAAGCTTACTATTCTAAAGGATGCGATTCCTCGAAAATTTTTGCAGGCACCAAAATTACTCAAAGTCCAAGTTATAAAGAGCATCTAAATAAATACAATGTGATTCATATCGATATTTCATCATTATGGGACTCTTATAAGCCAAATATAATAGAAGAAATTCGAGATAATATTTACGAAGAGATAAAAAAAGAATATCATGATAAAATTTCTTACAAAGAAAACATCGCTTTGACTTTGGCTCAAGCTTATGACCTTACGAAGATTCCATTTGTCATAATCATTGATGAATGGGATTGTGTTATTCGAAACAGTGATGATCAAGAATTAATTCACAGATATCTACAATTTCTTCACGAGCTATATAAATCCAAAGAGGCTAAGTCTTTTTTAGCTTTGGGTTATATAACTGGTATTCTCCCAATAAAAAAAATAGAGGACGAATCTGCTTTAAACAATTTTCGGGAATACACAATGCTCCGTTCTTATCCAATAACTGAGTACTACGGATTTACTGAGGAAGAAGTACAGAAACTTTGCCAAGACTACAAAATGGACTTTGGTACAATGCAAAATTGGTATGATGGCTACTTAATTGATGGTAAACACATGTGGAACCCTAATTCTGTAGTTCAAGCTATTCAAAACAGGGAATTTAATTCATATTGGAAAAATACATCTGCCTTTGAAACAATAAATAATTTTATAACGTTAAATTACGATGGCCTCAAAGAAGATGTTATGAGTATGTTGGCAGGGAATAAGGTTTTGGTAGATACAGAAACTTTTTCCAATGATTTGAATTCTATTTCTTCTAAAGATGAAGCTCTAACTGCATTAATTCACCTAGGTTACCTTGCATACGATAAAGAGAAAGAGTGTGCTTATATTCCAAATTTTGAAGTAAAGAAAGCATATCAAGCAGCATTACAGAAAGGTAGCTGGAAAGAAATTGCCAAGTCAATTTCATGTTGTAACGAAATACTGAAGGCTACAATCGAGGAAGATGCTCAAAAAGTAGCTGAACTATTGGAATTTGCCCATGACACATATGCTTCTTTGTTGAAATATAATGACGAAAACTCTTTAAGTTGCGTTATTACTATGGCCTATTTTACCGCTCCAGCTTACTATAATATTGTTAGGGAATTTCCTACAGGTAAAGGATTTGCTGACATTGTATTTATTCCGAGAGAAAATGCGGGTTATTACCCAGCAATCGTAGTAGAGCTTAAGTATAACGAATCAGCAGATACAGCCATCAAGCAAATAAAAGATAAGAGATATGCAGGTGCATTAAATGGGTATGCGGGAAAAATTCTTTTAGTTGGTGTTAATTACGAAAAACAGTCGAAAAACAAAAAACATACCTGTATTATTGAAGAATTTAAAGCATAATTTTTAGTTTTTATTTTAAATCGCACATATTTGATAAATTTGAATTGCGATAAAACAGAATTTATTAAAAAAATTAAATTCGACAGTGATCAGTAAAAAATGAGTTTATGCTAAGTCATTGATTTACGATCACT
>CAVGFV010000218.1:0-13580 GCA_963628765.1 Succinimonas sp.
GTTCCTTTTTCCATACCTTAGGAACTATCGTTTACACAAAATATTATACACTATCTTTTACACCATTATTAGTTTCAAGAGATGTTTTATGTGTTTTTAGTGAATATCTAATTATAACTATTTGAATTCAATGCCTTTATATTGAGGATTATATTGATGAACAAGAAAAAACCTAAGATTTATATTGATGGGCAAGTTAAAGCTGATGCATCTGGTGCTGGCTATATCGTTGAGTCCCACGATGAAGAAGGTAAAGATTACGTAGTTCATTATGGCAAATTTCCAGAGCATCTTGATGCTAGCAATACCGAACCTGGATTAAGAACATTGCAACAAAATCGTATTTTAAATGAACCAAATTACGATGAAGCACCGATTTTTATTGAAAGCAAATCCACAGGAGATCTTCTAGGTCCTGAAGACTTTAGATTGATGGAAGGTATTAACTTTAAAGATATTGAAAGTTTTGATCCTTTCTGCGAAGGGGAATCTGATTGGTTCAGAAGATTAAAGATCCATACTGTCCAAGAATATTGTCTGTATATTGAAGATCATACCGATGATAACCGTAGAGTATGCCTAAATGAAGAAGCAGTTAAATATATTGAAGATCAGATAAAACAGGCTTGGTCTCAAGAACGCTCTTCTGAATATGTCTTTACTTGCGCTGATATTCCAGTAGAGGAAGAAGGTGAAGATAAAGCCCAGGAAGGCGAGACCGCTTCTAGTGGAGAAAATGCTGAATCTACTGAAGATAAGGATAAAAAGAAAGACGAAGACACTTTTGTTCTCGAGCCTTTTAATTTTTCATAACTTGATGTTTTTTAGTTTTAGATTTCTTTAAATAAAAAAACGGCTTTATGGGTGATTTCCATAAAGCCGTTTTTATTAAGATTCCGAACGGTTCCTAGAAGCTTTAGTCCATAAAGTTTCCGATGACATTGCCATCATCTTCATCTTCATCACTGTCTTCATCGTTACTGTTTTGGTAATTATTGTTATCTTCAGTGCTATCTTCGTCTTCGTCATCACTATCGGTGCTACTAGTGCTACTGTCATCAGAATTCAATATTCCGCCAAATGCAGAATCAACTGATTCACGTTTAAGATTGCCATCTTCATCAGCAGAAATAGTCATGAGAGCTGAAGTTGCTGAATTGCCTTGGGTATCTGTAAAAATAAAACCATTCAGCAAATGACCTTCACCAATATCTTCTCTTACAATACGACTATCTTTCTTATATTCGAAGGTTTCAAATTCTTGTTCGTCTTGCTCATCATTATTATCTTCTTCTTCACTAGTAAGGGTGCCTATAGGGAAAAGAGTGGTAATTTTATCTCCAGGTTTTAGATTGGTAATACGGCCAGGTATTCCATCAGTGATGGTTTGCATACCAGTAATACCAAATTTATTATTCTTAAGATCTTGCACAATAATGATATTTTGTCTTTTGCCATTAACTAACACTTCACAGTCATAGGTAGTGTAGTCATCATTACTGTTATTAACGATCACTGGTAGGATATGACCATCGAGGCTCGGCCATGTGTTATCGAAATGTTCGGTAAAGATACCTTTATCCCAATCAAGAGTTAATTGGTTATCAGAGCCGAGCATTAGATATATTCCATCTTCTAATTCTTTGTCTTCACCTGGAAGCACGAAATACATAACGGCGTTTTCTACTAAGGCTATATTATTAAGGTATTTTTTATCAACTTTAACATAGCTGTAACCTTCATCATTAATGCTTAATTTTATGTCTTCGAGGTCTTCTATATTGCCTGACTTATGGTTATTATCAAGGAAGGAGAAGAGGCTAGTTACTGAGCCTTGGTTAGTTAAGTTTTCTTCAGCTTGAGTAGGTTCGTATGAAGAAACAGATCCACCATTTTGTCCTGCTTGCGCTTTTAAGAAATCGGTAGCTTTCTTAATGTTGTTATTCATATTGTTGGTGAAGTGTTGGCTATTTCGGCCTACCTGCCAACCATAAATGATTTTCTGTGGGGTTGGAAAACCATAATTAACCACATAATCAAAATTTTCTTTACCTTTACCTATAGGGTAATAAACACTGAGACCAGTGGATTTCTTATAGGAGCCTTTATCGTGGTAGATAATGGTATTTTTAAGTTCCTCTTTTACCTTTTTTACTTCAGAAGGAGCTATTTTTGTGAGATTATCTAAATATTGACCAAGGTCAATTGAATCGGTGTATCCCTCGTTTTTACTTCTTGCTCCATAAGATTCTGCTCTCATACCACTACGGTCGATAGTACTGATGGCAGAATGATCGTTTTTTACAGCATCTAACATTTTATAGCCAAGATTAGTAAAAGCTAAGGCTAAGCTTGGGAAACGGTCTAAGGAAATTACAGAGAAGGTAACGTCTTCTTCATCATAGCTACGGTTATATTTCATGTAAGATTTAGCAATATTGATACCCACTTCTTGAGAAGACATATTAGGGTTCTTTTCGAGAGCTTTTAGCCAAGGTGTGTAGTTCCAGCCAGTGCCAGGTTCTAGTTCTTCTGAACCAGTCATTACGTGTCCCCAACGTGTCATCCAGTATGCAGTTTCAAGGTTGGCCATTAAGCATTCATCGAAGCCAATAATATCAAAAACCTTAGAACGTCCGTTAAAGGCATTGTTTATCGCATCGTTAACATCTTTTACATGGAGGAAATTGTCGTTATGATTTTCATCGAAGTTTATACCGCCAGCAGGGCCAGAGCCGTGGTTCCAAAAGATCAAAATTCTATGTTCTGGCTTATACTTGCTTTCACCTAAACGTAGAAATTCTTCAAGAGTGGCTCGCTTTCCCATATTGGAGTTATTTAGGGTAGCAATCTGGCTCATATCGTCACCCTTTATTTCATAAATTCCGAGTTCATCTGAGCTAACTATTTCATTTTTCCACTCGTTTGCGCCACCAGCAGCAACTAGGATCTTTACATTTTTACCAACGCCTGCCTTACTCATTTCTATAAGATCGTCTGTTGCAGATCCATCTTCAGATTCTAGATTACTTCCTGTCATATAGACATAAATGAGCCAAGGGGTTGTTTCTTTTGCGAAGGCTGGCGAAAAGCCAATAATTGTAAGGCATATGATTATGCCCAATAGTTTTTTAAATAGATTCATGATTTGTGCTCAGTTACCAGTTTATAGAAAATTTTAAACGGGGAAGCCCATTACTCTTAAAGGAGTGGTTGAAAATTTTCCGATATTATATATCAGGAATTTTAAATCATAAAAAATATAGAGTTCGTGAAATAGTACACTAGTTTTAAATAAGCTTAGGTTACTTTTACCTATAGGAATTCTTTTGGGATAGTGACTGAAATAGCATCGGAAATATATTAAAATACCGACTTGATAGTAACGATGATATTTTAAGGAGCACCATGCTTTTTTCATCACTTATTTTAGCTAGCGCCGTGAGTTGGGGGGCATTTACAACTCCTAACAAAGCAGAAGAGACCATGCCTATTGGTTCTTATAGCAATGGCTGTATTTCTGGCGCTGTTTCTGCGAAATTAGATCACCCATATTATCAAGTTATCAGACAGCAGAATAGACGTTTTTATGGCGATCCTTCTTTAGTTTCTTTCTTGGATAGATTATCTAACAAGACCCATGATAGTGGACTTCCAATTCTTTTAGTTGGAGACATGAGTATGCCTCGTGGCGGTCCATTTAAAGGGGGCCATGCTAGTCATCAAATGGGATTGGATGTTGACGTATGGTTCCGCATGGTTTCTAAGCCTCTTTCTAAGAAGGATTTGAAAAAGCCTTGGGCTCTAACAATCGTTACGGATAACCTATTAAACGTTAATAAATATTACAACAAAAATATTTATACTTTGGTGAGAAGTGCAGCTGAAGATGGCGATGTTGAACGTATCTTTGTAAGCCCAGCTATTAAAAAGGCTCTTTGCTCTGATACTGCGCAGGATGATGATAGAAGCTGGCTCCGTAAGGTTAGACCTTGGTGGGGACACGTAGCTCATATGCATGTGCGTTTAGCTTGTCCTAAAGGTAGTGTTTATTGTGAAAAGCAAGCCTTACCGCCAAAGGGCGATGGTTGCGGCGAAGAAGTCAATAGTTGGCTTGAAGGCTATCGTCATCCGAAACCAAAACCAACGACACCATCAAAACCGAAGCCTAAAAAGGTGCTTCCAGAGCAGTGTCAGAACCTCTTAAAGTTATCTTAATTTTCAAGATGAAAAATTAGGTTACAAATAAAAAGAGTCTTTTAAGAAAAATCTTAAAAGACTCTTTTTTTGACTGTCTTTATCTTAAAATTTAGTTAACGAGATCTTTAATGGTATTCCAATTGGCACTTATAAAAACAGCGATTATAAATGTAGGAATAGCGTATTTAAGATACCATCTTGAAAACTTTGGTAACTTCCACTTACTTCCTGTATTAACTTCATTATAGAAGCCGTCATTATGCCAACCACTACGAGCAACACAGAAGATAGCGAATACAACTGCTCCTAGAGGCATTAAGATATTGCTAAAGATATAATCTTCGATATCAATGATGCCAAGATCCCCTATAGAGATCCAGGAAAGAGGTCCATAACCATAGGCGGCCGGAAGGGAGATCAGACCAACAATTATGGTATTGATAACCACTGCCGTTTGACGAGACACATTTAAACCATCTCTTACAATAGCATTAAGGTTTTCAAAAATTGTTAGCACAGAGGATACTGCAGCACAAATGGCTAGTAAGAAGAAGGTTGCCCCAAACCATACACCGATAGTACCGAGACTTTGGAAAATTCTAACCATGGACTTAAATAGGAGTGACGGCCCTTGGGTTGTTTCAATACCGAAACTCGCACAAGCTGGGAAGATAATAAGACCAGCGCCAATTGCCACCATGGTATCTAAAGTGCAGACCCAAAGAGCTTCCTTTGGCAGTGATTTTTCTCTATCCATATAACTTGCAAAGACTAGGATCATGCCGACACCAATACTTAAGGTGAATACCGCTTGTCCTAGGGCTGCATTACAGGTGTTTATCAGATATTCAAGGTTCACTTTGGAAAAATCTGGGATGAGGTAATTTTTTACACCCTCGATGGCGTTTGGTAGAGAGCAGGAATAGCCGATTAAGCCAAACACGGTGAGGAACAGTAGGAGCATGAGAGGTCTTGAAAAACGTTCGAGACCGCGACTTATGCTAAACCAACTGATAAAGGAACAAAAAAGTAAGGCTAAAAAGCCATAAATGTACACCATCCCTGAGCTTTCAGTAATCATGCTGGTGAATATTGTGTCGACACTATTACTTGGGGCTAAAAAGTCTTGAAAACTAATGCCTATGAAATAATAGATGAGCCAGGCGGCAATAATTGGGTAATAGCCCATAACTAAATAGTTTGCGAAGATCATGGGGTATTTTGCCCAATGCCACTTGGTATTTGGCTTTTCTAAAACTTCAAAAGATTGTGAAATAGATTTTCTAGAAGCGCGACCTACCGACATCTCGGTAAGAAGTATTGGTATACCAATAAATATAAGTATTGCAATATAAATAACGATGAAGATGGCGCCACCATTTGAGCCTGCAACATAAGGAAATCTCCATAGATTTCCTAATCCGATTGCACTGGATGCTGCAGCAATGATAAAGCCGAATTTTGTGGCAAATTTATCTCTACTATTGCTAGTCATAAAGAATCCCATTTTTATTTGAAAATTTTTCTAGAACGAATTATAGGTAAATAGCTAGGATTTTGTATCGGTTACTGTCGCAATACGCACAAAAAAAGACCACGAATTTTTTTCCCGTGGTCTCTTAAAGATTAGCTATTTAATTAGCTATTTATGATTGGTAATTCAATATGGAAATTGGTATTGAATACCTGGTAGATCAAAAGGGCTGTATAAGCTATGTAGATAATTAGGAAGGTGGAGCCTTCATATCTATTTATAATATTACCGCCTTTTTTGGTAATTTTTAAACAGAAGACGAAGAGAATAAGGGGTACTATAAGCATAAGTCCCATATCTCTCACAATAAGCTCATTTCCAGTAGGGCAGTCTTTGATTACTCTCGCAATACCAACAACCGCAAGGGTGTTAAAGATATTGGAGCCTACAATGTTCCCAATCGCAAGATCATTGTTGCCTTTTCTAGCTGCTGCAATTGAGGAAGCAAGCTCAGGAAGAGAGGTTCCTACAGCTACGATGGTAAGACCTACAATGAGATCGTTAACGCCTAGTAATTTGGCAATGGTTACACCACCAAAAACCAAAAGTTTGGAACTTATAATAAGTACGATAAGACCTGCAAGAGTAAGTAATAAACATTTCCAAAGTTTTGGAGCTTCGGTATTTTCTTGAGGCGCTTCTTCTTTTTCTTCAGCTCTTTTTGCTTTGGCTCTCTTTTCTAGTTGTACCGTTCTTGCTACAAAGAGTGCAAAAAGCACTAAAAGGATAATGGCATCAATTCTTGAAATATCACCGTCACTAACTAGTACTAATGAAATAATGGTAAAAAATATAAGCTTAGGAATTTCATTTTTTAAGATGGCTGGATCAACGTTAATCGGTGATATTAAAGCTGTGATTCCTAAAATTAACGCAATGTTACAGATATTTGAGCCGTAGGCATTACCTAATGCTAAAGCAGGTGTACCGTTTAAAGCAGCCGTTGCTGATACAAGCATTTCTGGGACAGAGGTTCCAAAACCTACGATGAACATACCAATTAAGAATTGTGATAAACCGAGGAATTTAGCAGTGCTAGAGGCTCCTGATACAAACCAGTCAGCACTTTTTACAAGAAAAAAGAGACCGGATATCAAGGCTAGGATTGCCAACGTTAGCTCCATTTTTGCTCCTTTAAAAATTTGTTTGCAAGTTTTTAAACATATCTATCAAAGTAAGGCTTTTACAAAAGACACTGAGACGTTTGCTTATTTGGGCGGTTAAACTGGAATGCGTTTAAAACAGCACAACTTAACATTATCAATATCCAATTTTATGTATACCAATAAGAGCCATGCTAGGATCGATAGTCTAGTAGGGCTAATTATACAATATACAAAAAGTGTTCACATTGTATTTTTTTGGTATGCATTCGGTAAATAATTCCGTTCGTTTAGTTTCAAATAAATCTCTTGGAACGTTTATAAGATTTCCAATATCACGACAATTATTGCATAAAGTAATAACTTGGCTTTAAGAGAGGAACACATGAAGGTACTAGCTATTCTAGGAAGCCCTAGAAGATACGGTAATACAGCATTACTAACCGATAAGTTCCTTGAAGGTTGCACGGGAGCCGGGCATGAAACTAAGAAAATTTTCTTAAGAGAAAAGGACATCTCTTTTTGCCGTGGCTGTGAGGCCTGTACCCGCTCCCAACGTTGCGTAATCAATGATGATATGGCTGGAATCTTAAATGAAATGCTAGCGAGTCAAGTAATCGTCCTTGCTACACCAGTGTATTTCTATTCAATTACCGGGCTTATGAAAAACTTTATCGATCGTTGTCTTCCCATATACACAGATCTCGGCAATAAGGATTACTATTTTATTTCCGCAATGGCTGACACTGAAGTAGCCAACATGGATCGTGCTATGGCGTCTTTAAGAGGCTTTACAGACTGTATCCCTGGAGCACGAGTACGCGGTGAAATTAGAGCTCCTGGCGTTTGGAAGGCGGGTGAAGTGCAAAACTTGGCCATTATGACTGACGCTTATAGTCTCGGTCTTAAGGTTTAATCTTATTTGACCTTTGGAACATCTTTCCAACGTGTGGTGTAGGACGGTGAGAGTCGTCCTTGACTAGAAACGCTGGTGCTGGCGTGTTTCCCTTGAGCTGCAAAATAAACTTTATTTCGCGTTTGTGCATTGATCTTATCTAAAACTGCCATGAGTTTGCGTTTCTTTTCTTCCTCTACATCTGAAAGCTCATGATCTTGGAACATATCCGTTTGGTACTGTGGTGTTAGGCAGAGGTTTTGGAGAAAGACGCCACCACGTGCATATTTAACTCCGCTTTTAAAGGCTTTTCTGAGAAGAAATTCGGTATATCTTAAGGCCTTTACTGTATCATTAGTAGGCATCCCAAAACAGGCAGCAGGAGATGCTGAATATGGGACACTATCGCAAAAACCAGTGCTGATAAAAATACCGATAATAGTCGCATACTGGTGTTCTTCACGCATTTTTTGCATTATGCTGACAGTAAAGCCTGAGAGTATTTCTTTGAGTTCTTCAAAGTTTTGTACCTTATGTCCAAAGGTGCGACTCCACATCATTTGCTTCTTTGGTTGCGGTTCATCTTCCAGCTCAAAAACACTATGCCCATTAAGCTCCGCCCAAGTACCTTGGACAGTTTTATTGAAGTTACTACGGATACGGTATTCATCACAAGCTGAAAAGTCTAGGGCTGTAGAAATATGAAGAGTATTTTTGATTCTTATTTCTAATTGGCTTCCAATGCCCCAAATGTCGCCCACTGGCGTTTTCGAGAGGATGTATCTTCTCATGCCTTCATCATCTATTACGGCTACGCCATTGGGAGTGATACTTTTTTTTGCTGCATGGTTAGCGCATTTGGCAAGAGTTTTTGAAGGTGCCACTCCTACACAAATAGGGATTCCAGTATGCTTATAGACGGTGTTTTTGATATTTAGACAGAATTCAGGAATATCAAAGTTTTCTTGCATGCCCGAAAGATCTAAAAAGGATTCATCTACACTGTACTTTTCAATACGCGGGCAGAGCTCCCTTAAGGTCTCTGTTACTCGCGCAGAAATATCAAGATATAAGGGAAAATTTGATGAAAACACCGCTATGCGATATTTTTTTACGAGATCTCTTATCTGAAAAAACGGCACTCCCATTTTAATTCCGAGTGCCTTAACTTCTTGAGAACGTGATATCACACAGCCATCGTTATTAGAAAGTACTAATACAGGGCGTTTTTTTAAGTCTGGCCTAAAAAGCCTCTCGCAGGAAACAAAGAAGTTGTTACAGTCTGCGAGAGCATAGAAAGTTTTAGGTCCGTTGTTTACATCAGAGATTTTCAAGTAACCAAAGAACTCCCAATCCAATGAGCATACACATCACGGATATTATTCCACCAGCCTTCATCATATCACGGTTTTCAATAAAACCTGTAGCGTAAGCAAGGGCATTTGGTGGAGTGCTTATTGGGAGAGTCATAGCAAAGCTCATTGCAAGAGCGATCATAAGGATTGCGTTTGGTATTTGAACTCCAGCGGCAGAACCAGCTCCTGTTAATACAGCCATGGCAATAGGAATCATGAGGTTTGCCGCTGCTGTATTGGATATGAAGTTTGATAAGCCCCAACCAATGAAGGCAATTACAGCAACAATTGCAATACCGCTAAATTGTGAGTAATCGACCATATTGGCGAGCTGGGAAGCAAGTCCAGTAACACCCAAAGCATTACCAATAGCGATACCACCTGCAATAAGCCAAATTACGTCCCAATTCATGGTTTTGATGTCTTCAGCTTTAATGATGCCTGTACAGGTATAGGCAATCAAAGGAATAAGGGCAATAACATAACTATTGATACCGTGAAGTTTTTCAGTCATCCAAAGGAGGATTGTGAGGGCAAATACCACGTATACTACGATGGAACGCCAGTCTGTTGAAAATTTAGAATCAATAGAGAGCCTTATAGATTTAGTCTTGAATGGGAAGAAGAACCATAAAATAACCCAACTTAAAACAATGCATACAATAGCTACCGGGAAGCAAATTGACATCCAACGGAAGAAGCTTATGGCATTATCACCAGTAAGGAATGATAGGGCTATAGCGTTTGGAGGAGTGCCTACAGGTGTGGCAATACCACCAATATTGGCCGCAAATGGTACAGCTAATACTAAAGCTTTAATACCTTTATCGCTTTTATCAACGGAGGCCAAAATCGGTGCCACCATAGCGAGCATCATTACTGTAGTTGCAGTGTTACTCATAAACATTGCAAAAGCACCAGTAACACACATAATGCCCAGCATTACTAAACTAGGTTTAGTACCAAAAGGTTTTAAAAGCACGCGGGCTAAGTTGATGTCTAATTTATATTTAGTCGCAGCTATTGCTAGGGCGAAACCACCAAGGAAGAGGATTACTACAGGGGAGCTAAAGCTATTTAATATGCTCTTATAGCTCATAAGATGCTCAGCATCGACTTCCTTATAGTATTCTCGAATGGGGGTGAGGCCACCATCAGAAATTAAAATACAAAGAGAACCAATAATAAGTAATGAAGTTGCATATACTGGCATTGGCTCAAAGATCCAGCAAAGAGCAGCTCCCACAAAAATTACCAAAGTAGTCTGTTGAATAGGTGTAAGTGGTAACGTTTCAGGGAAGATGACAGGAATAAAATAGGTTATCAAACAGATAAAGGCGATAGCCAGAATCTTCATAAAATTATAGTTTTTACTCATATGGTCTCCGTATTAAAAAATACAGTCGTTCTTTCATTCTCATAGAAAGATATATAAGCGTATAGAAAGCGTTTTCAAAATTGTGATCGTGTAGGTAAGTTAGACTTTACCGTTTTTTAAAAGCACTGATGAGGTCAAAAAAAAACTACTCGCCCAAAAGGCGAATAGTTGAGCATAAAGGAAACAAAAGGCTAAATTTAGTGATTAGGCGTAGATATCATAAGTGCCATTGTCGTAAACAACTACGTCGAAGCGTTTATCATCTTCGTAGGCCTTTTTATAGGAACTAAAGGCTAAGCCACTAAACCGTGTCCATTTCCCTATAAAGTATTTTTCTTCGTCGTCGTGATAAACAAAAAACAACGGGGCTATTTTAGTTTGAGGAGCTCCTCCGGATAGCTCTTCTTCAGCTTCTGATGAGTCTCTTTTTCTGAAATTAAACAACGCCATAATAGAGACCATATCACCTAGAATATTGATGCTACTAGTTTTTTCATCAGAAAGGCCCCCAATGATCCTGACGTTTTCAATTACACGATTTTCTATTACCGCTTTTCGAAAAAGTAATTTACGACGTATCCAAAGGATAGGAATCATGGCTAAGAAAATATCAACGGGAAGCCTAATAAATTTAAACATAAAATTTGCATAAGGGACTTCTTTCATAGTGAGATAGTAGTCACTTGGGGTTTTGTTTAAATATTGAATCTGTACAGTTGGTTTGGTTTCTTCAAATCCACTTTCAATTATTGTATGTGGCGTATCATATTGGTCATAATATCTTATGGTAAAGCGGTACTCTGTGACTGTATAACTACGCCCACGTCTACCACCTCTTCGTGTTGTATACTTCTCGGTATTGATAACATCTGCAGTAACTTCAGTGCCTGTGTTGGTTATTTGGCGCCAAATTAAGGTGTATGGAACAGGCCCATAAGAAAGGACAAATATAAGCAAATATGGGATAAATAGGTAAAGAATGTAACGTGGTCTAATTCGGGCGCCTTTTTTGACACAGCGATCTTTAAGGTTAGGAGTAGCGCTTCTGTAATCGTCATAGGAGAAAACTGGTATAGATGCATCTCTAGCCATTTAAATAATACTTAATAACCTCAATTAGTGATGTTAACTTTAATTACTTAGTTATTTTAAGATATTTAGTCGCTTTGACGAGTATTTTTGTGTGCCCTTAAAACGAAAATTTTTTTCAAGATCATTACATGTGGCACTTGATAAGCCACAAATTTAGGTCGAATTTTAGAACAAAAAAGCTCACTAATTAATAATTAGTGAGCTTTAAGTTTTCTTTAATAGTTACCTATTATTTACAAACTTCGGCAGCTTCTGATTTTGGTACCAAAAGAGCACTTACCATTGGTTTTAAGGTTACAGTAAAGCTGGTGCCATCAAAAGTATATCTTAGGCAGCTAACAATATCAGTAATGGTATCTTCCTTACTTAGAATCTTAGAGCCATCGAAACTGTAGGTGTTACTATGATTTTCGTTAAGATTCATGATAAGTAGTGCTTCACTATCGTTATAGGTCTTTTGCAGAGCGAAAGTTTGGCTATCACCAGTTAGAAGAGTGTTCTTGCCTTCATAAAGAGCAGGACTCTTACTTCTTAAAGTCATAAGTCTTGTGAAAACACCTTTCATCTTATCTTCGTCAGTGCTGAAATCACTAGTCTTACCATTGATTCTAGCAACATGATCGTCATAGTAGCCATCGGCGTTCTTCTTGACATCGAAGTTTGGAACTTCTTGACAGAATTCTTCACCATAGAAATTGGTAATAGGACCACTTATGGAAGCTAGGAAGGTTTGCGCACTGGTGCAACGTTCCCAATAAAGTTCATTAGTAATCAACCCACCTTTCTTGGCTCTTTGAATAAGATCCCCGAATCTTACAATATCGTGGTTACTTATAAAGCTATTTGGAATAGCTCTTGCTGGAAAATCATTTTCAGCATTTACGAGTTCTCTTTGAATGCGTTCGCCAGTATGTTCAGATTTAGACCATTCTTCTGTAGCAAGAGCCTGAACAAGCCCATATCTAGTATTAAATGCAAATACAGAATTTAAGCCTTCAGTATCTTGACCATAGCCTTTTGAAACCATGCCATCATTACCAGTCCAAATTTCTCCCACCATGTATCCGAGAGGGGGTACTTCATTTCCAGAAGCATCTTTATAGGTGGTTTTTTTCGCTGCCTGTTCAACAGCAATACGAATATCGCGCCAAGCATCTACAGGAACCTGATAGGCCTGATCGAGACGCCAACCATCGATTTTAAAGTTTTTGATGTAATGAGTAGCAACGTCAATAAAGAATGCTTTAGTTCCGGCATCACTAAAGTCGGCACAAAGAGCATCAGAGCCACTGTTATAGGGCTTTCCATCTGCCCCTGTACAGTTAGTAGTGGTCTTTAAAACGCTGCCATTTTCAGAATTTACGCTGATATCCTTTCTAAAATGTCCGAAAACACCATCTAAAAGTACGTATATCCCTTTGGCATGAGCTGTATCAATTAATTCTTGGAGTTTCTCTTCGCTTCCAAAATGCGGATCTACCTTGAAGTAATTTCTAGCATAATATCCTGTAGCGTCGAGCTGTTTAGCTGATTCACTAAGGGATACGCTTTCGAATACAGGTGTTAACCAGATGGTATTCATGCCAAGTGATTTAATGTAGTCTAAGCTATCAATTACGCCTTGGATATCGCCTTTATGATCGCTAGTACCATATCCTACATTGTAGTTAATGCTGTCATCACCATTACGGAAAGATTCCACCATGATTTGGAAGATACGAAGCTGGCATTGTGGATCTTCATTAGCAGCGTTACCATTACAGTAAAGACTGTTCTTAAAAGTATCAGCACTTTGAGTAAGTGTAATAGCCTTTACTTCTGGTTCTGGATCAGGAGTTGGGGTTGGTTCAGGATCCGGAGTAGCAGGTGTGTCGCTACTGCCACCGCCACCTCCACAGGCAGCAAGGAGAAGTGCTAGGGTAAGAGCTGAAAGTTTTTGAGAACTGAATAATTTTGTCATAATATGCTGATAGTGTATAATATTTTGTGTAAACGATAGTTCCTAAGGTATGGAAAAAGGAAC
>CAVGFV010000219.1:0-15497 GCA_963628765.1 Succinimonas sp.
TTGTGTGTGTTTTAACATTGGGACATCGCAAAAAAGTTAATTTATAGAAGTCCCCTTAAACAAATAGCTTCACAATTAAAACAATTGCAACGATATCGATAACAAGAGAAAGGATACCAGCAATCTGCCCCTTAATGCGTAAAACCTTAAAAAGAGCCCAGTTAATAAGTGCTGCAACAACAAGGATTACAATAATACTGATGACAGTGCCCATAAAATTTCCTTCTGAAATGACCCACATCTATTATGACAGAAGTGAGCCTAATATACGTGATTAATGAATTACTTTTTTAAACTACTCTTCGTAAGAAACTACAGCACCATTGTACTTATTCTTTATAAAATCTTTAATCTGCTGAGATTTTAGTTCCTTTACTAAAGCTTGAATCAAAGGATTATTTTCATTACCCTTTTTAACGCCAATAATATTTACATATGTTTTAGCTGCAGTGGATGAGCTTTTTTCAAAACTAATAGCATCACGAGCTACGTTGAAACCTGCTTGTAGAGCATAATTCCCATTAAGAACAACTAAAGCAAACTGATCTTTCACACGTGAAATCTGAGCAGCTTCAAGCTCAACTAATTCTAGTTTCTTTGGATTTTCAACAATATCTCTAATAGTTGCTGTTAAACCTGCACCTTCTCTGAGGCGTATTAAGCCGTTATCTTGAAGAAGTAAAAGAGCCCTTGCTTCGTTTGTGGTATCGTTTGGAATTGCAATGTTGTCACCTTCTGAAAGCTCTTCAATCTTAACTTTCTTTCCTGGATAAATACCAAAAGGCTCATAATGGATTTTTCCAGCAACTACAAGATGAGTGCCTTTTTCAATATTAAACTGATTCATGTAAGGTTCATGCTGAGTATAGTTTGCTAAGATCTCACCACTTTCCACAACATTGTTTGGTTGAACGTAATCGTCAAAAATTTTGATATCTAATTTAATACCTTCTTTTTTTAGATTATTTGCAGCTTCTGCAAGAATTTCTGCATGTGGAGTTGGTGATGCAGCAATAGTTAGTACTTTTTCTGCATTAGCTACATTTCCAGTTGTGTTTTGGTTCGCTACATTTGCATTTTCATTGCCACCACAAGCAGCAAGTAAAAATGATGCAAAAACGCCGTAAATATATTTCTTCATTTATTTTCTCTTCATTACGTAAAAAATTTATCAAAATCTTTATTCTTTAAATCATATTAAAGTATCAATGTTGAATTACACGATGATCGATCTTTCTAGCTATATACATACCAATAATCTGAAAGAACTGCACCAAAGCTACTAATAGAATTACACAAAGCCACATCACAAGTGCATCGTATCTTTGATAACCATACTGAATAGCAATTGCGCCTAATCCACCGCCACCGATTGCTCCAGCCATTGCTGAATAACCAATAATTGTTGAAAGAGCAATTGTTACACCTGTAATAAGTGGAGTTCTAGCTTCTACTAAAAGTACCTTGTAAATTATTTGCCAAGTACTAGCTCCCATACTAGATGCGGCTTCGATTACTCCCCTATCAACCTCATTTAAAGATGACTCAACAAGTCTTGCAATAAAAGGGGCTGCTGATAACACTAAAGGTACAATAGCAGCAGTTGAACCATAGGATTTTCCTACTAAAAATACTGTAAAAGGAATTACCAACACCATCAATATAATGAAAGGTAAGCTTCTGCCAATGTTTGTTAATAAATCCACAATTCTGTAAGTAAGAGCGTGAGGTTTTAACCCCTGTTTTCTAGTTACAGTCAGTAAAATACCTAAAGGAAGCCCTAATACGTAGCCAAAGAAAGTAGACATCAACGTCATATATACGGTCTGCCAAGTGCCCGCTAAAAGTTGCTCAGTTAAAGTATTCATAGTTATTGTGCTCCATTAACTGTAAGACCTTGAGTTTTTAACCAAGAGATCATTAGCTTACGCACTTCTGGATCATTTGGCAATTTTAAAACAGCTTGCCCAGTGCTCCTTCCTGAGAGCTTTACGACATCTGCAAATAAAATACTCACAGGTCCAAACTTTTGTATCAATTCAGCTATATAAGGGTGCTCTGTTTCATCATCTCTAAACACAACACGAATCTTTTCAGGAACATCAAGATCAGGAATATTACTGCCATCAAAAATTATCTTTTTCGCAGTTTCAGTTTTTGGCGCTACAAATAAATCAGATACCATACCTGATTCAACAACTTTGCCGTCAACCATTACTGCAACATGGCTACATATTTCTTTTACCACCGACATTTGATGAGTTATTAAAATAATCGTGATACCGAGGCGATTATTAATATCTTTTAAAATCTTTAGCACTTGATTAGTAGATTCTGGATCAAGTGCAGATGTCGCTTCGTCACATAGCAAAATCTTAGGTTCAGTTGCAAGAGCTCTTGCAATTGCAACACGTTGCTTTTGTCCACCGGAAAGTTGCACAGGATAAGAATCAAACTTATCACCAAGGCCAACGATTTCTAAAAGTTCTCGAGACCTTTTTTCTGCAACTTTTTTATCTACTCCTGAGAGCAGTAAAGGAAAACAAACATTATTTAAAACAGTACGTTGCATCATTAAGTTGAAGTGTTGAAAGATCATCCCAATCTTCCTTCTGAGCTCAACAAGTTTTTTCGTTGATAAAGTCATTAAAGAGACATTATTTACAAGGATGTCGCCAGAAGTAGGAACTTCTAGCTTATTTATGCAACGTACAAGAGTACTTTTCCCTGCACCAGACATTCCTATAATTCCATATATAGTCCCTTCTGGTATTTCCAAAGAAACATTGTCTAACGCTGTTACTATCTGTTCTTTTACTTTATAAGTTTTTGAGACATTTTTTATTGAAACAGCCGAAGGTCTTACCTGTGCAGTCATTTAACAACGCTCCTGAAATTTAATTCCGTGTTTATTTCAGACAATTCATATATACATTGGGTATATTATAAATTAACATCACGAATTATCATAATACTACGCACAGCATTAGCAATAATTAAAATGTAATCCTGCTAATTCTACGCATTACATGAAGTGTTACGATATAATCTAAAAAGTTTACTTTTAATACCTACAGAGGATTTTATGAAAAAATTTCTTCTTTCATTAAGTTTCCCACATAGCAGAATCTTTTGGGCAATCTTATTTATTGGATTTATTTTTTATGAATCCTGTGGTCTGTATTTTCAATACATTTTGAACTTAACCCCTTGTATTGAATGCGTATATGAAAGAACTTGTTTTATGTTCTTTGGTATTGCCGCCATCATTGGCATGATAGTTCCTAAATATTTTGCGATGAGAATGTCTGCCTCAATTATATGGCTTATAGCATCAATTGAAGGACTTATCATTTCAATTAAGCACCGAGGTTTTGAGCTTACTAAAGATGATCCTTTCGCTGAAACCTGTGGTTTTCGTGCCGAATTTCCAGAGTGGTTCAAATTAGACGAATGGTTGCCTAGTGTATTTGCTCCAACAGGCATTTGCGGTGATGCCGTATGGAACTTTGCAGGACTTACTATGGTGCAATGGATAATTATTATTTTTGTATGTAATGCTGTAACAGCAGGAATTTGGTGTCTGCTATCTTTTATTCCATACAAGAAATATCGCAGTATACTTGGATAAACTAACATACATCTCGAATTTGTATTATTAAAAATTTTTTTAGAGGTGATTTACAATGAGCGATGTTTTCAAAATTACATCTTCTGACACTAACGCAGGTAGAACTGAATTCCATAACAGCTTAGGTCTTACTGGATCTGAAGTGTCAGTTAATAACCTTCCTGCAGGTGTTGCCGTTCCTTTTGTGCACAACCACAAAAACAACGAGGAATTCTATTATGTAATTTCTGGCGAAGGCGAAATTTATGTTGATGGCAAGGTAACTCATATCAAAGCTGGTGATGCTTTCAAAGTCGCTCCTAAAGGACACCGTGCCATTCGCGCTCTCGATACTGGCCTTCGTTTTATTTGTGTTCAAGCAAAAGAAGGTAGCCTCGAAAAGTTTACCGATGATGATGCAGAAATGAATGAAGACAAAGCACCTTGGTTAAAATAATCAAGAGATAGAAACTAAACTTTAACTAACAAAAAAGCCATTCAATAATATTTTGAATGGCTTTTCTTTATAGAGAATGATTATTCTCTGCAAAGTTTAGGTAACTCTGTAAATAAAAATTTCAAAGCATCAATATCTTTAGCAATACTAGAAGCTTGTGCTTCGGAAGTTTGCCTTACAAAATAGCTATCACACTTATAAGCATAAGGTAACTGCAGTTCCATATCGCAATTCAATTCTGAGATAGATACGGGAAGAATGCAGTTTCCAAGATCTCTCACAACAGGTAAACCATTACTTACAGTAATTTTTTCTGGCCACTCCATAAAATGCACATCTGTATAAGGGCTGAAATTCCAAATACCCTTATTAGTAAACATATTGAACCTCATAATAAAGATCGGAAATTCATCTTCCTGAAGAGGAAGATGTAGAGAATCGTAATAAATATGAAAATCAGATCCTGAAGCAACAGTTATAAATTCATCGTATTTACTAAATTCACGAAACCAATTTGAAATTTCTCGTTCTTCAATAATAGGAAGCAACTTCCTTTTATAGAAATCAAAACCAGCGTTTACCTTACTAATTGAATCCAATTCCTTCGGAGAATTACTTTCCCAAAGTTTATCAAGACGCTGCCAAGAAACAAACGGCTTTAATGCTTCCTTAAGATCCTTAAGATCATCATTTTCCCAACCTGGAATTGGGAGCAAATGCACCAAATCGTTATTACAACATAGGTAGAAATTATCAATTATTTCCTGCGCGTGATTTGGAATATAACGAACTTCAGCAGAAGAAATACAATATGTATAAAGTCTTGAAAGCAGAACGCCTGCTAAAAAGCGCCCCCAACTAGGGAACATTTTTACAATTCTTGAGCCAGTACGGTTCAAAAGATCTTGATATTCTTTTTCTGTAAGAAAACCTAATCCTTCCGCCGCATCTACAAAATCTATTTGATCCACAAGATCTTGAGCAATTATTCCAGTATCATCATCAAGATCCAAAAGAGAACTAAACTTTCCACAAAAAAGGTTCATCCACCCGAGACGGCGTTCATCACAGATAACTTTTGATACTGAATATTTGAGAGCTAAATGCGGATCATGGCCACATTCATCGTAAAAACTTTCTAAAGCAGGATTAATGACAATATTATCAATAAAAGATTCCATTTCTCTTGCATCATTCTTAAGACTTAAACGAGCTAGAGAATCTGGATATGCCTTATAGTATTCGTGGAAGAATTTAAAAGCCCCCACCTTCCATGCATTGACATCCCGATGATTAGTAAGATATCCCTCAAGGCCTCTAGCATTTGTAACATGATCTTGTCTAAAGCATCTTGCTGCAAAAGCAAGGTCCTCATGATCATGTACTCTAGCTGCCGCAAAAATCTCCGCTTTTGTGTAAGGTGAAGTCTTTAAATTATGCAAGATTCTCACAAAGCGTAGATTAAGGAAGGGATTAAACGTCATCTGAAATCTCCGTCTTAATATCAGTATTATTATGCTGTTATTTCGTTGAAAAAGCAAAAATCTATACCGAGAGAACCATTAGTAATATCGTTATTGGAAATTTATAACAAGAATCTAAATTGCTTGGAATTAAAGTACGTGTAGACGAAAAAGCCTACGCTTAAACGTAGGTTTTGATATAGATAGTGCCTATATTTCCTAAGGCCATGGCATTAAAGAAATTCCCTTAAAAGCCACCTAATGATAAAGCTAAGGCTTTTAGATTTATTAACTGCTCTCTAAGATCTTCTAGAACAGAAAGCTCTGCATTTCTTCTTGCCATACGAGCATCAAGAAGATCCTTTAGAGAAGAATTTCCATAATCGTAACGCACTTTATAGATATTTTCGTTTTGTTCTCTTAAGGATAGCTGTTTTGAATCTAGTTCTATTCTTGATTTGTAGTGATCAACATTATTTAAAGCCTGTTGCACTTCACTCAAAGCAGAATAGTATCCATAAACAAACTTCACTTCTGCTGATTCGCGATCTAACTCAGCTACATCAACCTCTAAGCGATTTTGATAATAATTCAAGAATGGGAAACTAAGCATAGCAGCCAAACTTCCTACAGGATCTCTTAGAAAATCGACAAGATTATTATTGCCACCAGAAGAAACTCCTGCTGTTAAAGTTAGATGTGGGTACATATCTAACTCTGCTACATCACGAGACGCTAACGCTGATTTTAAACGAGCTTCCAATGCTGCTATATCAGGACGGAATCTCAATACATCGCCACCAAGACCAGGTTTTACTTCTGGAAGTGTAATCCCCTTAATAGTGCCACGATTCTTAACTTCTGTATTCGGTACTTTGTTCCTTAAGGTATTTATAGCTGCGATGGTATTCTCAAGAGAGGTCTTAGCATTTTCTATAGCTAAACGGCAAGACACTACATCTGATTCGGATTGAGACACTTCTAATTCGCTTACATCGCCACTATCGAAACGACTTTTCATAAGTTTGAGGCTTTCCGTACTTTCCTCGATGTTTTCTTGAGTAAGCTTCACTGCATCTTGGTAATACAATAGTTGCCAGTAAAGTTGAGCCACTGAGCCTGCCACAGTAAGTCTTGCTGTTTTGGCATCCAATACTGCTGCTTCGGCACTTAAGTTTGATGCCTTTCTTTCCGCTGCTAGTCTGCCAAACAAATCAAGTTCGTAGCTAACACTTAAAGAACCAGCACCACTCTTTGAAAAGCTACTACTATCGTTAAGTTTCTTTTGACCGGAACTTCTAAGGCTCGCATCAAATGTAGAAATAAGATTTGTTGCCGTGATATCAGCTTGGCGAAGTGCTTTTTCAGCAGTCAAAATAGCAACCTTGTAATCATTATGAGCTAAAAGTACTTCCGAAATTAATGCATTCAAATCAGCATCATCAAAAGCAAGCCAAAAGTCTGGATTTATTTCATTCTTTTCCTGGCTTCCTTGTTGATAAACATAAGAAGCTAATTCAGGTCTTTCATACTCTGAATGAAGCGCAGTACACCCTGAAAGAGAGAGAATACTAAACAATAGAAAAGTTTTCATACCATAGGTTTTCATAATTATTTTCTCCTACTCTCTTGCTAAAGCATCTATTGGATTTAATTTTGCTGCATTCTTTGCTGGAATATATCCAAAAACAACACCAATCATAGACGCACAGAGAACTGCTGCTACTATAGATGTGAGCGAAAACTGCATTGTAATAGACTGTACAAACAAGCTAAAAATGTAGCCCACGCCGTAGGAACATAAAACTCCTAAAGTTCCACCAAGTAAGCATACTAAAACAGCCTCAATCAAAAATTGTTGCAAAATATCACTTTGTCTTGCACCAACAGCCATACGTATACCAATCTCCTTGGTTCTCTCAGTAACAGACACCAGCATGATGTTCATTACACCAATACCACCAACTATTAATGAAATTACCGCAATCGCACTTATAAGATAGGTAAAGGTATCTGTGGTCTTAGTGATGGTTTTCATAATAGTATCGGAACTATTAGTGAAGAAGTCTTTCACCCCATGACGCATCTCGAGAATATGTTCCACAGATTGCTGTGCTACGGCATTTGATATTCCATCCTTTACACGCATTGTCATCGAGCCTAGGTAGCGTTCGTTAACTACCTTCGACATCATAGTGGTATACGGAATATATACTTGAACAGAGTTCTGATTTCCAAAAGGTGAATCAACTGGCTCAAGCACACCGATAACTTGGCAAGGTAAGTTTCCAAAAAGAATAACTTTTCCAATAGGATCTTCACCATTTACAAAAAATTTCTCTTTTGCAGTACTTTCCAAAACTACAACTTGTGCTAATGAATTAACTTCTGCTTCTGAAAATAGACGACCTTGCTGGGCACTGTAGCCCTTTACGCGGAAATACTGTTCGCTTACTCCATGAACAGTTGCATTCATAGAAACTTCACGATATTGGCTCAGTAAGGATGAGGAACGATCAGGCGTAATGGCATCAGTAAAGATTTGTTGTTTAAGTGCCTTCATATCTTGAACTGTTAAAGTTTGCACTTTACCAGATCTTAAGTCACCAAAATCTTTACCTGGGTATATCGAAATAGTATTAGTACCAATAGCGCTAATATCATTTACAACCTTTTGACTTGCACCCTGACCTAAAGCTACTACACTTACAACCGCCATAATACCGATAATGATACCTAACATAGTAAGAAGAGTACGCATCTTATGCGAGATCATGGCAATGCAAGCCATTTTAAAGGCTTCACGGAATCTATCAAAATAGGCTCTTAACTGGAAGATAAAATGCGAATTTATCTTCATAGAATCTTCGGGTACCAAAGCCTTTCTTTCAATTTTTACTGCATCATTCTTCTTATCTGAGATGATGTTACCATCGCGAATCTCAATAATGCGTCCCGCGTGTGCCGCTATCTTCGCATCGTGTGTTACCAAAATAACAGTATGACCTTGAGAGTTAAGCTCTTTTAAGATCGCCATTACTTCTTCACCACTATGAGAATCAAGTGCACCGGTAGGTTCGTCGGCTAAAATTACTTGTCCACCATTCATTAATGCTCTAGCGATACTAACTCTCTGTTGCTGACCACCTGAAAGTTCTCCAGGGCGGTGCGAAGCTCGTTCGCCTAAGCCTAATCTTTTTAGAAGTTCATTAGCACGTACAAGCCTTTTATTGCTTTTTATTCCCGCATAAATAGCTGGAATTTCAACATTTTCAATTGCTTTCAAATGTCCTAGCAAATGGTACCTTTGAAAGATAAAGCCGAAGTATTCACGACGTAGTCTTGCAAGTTCATCTGCATCAAAACGACTTGTCTCAACGCCTGAAATACGATATTCACCAGAAGTTGGCTTATCAAGACACCCTAAAATATTCATTAGTGTTGATTTACCAGAACCTGACTGGCCGATTATGGCCACCATTTCGCCTTGATAGATACTTAAATCAATACCGTGAAGGATTTCAACCTTTTCATTGCCACCAAAACTGAAGCTTCTAGTAATTCCTTTGACCTCAAGTAATGGCTTTTCTGATATTTCTGTCATACTTGTATCCTTCTGACTTCGAAATTACATTCTTGGGCCACGTGGGCGTCTAGAATTTGCAGCTTCCATTGCTGCTGCCTCTGCGGAAGTGGCGTCACTACCAATAATTACTTCGTCATTTTCGGTTAGCCCAGAAACAATTTCATAATTCAAGTTATCTCTACGGCCAACTTTCACTTCTCTCATTTCAGGGCGAGAATTTTTACCAAGCACATGCACTTCATAGGTATTTTCAGAAACCTTATTTCTTAAAGCTGAAATTGGGAGAGTTATAACATCTTTACTTTCGCCAAGAATTATTGTGACCTCTGCTGTCATTGATGGTCTTAAAATGCCTTCTTTGTTTGGAACATCTAAGAGAGCATTATAGTAAATCGCAGTTGAACTAGTGCTAGAGCTTGATGATGAAGATGAGGATGATGAACTTTCTGATTCTGTTGCTGGTTCAATTTGACGTAAAGTTGCGTCAAATTTTTTATCTGGTAAACCAAGAATTGTAAAGTAAGAAGGCATACCAGCTTTTACCTTAACAACATCAGCTTCAGAAACTTCTGCTTCCACTGTCATTGTCTCTAAGTCAGCAATTTTAACGATGGTAGGAGCTGTTTGATTAGAAACAACTGTTTGACCTTCTTCAGTAACTACACCGATTATTACGCCATCCATAGGGGCTGTGATCTTGGTGTAACCTAGATTAGTATTTGCGGTATCAACACTGATCTTTGCTTTTTCAACTTCTGCTTGGCAAGATTCAATCGCGGCTTTAGTTGTAGCAAGTTCAGCTTCTGCTGCTTCAAGATCCGAATCTGATGTTGCATGGCTAGCTTTCATTTTTAGCTGACGCTTGTATTCAAGCTCTTGTTGCTTTAATAGAGCCTGTTTTTGTTTTAATGCAGCTTCTGCAATTCTAAGTTCGGCTTTTGCAGATTTTACTGCGTTTAACTGAGTTCTTTGCTCAATATCAGCAATCTTATCGCCCTTTTTAACCTTATCGCCGAGCTTTACATAGAGTTTTTCAAGCTGACCATTTACCTGGGCACCAACGCTTACCTCATTTAAACCTACAAGGCTTCCTGTTGCCATTACAGTTTCCGTAACATCACCTTTTGCTGGCTTTATAGTCAAAAATTTGAGCTCTGGCTCAGAATTATACTTATATGCTACAAAGGCACCTACCGCTACCAACACAAGCAACAATAAGATAAGCTTTTTCATAAATTTTTATTCTCTTTTTTAATCTAGCTCACAGTAATGTGAGGCATTATATATGATTAGTATCCATAACTTATGACAAATTGTTTCGAGGCAGGTATATTTCTTAACTTTCTTCTAACTATCCATGTAACATACATACACGCATGTATGTTTATTTAAAACCTCTTTGTAACAACGCACATTATGTAAACCGACGCTACAAGGTAATTATCTATGACACTTTGTAACACTTTGAAAAGATTTCCCCAAAAATAAACAGTCTTACTATTTTTGAAAATCTAATTCATCTTGTTTAACGTGCTAAAATTACAGAAAAACTTTGGAGGCTTTATGGCTGCTATCTTGACACTTATTCCCGGTAGAGAAAAATCCCTTAAAAGACACCACCCTTGGATATTTTCCAAAGGAGTAAAAGAAGTCTCGAATCCTCCAGAAAATGGTGGCGACATTGAAATTCAAGACAGTGAAGGAAATTTTTTAGCTATCGCCTCTTATTCACCAAATTCACAAATCAGAGCACGCGTTTGGTCTTTTAATAAGTCTGAAAAAATTGATAAAAAATTCTTCATGTCAAAAATTTCAGCTGCTTGGGAGTTTCGTCAAAAGTACCTTGAAAAAACAGGGGCTACTGCCTGCCGTGTTATTGATGCTGAATCCGATTTTTTGCCAGGTTTAATTATCGATCGTTACTTAAATGTATTAGTTCTTGAAGTACTTTCAGCTGGAGCTGAATATCATTTAAAGGAAATCATCAAAGCCTTAGAAACAATTTTCCCAGACGATGTAATTTACGAAAGGTCTGATGAATCAGTTAGAAAGAAAGAAGGTCTTCAAGAAAGGAAACGTTTAATCAAAGGAAAACTGCCTGAAGAGCTCGTTATTCAAGAAAACAACGATATGAAAATAATCGTTGATGTAGAAAACGGACACAAGACAGGTTATTACCTAGATCAATGTAGAAACCGTGCTGCTCTTGAAAAGTACTGTACAAACAAAGATGTTTTGAATTGTTTTTCATACACAGGTGGCTTTAGTCTGTACGCTTTAAGAGGACGTGCAAAATCTATAATTAACGTTGATGTTTCTAAGTCAGCTTTAGATATAGCCAAGAAAAACGTTGTTATTAACCACCTCGATCCAGGTCGTTGTCGCTTTGTTAAAGAAGATGTTTTCGAATTCCTACGTAAAGCACGTGATGAAAAGAAAAAATTTGATGTAATTGTATTAGATCCTCCTAAGTTTGCTGAAAGTCAAAGCCAACTTCAAAAGGCTTGTCGTGGTTATAAAGATATCAATATGCTAGCCGCATCTCTTCTCAATAAGGGCGGAATCCTTATGACCTATTCTTGCTCTGGGCATATGACTCCAGATCTTTTTCAAAAAGTAGTTGCCGATGCCCTCATTGATGCAGGTAGAGATGGGCAAATAATTGAGTTTTTAACTCAAGCTCCAGATCATCCTGTTGGGACTCCTTACCCAGAAGGGCTTTATCTTAAAGGGCTTGTTGTAAGAGTTCTGTAATACTCATTTTGGGAAGAAATAACGATATGATTCTTAATTTTTCTTATGCGGTAACACCTTTTCAACAAAACTGCCGAATCCTCTTTTCTTCGGATTCCAAAAAGGCAGTTGTATGCGATCCTGGTGATAACGCTCCTGCTCTTTACAAAGAAATCGAAAAATATAATCTTTCTGCAACTGCAATAATCTTGACTCACGGACATCAAGATCATGCAGGTGCGGCAATGGAGCTTGCGAAACTTTTAAATGTTGACATTGTTGGTCCAGAAAAAAGTGACGCCTTTCTTTTAGAAGGAATGAAAGCACAATCATTAATGCTTGGACTTGCAGAAAAACCTAATGTTATCGTAAACCATTGGGTAACTGATCGAGAAAAACTTGATTTGGGACTTGGTGAAGAAATAATTGTACTTCATACTCCAGGACATACACCTGGAGGTGTTTGTTATTATTTTCCTAAAAGTGCATTTGTTCTAACAGAAGATACCCTGTTTGCCGGCTCTGTAGGTCGCTCAGACTTTCCTCGTGGAAATGGAGAAGATTTAATTAGAAGTATTCATAGCTCTCTTCTTGCCCTTCCTAATGAAACAAAAGTTTTACCAGGACATGGTCCTGATACAACTATAGGAAGAGAAAGTACAAGTAACCCATATCTAATGCTTGATACCCCACAAGGTTTTATGGTTTAAAAAACTAAATTTCTTTTAATTATCCTTACAATGTAAGGATAATTTTGTTAGATATTTTTCTACTTAATGGTAATCTTTTTTGAGCTTCTTCAGCGTTATCATTCTCCTGGATTATTAAGTCTCTCATTTACTATTGGTGGAAGACCTTGATCCTTACGATACTTGTTAAGGAGATCTTCAGTTTCTGGGGAGTCTATTCTGATGTAATACCCCTTCTCAGAAAGAGAATTAATAACATTACTCGCATCAACTCTCTCTAATTTACGTTCTTGATTCAATTCAAATGAAAAGCTATAGGTTAACTTCTTAAAACGTTCTAAAAGCTCTTTCGGAATAAGTTCAATGTCTTTTTTATCTTTAAGATAAACGTACACGTCATGATAGTCACTGGTATAACCATGATAAATTACACATTCCATTTGATTCTCCAATATGTCGCACTTTAAAGGCTTTTTTATACAAACAACAACTGCAAAATTTTCGTATAATTACTAGCGCCACTAGCGTTTCCAAATACGAATTCTACCTTGTTACATCACACATAATTCGCTATAATTAACACATTTTTATAGCAAGTGAAAGAGGAAGGAATGGCTACTTCTATCAAATTCCAAACCTTCAAAGGAATGATACTAATTTTGGAGCGTGGTGATAAAGAAGAACTTCAAAAATTCATCACTGAAAAAACTAGCATTAGTAATGCGGCTGATTGGCTAAAAAGCCAGCCTATAGTGCTTGATCTTTCGAAAATTTCAGATGTATCACAGGTTAATTATCGAGTACTTCAAAATATTGCATCTCTTTCATCATTTAATATCATAGGAGTTGCTAGCTCTGGTAATCCAGATCGGGATACCGAAATAAAAAAAATTGGTGCCAACATTATTGAAGTTGCTAACTCAAAAAATACTACTCCTAAATCTGAAGAAGTTGAGCCTGTAAAAGAAGAAATTCTAGAAACACCTAAAGTTGAAGAAAATACCCAAGAAAAAGAAAATCTTGAAAATAAACCAATCGCAGATTCAACTCAAAACATGGCTTCTGAATTAGTAGTCCAAGACTCTTGCGAAACAGTTATTGGAAATATTAGAAGCGGTAAACAGATATACGCAAGATCCAAAAGCATTGTAGTTATTGGAAATGTCGGCAACGGAGCTGACATCTCTGCAGACGACAGTGTATTCATTTTTGGTACAATGAGGGGCAGAATAATTGCGGGAAGAAACGGCAATAAAAACAGTGTAATTTACTGCCGTAATTTCCAGCCACAGCTAGTATCAATAGCTGGCATTTACTGTACCATGGACGACATTCCCGAATGTGTACTTGGACGTCCTGTCATGGTAAGACTTGATGGCGATAAGTTTGATTTTAAAGAACAAGACTAAAGGTTTTGTTTTAACAATTTTGTAGAAACAAGGAATTTTGCATTAAATGGCAGAAGAAATTATCAAAAACGAAGCAGAAGATTCTGAAGTAAAAGTAGCTGCAGAAACAGAACAACCTGCAAAAGAAGAACCAAAAGAAGATTTTAGCCAAGGTTTTAACGCTAGAATCATTGTTGTAACTTCAGGAAAAGGTGGCGTTGGTAAAACAACATCAAGTGCTGCAATTAGCTCAGGCCTTGCTCTTGAAGGCCATAAGACTTGCGTTATCGACTTCGATGTGGGGTTAAGAAACCTCGATCTTGTAATGGGTTGCGAACGCAGAGTTGTTTATGACTTTGTAAACGTTATAAAACAAGAAGCTAATCTTAATCAAGCTTTAATAAAAGATAAAAATAACAGTAACCTATATATTCTTCCAGCATCACAAACACGTGATAAAGATGCTTTAGATAAATCAGGCGTAGCTCGTGTTTTCCATGAACTGGATGATATGGGTTTCGAATACATTATCTGCGATTCCCCAGCTGGTATTGAAACTGGTGCTTTGATGGCTTTGTATTTTGCTGATGTAGCAATTGTTACCACTAACCCAGAAGTTTCTTCAGTACGTGACTCAGACAGAATCATCGGAATTCTTGATTCTAAGAGCCGCCGTGCAGAATATTCTCTCGATCCTATTAAACCATACCTCCTTCTCACTCGTTACAGCCCAGAACGTGTTGAAAAAGAAGAAATGCTCAGTAAGGATGATGTAGTAGAACTTCTTAGCATTGAGCTTGTTGGCGTAATTCCAGAATCTCAAGCTGTTCTAAAAGCATCTAACTCAGGTAAGCCTATTGTCTATGACCAAGAATCAGATGCTGGCCAAGCATATATGGATACCGTACATCGCTTACTTGGTGAAAAAGTACCATTCCGTTTCATTGAAGCTCCTAAAAAAGGTTTCTGGAAACGTATTTTTGGCAAATAGGAGGTAAAAAATGTCTTGGTTAAGTGAATTAATTTTTAAAAACAAGAAAGAAGACACTACTGCTGCCAAAAGAGCAAAAGATCGCTTAAGCTTGGTTTTAATCCATGATAGAGAAAATCGTGGTGGCCCTGATTTCTTACCTCAGCTCAAGCTCGACATTATTAACGCAATTAAAAAGTACGTTCAAATTAGCGATGAGCAAGTACAAATGAATGTATCTCAACAAGAAGATACCTCAATGATGGAAGTTTCTATTTCTCTTGACCCAAAGTATGACAATACTGCTCCTAAGGGAGTTAGAGAAAAGTATTCTTCAGAAGAAGATATTGATAATATTAAACCAATAGATTCTGAAAAATAATCATTTCTAGAAATTAAAAAGGCTAGCTTTTTTTGCTAGCCTTTTTTTGTATCCAATGTCGGTTATTAAATAACGTATTCAGCAGAATCCTGTTCAGGGTAAGCGTATTTGCAAACGGCGTATTGAATTTTTCTTGAGTAGATCTTCGGAGTCTTAGCAAGACTCATTTTGATCTTGAGAGTTATCAATGGCTGTTGCTTTACAGCTATCAGGAACTTT
>CAVGFV010000220.1:0-3572 GCA_963628765.1 Succinimonas sp.
GTATTACAATATCTATAAATATATTTTTATATATTATAAACTATTTATATATTTAATACAACTGTTATTAACCCCTGATTTCCGTATGTCTTATTTAGATGGTTTAGCATCAGCTACGGAAGCTGATGGTGTGATAACTGAGGAAGAGCAGGTTATCTTGTATCTTTCAAAATTTATCGCAAACTCATAACTGCGTAGCTAATTGAGTTAAAGCCACATAAAAATTAGCCTGCCATAATCTTTGTTTATGGCAGGCTAATTTTTAGGAATAACCTTGTTTTAGGGAGCTGTAACTAGAAAGTTTTTATTACTTTAAGTTCCCGATTAAAAGGTTAAAGGCACTATAGATGATTTCAGCTTCTTTAGAAGATACATCTGAAATATCCCTTATGCTTTCTTGAAAGGTAATTAATTCGAGAGGGATTGCCTTTTCATTACCTGATAGAGGTGATGGTGAAAACTTGTTATTTAGTAGTTTAATAATCGCCCCAAGAGCCTTTTTTAGAAGTTCGGTAATTTCATTATCGGTCATTTGAGGATAAATTTCTGGAAGAATGTTGTTTAGCATTTCTACAAAGTTATGTTTTTCACCATCAGAACCTGTAGAGCCTGCTAGATATCCCGTAAGGCCATATATTAGAAGCCAACTTTCTTGAGTAGAAGTGCCACCATTTTCAGTTCTGTAATCTTGAAGTCTTGAAGCGAATACGCGAATAAGCTCTTGGAATTTAGGATCTTGAGTTGATGAAATATGTCCTTTAAGCTCTGCAACGTAATCAAAAATTTCAGAGAGGATTTGAAAAATTCCGTTTTCAGTTTCATCCTTTGGCCAAAAGGATAATGCGGTACGTTTAATAAGAATGTCGAAATCAGATTCATCTGACATAATGTTAAATTTCCTAGCTAGTTATAATCTTTTTTAAGAAAACCACTAGGTTTAGAGCTAGTGGTTCGTATCTATATCTTAATTAAGTAACCTCAAGTTACTGTACTTTAATTTTAAAAATACTTGGTAATATCTTCTTCTGAAGTAGGGGTACCAGGTAAGCTTTTACCATCTACATAAAATGTTGGGGTTCCGTCAACTTCTAGCTTTTCGGCTGCTTTTCGGATCTCTAAAAGTACATTCATTATTTCTTTTGACTCAGATAAATTTTTTACTTCATTCCAATCTAGTCCGAGTTTTGTAACTAGATCTGATATTTCCTTTTCACCACGGATCGCATGATTTGTGGTCATAAGTTTTTCGTTGTACTCATAATATTTGAGAGGATCTAGAGAATAAATTGCTACGCCAACTTTTGAAGCTGTTAATGAAGATGCTGTAAGAATAGGAAATTCCATGTAGTAGTAACTAATATCATCATATTTGTTCATGACTGACATGGCAACTGGTTTAGCCATTTTGCAGTAGCCACAGTTGTAGTCAAAAAATTCAATGATCGTGTGCTTAGGATTATTGATACTATCTTGAGGAATATTAGGATTATTTAAAATGGAGGTAATGGTATTACTCTGCGCATTCTTAGATTGAACAGCAGGTATTATTCCGAAAAAGAGACAGATGGCAAGTATGATGAGAATATATTTCATAGTATTTTTAAGATGTTATCAAAATTGCTATTTAAGATCATCTATAAATTAATTGATAAAAAGGCCCGGTTTCCCGGGCTATAAAACCAAAATTTAATTATTTTTTAAAGTAATTAGTAATTAAATCTTCTGATGTAGGTGCACCGTGTAAAGGAGTGCCATCTATAATGAAAGATGGAGTACCGGTGACGTTCATTTTTTCAGCAGCATCACGAATATCGAGGAGTACATCCTTAACAGCTGCAGAATCAGCGATTTGTTTTACTTCTTTCCAATTAAGGCCAAGTTTTTCAACAAGAGCTTGTACCTCAACTTCATTATTGAGTCTTTGAGGTCTTGTCATAAGATCATTGTTGTATGCAACGTATTTTTGTGGATCTAATGAGTAAATGGCAACACCTACTTTAGCAGCTACTGCAGATACTTCTGAAAGGATAGGAAATTCTAAGTAGTAGTAACGAACGTCCTTCTGTTTTTCAAGAAGTTTCATAGTAATTGGTTTAGCCTTTTTACAATAACCGCAGTTGTAGTCAAAGAACTCGATTATTGTGTGCTTAGCATTTTCAGCACCTGATTGTGGGATGTTAGGATTATTAATTATGCTAGCAACAACCTTAGCTTGTTCTTGCTTTTCAAGTTCAACTTGGCGGTTCTTGATCTTTTCGCCTACTTCAATCATTACATCAGGATTATTGATTAAATAGTCGTGAATGATTTGTTCAATCTGAGCCTTTGTAAAATCTTCAGCATGTAGAGATGGAGCGAGTCCCAAAGATAGACTGAGAGCAAGTACGCTGAGCATTGAATGAAGTTTCATAAAATAAAATCCTTATGTTTAAGTACGCAGCATCCACCGATTACTGTGGAAGTAGCTTTACATATTTTGTATTAATTACCCTTGATTTTCAATGTTCTTTTACGTTTGTTTCCATTATGTTAAAGATAATAAATGTTTTTTAATAATTAGCTGTAATAAATGTGATATATAAAGTCACCTTTGATGTAGAATATGAAAGAATTCTCAGGGCGGGGCGTAATTCCCCACCGGCGGTAAAGTCCGCGAGCCTTTTAGGTATGATTGGGTGAAATTCCTAAACCGACGGTTTATAGTCCGGATAAAAGAGAGCAGTTTCTTACAAGTAATGCATTATTCTGTTGTAGCCCTGACTTACGTTAATTTAATTTAGGAGAATAACCGTGAGTCAAATAAACATGTTGGATATCTTCGATAGCGATCCAATTGAGCGCGTTGAATTAGCACTTAAAGCTTTTAGAGAAGGTAACGGCGTACTCGTTGTTGATAACGAGGATCGTGAAAACGAAGGTGATATCATTTTCCCAGCTGAAAAAATTACTGAAAAGCAGATGGCAATGATGATCCGTTATTGTTCTGGTATTATCTGCCTTTGCATGCCACGTTCAAGAATGGAAAAGCTTGGCTTACCTCAGATGGTTCAAGATAACACTAGCGCTTATGGCACAGCATTCACTATAACTATTGAAGCAGCTTCTGGTGTTACCACTGGCGTTAGCGCCCACGATCGTCTTATGACTGTAAAAGCTGCTGCAGCACCAAATGCAAAGCCTGAAGATCTTAATCACCCAGGACATGTTTTCCCACTTTCAGCAAGAGAAGGTGGTGTTTTGGAAAGAGATGGTCATACTGAAGCATCCGTAGATTTAGCACGTTTAGCAGGATTAGAACCTGCTGGTGTATTAAGTGAACTCACCAATGACGATGGTACCATGGCACGTCTTCCTGAGGTTGTTGCCTTTGGTCTTATTCATAAGATGACTGTAGTAAGCATCAAAGATATCATTGCATACAGAAAAGCAAAGAATCTTTAATTAGTGAATTAGAATTCGACAAAATAAAAATGAGAATTCTATTTTAAAACCTTCTAAAACCCTAATTTTGCTACTTATTATGTTACTAGCCAGGATTAGGGATTTTTAAAGAAGGCAGAATTAAAAACTCT
>CAVGFV010000221.1:0-3829 GCA_963628765.1 Succinimonas sp.
GGATCTTATGTGGGCTCTATGAAAATTTAAATACGACGATTGCGAATACGCTTACTTTTGAAAATTTATAGAAACAAGAATAAAAGATAGCTTTTTGATCAATGTTAGTGGTTTAAAGATTTCTAGGATATCAATGCAATATATCCTACAAGACGTTTAACTTTGGAAGGCTAGAAAAAGAGAGGGGACGCATCATGCATCCCCATATCTCAAAAGAACATCCGTGTTCTAAAATCTGTTCAGCACTGCCTTTTCAATCCCTGAATAAGCGTCGACATCCTTGTCTCCGTGCTGATGTGTACATTTTATGAAATAAGAACATGATAAAAAGACACATAGATCACTAAAAAAATTATGTCTCACTATCTTTTCACAAAATAAATTCTTTAAGAATCTTTATATCATAAGGATTTATAAGCATAATTAGTCAAAGTCTCACAAGTGCATAATGTGCTTTTTTCACTTACAAACTATGGCAAATATCTCACAAACTTGTAAGCCATTATCTTGAGATGCTTTTTGAATTTAAGGAAATTAGCAACCAAACAAAGCTATATTTTTAGAACTTTCAATAGAAACAGACATAAAAAAACCGGGGTTTTCCCCCGGCCTTGAATCAAAAAATATTAATTTTAATTATCGCTTTGAATCTTTGCTAACAACTTTAAGATTTCAATATACATCCAAACAACTGTTACCATAAGACCAACGGCACTTACCCATTCATAGCGCTTATCAGCTCTACCTGCTAAGTTTTCAATATTGTCAAAATCAAGGATTAAGTTAAAGCAAGCTATTGCACAGATAAAAAAAGATACCGCATAACTTAAGAAACTATGATTCTCTACCTCTAATACGCCGATACCGCTACCAAAAAATGTCATACAGAGGTTAATAATATAGGTAATGAAGATGGCAACGGACGCGAGCATAACAAACTTTTTAAAGAATGGGGTAGCTCTAATAAAACCAGTTGCGTAAGCTGTATACATCACACCACAAGTAGTGAAGGTAGCCAATACTGCTGAGAAAACTACACCAGGATATCTAACTTCAAAGACAGCACTTATAATACCTAAAAAAGCACCTTCACATACTGAATAAAGAGGTCCTGTAATAAAAGCTGTTTTAGGAACAAATGTCGCTACTAAAGAAAAGGCACACCCTAAAAGCATTGCAACAGTACATATTGCGCCGTAACTTCCCAAATCACCTGCTGTTTGGTACGAATTCAATGAAT
The DNA here is from genome assembly GCA_963628765.1 of Succinimonas sp. GTDB lineage: Bacteria > Pseudomonadota > Gammaproteobacteria > Enterobacterales > Succinivibrionaceae > Succinimonas. The sequence goes on from CAVGFV010000221.1 coordinate 1,241, forward strand.
TGAAATAGCAAATAGCTGCAGGGATAACACAGAGAACCAATAATGAAAGGGTCTTAAGTGCTGTGCCTGATACAGTCATCACACCACTAGAACTTGGCATAGCCAATGAAGAGTCTTTTTGGACTCTTGAAAGGACAGGGTTTGTGGAAGCAAATTTTGACATTTTTTATCCTTAATTCCTTATAAAAAAATATTTTTAATCAGTTACCGTCTAACAAAGTATGATCTCTAGAGATTATGTAATTCCTTTCTAGGAACTTTTCAAGTCCAAATTACTTAGAAGAGGTTCTCTCAAGCACTGATCAGCTTTGTCTTAGCGTAAAACTTTACATCATTAAATACGCAACGCTTAACGCTAGATAAATACATTTATACCAACATTCTGCTTGTAACTCAAGAGTGCTAAGTACCTACCTGATTCTATAAGATTACTAAACATCTATAAAGTTCGCATAAATAAAAATCATACTGTTATTTTTGAAAATAAACAAATAGCTGTCGTTCCTTAAGATTTAAGGCTTTCGTAAATTTTTCTAACCCTTTCTAAATCTTCAGCAGTATCAACACCAACCATAGGATCTTTTTCAGCAAAAGCCACAGCTATGTTGTAGCCATAATACAAAACTCTTAGTTGTTCTAGAGACTCCATTTGCTCGAGAGCGCAAGGAGCTAAACTAACGTATTTTCTGATAAAACCAGCTCTATAAGCATAAATTCCAATATGACGTGCATGCCCTTTCTCTGCAGAGCGATTACCAGCATTAAAATTGTTTCTTTCATAAGGTATTGGAGCTCTACTAAAGTAGATAGCTTCATTCTTATCATTGATAACCACTTTTACGCAATTCGGATCAAATACGTCTTTTCCTGAAAACTGAGCACATAAGGTAGCCATGCCCGCATTGGATTTTTCTAATAAGCTCGCAACTTGAAAGACATTTTCAGGTGGAATAAGCGGTTCATCACCCTGAACATTCACAATGATATCGTCATCGGCAAATTTATATTTATCCACAACCTCGGCAATACGTTCAGTACCTGAATTATGCTTTTCAGAAGTCATGCAAACTTCAGCCTTGCTACCAGAATTTGATACAGCATCAAAGATTCTTTGATCATCGGTGGCCACAATAACTTTATCAGCTCCAGCTAATAAAACCTGATCCACAACTCTTAGAATCATTGGCTTGCCACATATATCAAGGAGTGGTTTTGCTGGAAGCCTGCTTGAGCTATATCTAGCAGGAATTATCACTTTATAATTCATTTTTTTCCTTCTTTTTATTTAGAGCTTTGGCTAGAAGTGTATCGAATTTTATATAAAATTCTTTAGAAATACTGGCTGTGATTCCTAAAGACCAAACTTTTTCACTTTTTATATCGCGATATTTCACAGCATCCTTTTCCGTCATAACTAAAGGATACTCTACTGATTTATTGATTATTATATCTTTCGGAACATTTCCATGATCTGGCACAGGAAGCATTTCTTGTACCGTATAACCGACTTCTTCAAGCGTTTTTTTAAAGCGTTCCGGAGCCCCGATACCAGCTAAGGCAATAACTTTGCCTAAAGGTAATTTTTCATTATTACCATCAAGTCTTTGGCAAGTACCTGGTTGTAATCGCATGTCATATTCACCATCCTCTGAACAACCATTATTGATCAATAAGTCAACCGTCTTTAATCTTGAAATAGGCTCTCTTAATGGTCCCATAGGAAGCATACCCCCATTTCCAAAACGTCTAACGCCATCAATCACCACTATTTCAATATCTCTTCCCATTGAATAATGCTGGAGGCCGTCATCCGATAAAATAACATCTACTTTATCTTCAAGAGATTTAACAGCTCTTACTCTATCAGGATCTATTACAACCGTAGCCTTAGTTTTTAGTTTTATTAATAATGGCTCATCACCACCTTCTTCACATTTACTTGATGGCGTTACTTCATAAGGTAGTTTTGGAGGTTGGGCCTTATATCCTCTACTAACAACTCCTACCTTGTAGCCCTTTTCAGTTAAATATTCTGCAAGAGCGATAACTACAGGAGTTTTACCATTACCGCCAACCATTATATTGCCGATAACAATGATAGGAACTTTACTGACATACACTTTTAAAAAGCCTTTTTCGTAGGCTTTTTTTCTTACAAAGACTATAAAGGAATATAAAACTGAAAATGGCCAAAAGAACCATTTTAAAGAACTTCCTTGAAACCATATCTTTTTATGAAGACTCATAAAAGCAATCCTGAATCTGTTGCCTAACATCAGCACTAAAGCATGTTAGTACCATTACGTAGATAACCAAATTTCCGAATACGCAAACACTCATAAGTGGTACCTAATTTCGGAAATTTATCGTAAATTCTTAAGTGAATAGCTTATCCTAGGTCATTTGGTAGAAATGCCCGCATATTTCAAACATCTTGTAATAGCATACATACGTTTTACTCTAATGCCAACTTTCAATTCAAAATAAGGGTTAATAACAGTTGTGTTAAATATATAAATAGTTTATAATATATGAAAATAATTTATAGATATTGTAATACTTATGAATAAAATAATTTCAATCGGAAAG
>CAVGFV010000222.1:0-4002 GCA_963628765.1 Succinimonas sp.
AGAGTTGGTCAAGAGAAGTTCGTAAACTATGTCAATATCTGGATTCGTTTAACATTGTGGTAGTTAGTGCAATAATTTACGCACCAAAATTGCGTTTTATTATCCTAGATAGTATATTGTGAAAATGGTGTCAATGCGTGGAAAGTTCTTCTTTTTTTAAAGAAGAACGTCCATATGGAGTATTTACTTCATAAGACCTGTGCTTTATTAAGCTATGTAGTTTTGAATTTTAGGAGTTTATGATGAGTACTAATGGAAATACTAATTACGAAGAAGGCCAAAACGTGATGTATGATCCAGCCGTCATACAGGAAATACATAACCGTCATGAACTCAGAGTCCGCGATGTTCAAAATGAAGTTAGTAGCAAATTTTTAGATTTAAAATGCTTTGCAAGAGATCTTTGGAAGGCTCAAAAATTCGAGAACATAATTTTTGGTCGCGTAAAACTTCCTTTAGAGCTTATAAATCGAAGCATGGGGAAATTCAAGCTTCCAAAATCCATAAAGAATGCTGAGATTGCTACAACACCTTCTAGTGATCTTTTGATAAGTTTCGTGCATAACCGTTTTGGCAGAGTGATAATTACTGCTAGCCTAAATGAAATCCTTTTTGGTAAAGAAAAGGCTGCTGTAAGAATCGTTCTTAAAAAATGGGAAATGCCTGAAACTTCTTGGTTTGTAAGAAACATGGTAAAGCTAGGGCTTCTTAAGACAGGACTAGAAATTTCAGCACTAAACCACGTAATGCCTGCTTTAAAGTTTTCAAGAGGGGCTAATGACAATGAATATGAAGTTGACTTTACTGATGTAATGCAGAGTCTTCTAAATGAGTCTGAGATTTCTCTTGATATGATTCGTCTTTTAAATTGGGAAATTTTGGATCAGAATCTTTTAGTACAGATCTCTATAAATACTGAAAAGATGGTAGCTTACCTTAAGAGAAGAATGCCTGTTTTGTTCGATTAAGGATTTTTAATTTGTTTTAATTAAGAAACAAGTTGACTGCTAAAACCTTTAAAATAGGTAGTTTAATCAGAGAAAAATTTTTATTAATGTTTGCTATGTCTAACAAAGTGATAAAAATTCGCACTTATTTTTATAAAAAATAATATTAAGTTAATTTACAATACTGTCATTATGTGTATTTAAAAAATAGGATGATAGTAGCTGTGAAATTAAGCGAACTAAAGAAGGGTGACACTGCCTATATAAATAGTGTTGGAGGAGAAGGTGCTCTAAGACAGCATTTTCTTGATATGGGGGTGATCCCAGGAGCTGATATTACCTTAGAACGTTTTGCTCCTATGGGTGACCCTGTAGAATATATTATTCATGGTTATCACTTAACATTGAGATTGGCTGATGCTGCTTTAATCGAAATTACTCCAGTCTCAGAATCTCAAAAAGCTGATAAATCCAAAGAAGAGCAAGATGACAATTGGCTCTTTGATTCAGAATCTGAACACCCTGGTATCGGTGAACAGCATGATTATTCTGCTGAACACTATGAGGTAAAAGATTCTCCAATATCCTTAGCCCTTGTTGGTAACCAAAATTCTGGTAAGACTACTCTTTTTAACCAATTAACTGGTGCAAATCAGCACGTAGGTAATTTCCCTGGCGTTACAGTAGAAAAGAAAACTGGTGTGATAAAAGGACATCCAGGAGTTACAGTAACAGATTTACCAGGTATCTATTCACTTTCACCATACAGTAGCGAAGAAGTGCTTTCTCGTGAATTTATTATGCGTGAAAAGCCAGATGCCATCATAAACATAGTTGATGCATCAAATTTAGAGCGTAACTTGTATTTGACAATGCAACTTATGGAATTGAATGTTCCTGTAGTTCTTGCTCTAAATATGATGGATGAGCTAGAAAAAGATGGTATTTCAATAAAGATCAATGATTTGGAAAAGATTCTTCAGATTCCAGTAGTGCCAATTTCAGCCCTAAAGAATCACGGTGTCCATGAACTTGTTGATCACGCTATTCATATTGCAAAATTTAAAGAAAAGCCAGGCCGTACTGATTTCTGTGGTAAGACAGAAAACAAAGGTGCAGTACACCGTTGTATCCACAGTATTATGCATCTTATTGAAGATCATGCTGAAAATAACGACATCCCAGTACGTTTTGCAGCTTGCAAGCTCATTGAAGGCGATAAATTAGTTTTAGAAGCCCTTAAATTATCCGAAAACGAAAAGGAAACCATTGAGCACCTTGTTGTGCAAATGGAAGAAGAACGTGGCCTTGATAGAGCAGTAGCCATGGCTGACATGCGCTTTACATTTTTAGGTCGTCTATGTAAAGAAACCCTTACTAAGCCAGTTTCCAAAGATAAAAAAGATTTAACAAGTAAGATTGACTATGTCTTGGCCGGAAAATATACCGCTCTTCCTTTATTCATTATCATAATGTTGGTGATTTTCTGGCTCACCTTTGAAGTAATTGGTGCTTATTTACAGGATCTTTTGGCGGAATGGATTGATTCCTTTAAAGAGTTTGTTGATGCCGAAATGGCAGAACATGGTGTCAATGAAACCCTCCAGTCACTAATATCAAACGGTGTTATAGACGGTGTTGGTAGCGTTTTAAGCTTCATTCCAATCATTGTAGTACTCTTCTTATTTCTTTCTGCCTTAGAAGACAGTGGCTATGTTGCAAGAATTGCGTTCGTTATGGATCGTCTTTTACGTAAGATTGGTCTCTCTGGACGTAGTATTGTGCCTCTCCTTATTGGTTTTGGGTGTTCAGTGCCAGCAGTAATGTCTACCAGAACCCTCCCATCAGATAGAGACCGTCGTATGACTATAATGCTAATACCATTTATGAGTTGTACAGCTAAGGTACCTGTTTATGCATTTTTCTCAGAAGCGTTCTTCCCTGAACATGGTGCACTTGTAATGGCCTCTCTCTATTTCGGTGGCATTTTCTGCGGTGTTATTACTGCTTTGGTTTCACGTCTAAAGATCTTCAAGGGCGAAGCAGTTCCATTTGTAATGGAGCTTCCTCCATATCGTTTCCCTGGCCTTAAAAACGTTTTACATCTTATGTATGACAAGGCTATGGACTTCGTTGAAAGGGCCTTCACCATTATCTTTGTAGGTACAATTTTAGTGTGGGCACTTCAGAATTTCGATTTCGCTTTCAACCTTGTTGAGAATACCGAAGACTGTATCGTAGCGAAGATTTCTAGTTACTTTGTATGTATTTTCGAACCTATCGGATTAGGCAATTGGCGCGCGATTACTGCTTTGTTCTCAGGATTCCTTGCAAAGGAAAGCGTAATTTCAACCATTAGCATTCTTTATGGTGAAAGCCAAGATTTGTTGATGCAACAATTGTCTACTACATCATGTATTTCTCTCTTAGTGTTCTGCTTATTGTATACACCTTGCCTTGCTGCAGTTGCTTCAATTAGAAGAGAATGTGGTATCAAGTGGATGCTCGCTACTATTGTTTTCCAGTGCTCAGTCGCTTGGGTAGTAGCTCTAATCGTATATAGAATTGCGCTCCTTTGCGTGTAAGTGAGGATATTATGATGTTGAATATATTGATAGTTTTATTCCTTGTAGTCCTTGTTGCACTCGCAATAAGAAGAATGATTAAGAAAGGATCTTCCTGTGGCTGTGGTTGCAGTAGTTGTGCTAGTGCTTCTTGTTGCAGTAGTAAAAAAAAGATCTGAATAATATAGAAAGCAAAGGCCCGAGTTTTGTAATTAAGCTTAGTAAATAAGAGCATTCCTTAAACTAAACTCAAATTAAAAGCTCGTTATAAACTCTCCTAAGTAGTTTTTGCTTAGGAGTTTTTTTATGCAAATTTTTAACAAAAAGGTTATTAGAGATACATCTAATTTATAGATAACATATTTTTGAAAATATGATTTTGTAATATTTAAGGGGACTTCTATAAATTAAAAATTTTACAGAAAAAAGAAAGGGTTTCTTGTGTTAAACTTGTGTCACCACAACAAATTAACCAAAAAAACCTATGAAAG
>CAVGFV010000223.1:0-3326 GCA_963628765.1 Succinimonas sp.
AAGAAACCCTTTCTTTTTTCTGTAAAATTTTTAATTTATAGAAGTCCCCTTTAAAGATAACTTACCACATCGTTTGATACGAATGATGGAGTGATTATGAAAAAAACTCTTAACGGAAGATTAACAAAAGCTTTATTTATACCTATGGGCATACTTATTATCACAGCCGTCACTGCTCTTATTTTTATGTCCAACAGAATCATTAATAATGAAAGCTTTTTATCGATTCAAGCGGAAGTTAAGAGTAACGCTGCTTTCATTGAAACTTGGATCAATAGAGAATCTAGATTAGTTACTGGATACGCTCAACTTTTCAACAATAGCAAAACACCTTTTGAAATTAAATCTAGCCCAAACGCAGGTGTCATAACCACGCTAACTGGTTTTATAGATGCTTACTATGGCGATAGTGAAGGTAATACCTACTCTATTGCAGAATCGGTAGAGGATTATAAAAAAGAAGGTTACGACCCACGTATAAAAGATTGGTATAAAGAAGCCTTAAAAAATCCGAACGATGTTTACATTTCTGAACCATATGTAGACCATGATACTGGCAATATGGTTATCACTATATCCAAAGCTGCAGGCAATGGCGTAGTTGCTGGTGATATTATGACCTCTTCCGTTTCTCAAACAATTGCAGACTTTAAACTACCTACCAATGGGTTTGCTGTTTTAACCTATGGTGACAACCAAAATATTTTGGCTGGTCCTGAACCTTCAATGTCTGACAAGCCTATTTCCACTATTGATCCTAGTCTTACAGCGGACAGTGTAAATGAAATCAATAAAAATTCTGTGGATTCATTTAGCAGTGTAGATCTTGATGAAATCGGAACCCACCTTGCCGTATCTGTACCATTAAACCAGGGAAAATGGCATTTAATTGTTTTCCTTAAAAAATCTTCTCTTTACGCACCTGTTTATTACAGTATCTTCTTAGAAGTTGTAATAATGCTTGCTCTCGCTATCGTTAGTTGTCTCTTTGTTAAGAAATACATTTCTGAAAGTGTTTCTGAACCTGTTAAGACAGTTGCCAAGACTCTTAAAGAACTTGCATCTGGACAAGCGAACCTCAATGCTCGCCTTAATGTACATACCAATGATGAGATTCAAGATCTTGCTGAAGACTTCAATACCTTTATGAAACAGCATAGTCTCAACATTGATGAAATTACCAATCACATGAATGAAAACACAAAGGTTATAACTGAAAACAACCAAATGCTAGAAGATAGTATTGAAGGACAAAAGAATTCAGTTCATTCAATGATCGATCTTATGAATTCAATTGCAGATTCCACAAGAAACATCATATCTAGCACCGAAACAACAGTTACCACTCTTGAGGATGTCTCTGCATCAACTAAAGAAGGCTTGGAACTTGTTAACAATGCCAGAAATTCCATCAAGTCTTTAGGTGAAGTTTTACAGCAAACTAATAAATCAATCACAACAGTTTCTAGCTTTGCAAATAGCATTGCAACTCTTTCTGAAACCATCAAAACCATTGCCGACCAAACTAATTTACTCGCTTTGAATGCAGCAATCGAATCAGCAAGAGCCGGTGAACATGGACGTGGCTTTGCCGTAGTTGCTGACGAAGTGCGCAATCTTGCAGTTAAGACTAGAGAAGCTACTGATGAGATTAATACAACTCTTGATACCTTGTTAGCAACAACAAAGGATACCACCAAGCTTGTTATCCAAAGTAACACTGACTGCGATGAATCAATTGCGAACACCTTAAAGGCTGCTGATTTTATAAACACTATCTTTGACAAGGTTGCTCAAGTTTGTGGCATGGCGGCAAATATTTCAGAAACTGCAAATACACAGTCTGAACAGCTACTAAAAGCAGATAGCAATATTAAGGAAGTAACAGAAAATCAGAACAAACTTACTGAAAACCTGTCTACCTGTAATAACAACGTACAGTGCATGATTGAAAAGTCTAATGAATTTAGATCTAACCTCATGCAAGATAACGATTAATCTTAGATAGTATCCTAGCTACAAAACTAATAAACAAAACGCTCATTAAAGTGAGCGTTTTGTATTTCTATAATGTTATTTTGAAAACAAATTATCATTAAGGAATAAAGGTATCATCGCTTTTATTATTGCTTTGATCCACTTTATTTTCATTTTGATTATCTTCACCATCGTTTGTTTCAGAAACTGCTTCAATAGCGAAATTACGCAAATCCTTAGCTGCAAAATAAACGTAAATTAAAGGGATAAAAGATACTAACACATTATTCAATGCAGAAAATAACGCAGGATTATCAATGAAAAACAGAGACACCACAAAAATAACCAAAGGTGCTGTATTAGCATAAACATTTATTCTAAAAAGCGCTAAGGAATTCATGCGAACCCTATTGATAATAAAGATTCCAAAACTAAATACAAAAGTTATTAGGATCGCAAAACACTGTTTCAATAAAATCACTATAAATAAAGATATAAATAAAATTGGAGGCATTACTGAAGGCACTATGTTTTTTATTGAATCAACAATCCCCTGCCCTGTTATTGGCATATCGCTAGTAAAGCCCATCTCTTTATAACTATTAGTTTGTGAATATAAACCATTATTTATGGTTATAGAGCTTTTATTAAAAGAAACATGAAAAAATACTTCACCACGATTTTTAGGATCATTGCTTGGAATATCTTGTAGTTCTAAACTGGCACCATCTGGATTAAAAAGTATCATCGGCCTTCCAGCTGGGCTAGTAACAGAAACATACTTCCTACCTTCTTTATCAGTTTTGAATTGTATTTTTGAATTTGCCTCTTGTTCTAAAAAGACAAATTCGCCTTCACTATTGATGCGAAACGAAGGGATCTGTTCTACAATCCTTACAAGGTCATTGTTAATATAATTCTTAACTGTAATATAGACAGCTATTGATGACACAATACTTGCAAGCAAACATAGTTCAAGAAGGTACTTTATGCTTGCTCCTGTAAATCTACATACTACAGAAACATAAAACTGGCGTGAGAAAAGTGCTAGAAGCGGATAATAAAACATCCTCCGAAAAAATCTAGGCATTTATATTTCCTTTAACGAATGATTCTTTTCTTTTTAGAAAAGAGTTTGTACAACGTAAAAAGATCTTTTGCTCTCAAGAAAGAGACATCCATGTACGCTATACAAATGTGAATTTTAAAAAGCTGTATTTGCACCAATATACTTTCAAAGATCACAAAACGCAAATGTTAGGCTTATTTGATATTACCCGAATTTTGCTGATCTAGTTGTAGTACGTATTTAGACGTTGACAATAAAAACGATACTTTAATTGACCATT
>CAVGFV010000224.1:0-10730 GCA_963628765.1 Succinimonas sp.
TCAAGAAAAATAGCTGTTCTCACCATAAAACAGCTAAGTGATTCGAAAGATAGGTTATATACAAAAACCATAATAAGTTGATCTATTTTTTGATTCACCACTCTTCCTTGAGCTAATTTTAACCCTTTTCTCCGTAGCATTAAAGTTTAAAAGCACTTGCTACTTACCCTAGGAATATTTCTTAAAGAGCAAGACAACATATTTGCCAGTGTTACATGTTTAAAATCTTTAAGTATTTAATTGGCCACAAATTTATTTAAATCACCAAGACACTCTTTACGCCAACCTGTTGTTAAAATTGGGGTTTTATTAGGAGCATAGATTGGGTCGTAGAAAAAATGTTCTATCATTTTTCTACTTCCTATATAGTTTTCAGAAATCTTTGTTTGCGCGGCAATTTTGGTTATGTGTTTCTTTAGTTCATCGCGTTTTTTAACTGCTGATTGGAAATATTTAACAGCATCATAGGTTGGATTAAGTTCTAAATCTTTTTTAGCTGACGCTGCACGTGCTGTAGTTTGAATTAAAGTGCCGTATTTCTCTACGGTTGTGTAATGTACGCCATTCTTAAGATAGGTTCTAGCATCAAGAATTTTGGAGGTTTGAATAAGATCAACCAATACATTATTTCTAATAAAAAATGATGGTGGCGTATCTGTTTCACGGCAAATCTTTTCACGAAGCATGGTAATGGCTTGCAATATTCTTAATTCTGACGCCTTGAACCGCCCAGTCTTAGGGATACTGAGATAAAGTTCTTCAGGAGCTACGGTTTCATCTTCAGATGCTGATAACTCCTCCATTTCCATAAGGAACCAACGATGATTGTCAGGAAGGTCGCGGAATTTAATTAAAAAATATTGTCTTAATTTTTCAAGATAAGCAACATCGTATGCAGCGTATTCCATCTGTTCCGGAGTTAAAGGACGCTTAAGCCAATCTGTACGGGTTTCAGTTTTGGCAAGTTTTACTCCTAGAAATTTTTCAGTGAGGAAAGAAAGACCTAAAAGTTTTTTTTCTCCTAGAAAGGCTGCTGCCACTTGAGTATCAAAAATCTTTTTGGGTAAAAGTCTATGGTAGTTTTCACGGCGTGCTATTTCAGCGACTATCTCTAAATCTTCTGCACAGGCATGACATATAACTGTAGCATCAGTCATAACCATAAATTTTATTAGTTCGTGGAAGTGAAAATCCCCAAAAGGATCTACAAGAAAAATTTCTCCATTAGCTGCTAATTGCAAAAGACCTATTTTAGGGTAGAAGGTAACTTCACGAAAGAATTCTGTATCGAAAGCAATGACCTCAGCTTTTTCAAGAAAATTCATCATGGAATTAAATGAAGAAAAATCGTTTACAAAAGTTGCAGTCATTGTGTGTCCTGTTTTATACGTTATGAAAGATGTAACCTTTATTGCTTATCACTTCACGCAAGCTTTTTGATAAAGAACTCATATTCTACCATCACTATAATTGCAAGGGTTAGAAAAGAGATGGATAAATCCTATTTTTTGCCTAAAACGACGATTTTTTTTTTTCGTGTTGATTCTATTTAGAAACAACTTTATTTCAGAGAAGCGCGCATTGTGTAACAAAAAAAGTTTTTTTAAGAGGGTAATGCCACCTAGGAAAATATTATTTCTAAAACTCCCGTTTTTAAGAGTATAAATGGCATAATGTGTGGATGAGGTGAATCATAATGACAAAAGAAATTGTAGTATCTGGTGCTCGTACCCATAATCTAAAGAACATCAATGTGCGCATTCCTAAGGATAGCTTTTGCGTGATAACAGGGCTTTCTGGTTCGGGAAAATCCTCTCTTGCCTTTGATACCTTATATGCAGAAGGGCAAAGAAAATATGTAGAATCACTTTCTGCTTATGCTAGACAATTTTTACAGCTTATGGATAAGCCTGATGTGGACTATATTTCAGGATTGTCTCCAGCAATTTCTATTGAACAAAAAGCAGCATCTCACAACCCTAGATCTACAGTGGGAACTGTAACTGAAATTTACGATTATTTAAGACTTCTTTATGCTCGAGTTGGTATTGCTCGTTGCCCAGAACATGGCACGATTTTAAAAGCTCAAACAATAAGACAGATGACCGATGCGGTTATGGAAATTTCTGAAGAATCCAAGGTTATGCTGTTAGCACCTGTTGTAAGAGATCGTAAAGGAGAATATCGCCAATTATTAGAAGATCTCTCCCGTCAAGGTTATGTGAGAGCAAGAATTGATGGAGAAAATTGTTCTTTGTCAGATCCTCCAGATTTAGCTCTTCATGAAAAGCATAGTATTGATGTGGTAGTAGACCGTTTTAAAGTTAGACATGATGATGAGACAAGAAGACGTGTTGCAGATGCTTTGGAAATCTGTTTGAAACTGGCAGATGGACATGCAAGCCTCGCATCAATGGATGATTCTTTTAAGAAGTTAGAATTTTCTTCTAAATATGCTTGCCCTGAATGTAACTATACCTTACCAGAATTAGAGCCAAGAAATTTTTCTTTTAACAATCCTAATGGAGCTTGCCCACTTTGTGCGGGGCTTGGTGTACAAGAAGTTTTCGTTCCTGAAAGTTTTATTGTGGATAAGTCCCTTTCATTACGAGATGGAGCAATTAAATTTTGGTCACCGACATCCAGCTACAATTTTGCATTTTTAGAAGCTCTAGCCAAAAAATATGAATTTAGCCTAGATACACCTCTAAAAGATTTACCTAAAAATATAGTGCATAAAATTTTTCATGGTACGGGATCCGAAAAGATAAAAGTTGATCTTGAATTTGGTGAATGGAATTACAACAAAGCAGTGCCTTTTGAAGGAATTATTCCTAATTTTACTCGTAAATATCGAGAAGCAAGTGATCGTCAAAAAGAAGAGCTTTCTAAATATTTAACTGTTAATACCTGCCCTGAATGCAATGGTGCAAGATTAAAGCATGGCTATAGATATGTATTTATCAGAGATGCCAAAGGACAAGAGTACTCTTTACCTCAGTTAGGAAATCAAACTATTAAAGAGAATTTAGAGTTCTTTAGTAGCATTAGTATGTCATCGCAAGATCTTAAAATAGCCGCTCGTATTCTTAAGGAAATCAAGACGAGACTAGAGTTCCTTGTTAATGTAGGTCTTGATTATCTTACATTAAATCGCTCAAGTGAAACCCTTTCAGGTGGAGAAAGCCAACGTATCCGTTTGGCTAGTCAGATTGGATCAGGGCTTACAGGCGTCATGTATGTTCTCGATGAACCTAGTATTGGTTTACATGAAAGAGATAATGCAAGACTTTTAGATTCGCTGTTTCATTTGAGAGATCTCGGAAACACTGTAATTGTGGTTGAACATGACGAAAAGACCATTAGAAAAGCAGATTACATAGTAGACGTGGGGTCTGGTGCAGGTGTGCATGGTGGCAATATAGTAGCATCAGGAAGCGTTTCTGAAATTATGGCTAACCCGGATTCTCTTACAGGACAGTATTTATCTAGAAAAAAGATTATTCCTATACCTGAAAGAGCGCAGGTGGGGAAAAACTTTTTAGTGCTTGAAGGAGCTTCTGGCAATAACCTTCAAGATGTAACCTTAAAGATCCCTTGCGGTGTTTTTACTTGTGTTACGGGTGTGTCAGGCTCAGGTAAGTCAACACTTATCAATGATACCCTTTACTTAGCAGCAGAGAGAGAATTGAATCGTGCGATGCTGGTGCACCCGGCTCCGTTTGAAAAGATAAGCGGACTTGAGCTTTTTGATAAGGTTATAAATATCGATCAAACTCCAATAGGGCGCACACCACGTTCAAACCCAGCAACATATATTGATCTATTTACCCCAATTAGAGCTTTGTTTTCAGAAACTAGAGAAGCAAGAGCTAGAGGATACGGGCAAGGTAGATTCTCCTTTAACGTTAAAGGTGGTCGTTGTGAGGCCTGTCAGGGTGCAGGTGTTATAAAGGTCGAAATGAACTTTCTTCCTGATGTTTATGTGCAATGTGAAGAATGTGGTGGTAGACGTTATAACCAAGAAACTCTTGATATTGAGTATAAAGGAAAGAATATCAATGACGTGTTGAATATGACAGCAGAAGAAGCTTTGGAATTCTTTTATGCGATACCAACACTTAAAAAGAAATTACAAACTCTATGCGATGTAGGACTTTCTTATATCACTCTAGGACAATCTGCTACTACCTTCTCAGGTGGTGAAGCGCAACGTATAAAACTCGCTAAGGAGTTATCACGTACTTCTACGGGCAAAACATTGTATATTTTAGACGAGCCAACCACAGGTCTACACTTTGATGATGTTAATATGCTCCTTAAGGTGCTTTTTAGATTAAGAGATCAAGGAAATACCATAGTTGTTATTGAGCACAATATGGATATCATTAAGAGCGCCGATTGGATTATCGATCTTGGACCAGAAGGTGGTGCTGGTGGTGGTCGTATTATTGCTCAAGGAACACCAGAGCAAATTGTAAAAACAGCGAAAAAGACTGGTTCCTATACGGGTATGTTTTTGAAAGAATATTTGTAAGAGCGTTAGAGAAGCTAATAAACAGCCAACTGCTATACAGAATAAGGCGTGCTGAAAAGCACGCCTTATTTATATCTACTAAATTACTAGTATGTAGGTATCAAAATATGAATAAAGGTGCAACGTGAAACAGCTTTAAAAGATTTTCAGCATCCTTAGGAGGATTGTGAATCTTTAGTTTCTTTTCAGGAGTTGCCTTTGCCCACAAAACTAGGAAAGCCATTCCAGCTGAATCAAGCCTTGATATGCCACTAAGATCAACTTCGTTTTCTTTAAAATAATCTTCACGATTATCCCAAAGTTTTTCTACTAACTTAGCATCAAGGGTGCCAGAAAGAGATTTCATACTGATTCCTTACTTTGCTGTTTCAGCAACGTGTTTTTCAAGCATTTTTGATACTTCATCAATGCCTTTATCACGAATCATGCCACTAAGTTCAGACTGCTTTGCACTTAAAAGAGAAATACCTTCTGCCACCATGTCGTAAGCTTTCCACTGATTGGTTTTGGAGTTTAATCTCATCTTAAAAATTACGGCAACATCTGGAGCATCAGGTGCTGAAATAGTAACTTTTACAGAAGTAAATTTATCGTTAATTGGTTCAGGATCTTGTACTTTGATGGTCTGATTTGTATATTTCTTAAGAGCATCAGCATAGGTAGCAACAATGTAGTCTGTGAAAGCTTTAGTAAAGTTTTCACGCTGTTCAGGAGTAGTATTTTTTAGATTGGTGCCCATAACCTTAAATGATGAGTACTTGTTATCAATATAAGGTAAAAGTTCATCTCTAATAATTTGGCGTGCAACCTCTGTGGTCATATTGCCTTTATTTGCCTTTAATTTCTTGAAGGTATTGTCAGCAAGAAAATTCATCATTTTGTAAGGGTCAGTTGTATCGACCTGTGTAGAAACATCAGCAGCATAGACAGCGTTTGAGGCTAATGGAGCTGCAATTGACATGCAAACAGCAAAACCAAGTACTGATAAGCTTTTAACGACATAATTCTTCATGTTTCTTTCCTTTTGTGTTCCATTTGATATTAGTTAAATATCAATTTTTAATATTATTTAAATTTTTAAGTGTTGCTTATAAAGCTGGTTCTTCTTTCTTATCGCTATCCTTCTTATCGTCATCTCCTTTTACACTGTATAAGAATTTTCCGATAAGATCTTCAAGAACGATGGCAGAGCCTGTATCCGCAATACGATCACCATCTTTAAGATAGGTTGAACCCATCTCTTCATCATAAAAGCCTGGTGTAAGACCAATGTACTGTTCGCCAATGAGTCCAGATGTAAGGATTGCTACTTTGCTTTCGCTTGATAATTGGTCGTATTGTTTTTCAATTTCCATTTCTACAACTGGAACGAGCTTTTTCTTATCAACGTAAATGTTAGATACTCGTCCGATAACTACACCGCCAATTTTTACAGGAGCTCTAACTTTGAGAGAACCTATATTATCGAAGTAGCCATGAACTTTATATACATCAGAGCTGTAATCAAATGAAAGACCAGCTACCTTTAGTGCTAGAACAACACCAGCAGCTATGCTGACTAGCATAAATAGACCGACTATGAATTCAAGTTTATTAAATTTTACCATTTGTATTACCTTAGAACATTAGTGCGGTCAGCACGAAGTCCAAACCAAGAATTGCAAGAGATGATTGTACAACTGTATTAGTTGTGGCTTTACTAATACCTGCAGATGTTGGAACCAAATCATAACCATTAAATAGGGCGATCCAAGTTACCACAATAGCAAATACGAAACTCTTAATAATACACATGCCAATATCGTCCCAGAATTGTACGCTACCTTGCATGCTACCCCAGAAAATGCCATCGTCTACGCCAAGCCAATCAACACCTACGAGCTTGCCACCATAAACACCTACAAGAGTAAACAACAGTGTAAGAAGCGGAAGTGAAATTACTCCTGCCCAAAAACGTGGTGCAATTACACGGCGAAGCGGATCTACAGCCATCATTTCCATTGATGTTAATTGTTCAGTGGCTTTTTTTAGGCCGATCTCCGCAGTTAATGCAGATCCTGCACGACCAGCAAACAGAAGGGCTGCAACCACAGGGCCTAGTTCACGGATAATTGAAAAGGCCACGAGTTGTCCTAATGCTCCTTCAGCCATAAATTGTACAAGAACATTAAATCCTTGAAGACCTAGTACCATTCCGATAAAAAGTCCAGAAACTACAATAATACTTACTGATTGCACGCCGACAACATAAAGCTGGGTTATTACCTGTGGAAAATTTTTACGGAATTCAGGTTTGCCAACTAGTGAATAAAAAAGCATTATCGTGGCACGACCTAGGGCGTTTAATTTTCTGACACCAAAGTGCCCCATACGGGATATGAAATTCGCCATTATAGTGCCTCGATATAAGATTGATCTGTTGGATAATTAAAAGGAACAGGTCCATCATACTCGCCGTTGATAAACTGTTTGATACGGGGATCTGTACTTTTTTTAAGTTCCTCTGGTGTACCGCTACCAATTACATGGCCTGATGAAAATATATAGAGATAATCAGCGATACCCATGATTTCAGGAAGATCGTGAGTTACCACAACAGAGGTTAAACCTAAACTTTCATTCATTCTTTTTATTAAGCGTACAAGAACAGCCATTGTAATAGGATCCTGCCCTACAAAAGGTTCATCGTACATCATAAGCTCAGGATCGAGAGCAATAGCTCGTGCTAATGCCGCACGTCTTGCCATACCGCCTGAAAGTTCTTGTGGCATTAAAGAAGATGCGCCTCTAAGTCCTACAGCCTCGAGTTTCATCATCACCATAGCC
The DNA here is from genome assembly GCA_963628765.1 of Succinimonas sp. Classification (GTDB taxonomy): domain Bacteria; phylum Pseudomonadota; class Gammaproteobacteria; order Enterobacterales; family Succinivibrionaceae; genus Succinimonas. The sequence goes on from CAVGFV010000224.1 coordinate 7,364, forward strand.
TTGATGATTTCTTCTGGAAGTCTAGTATGCTCTCTGATAGGGAAAGCTACGTTTTCAAAAACATTGAGATCTGTAAATAAAGCACCACTCTGGAAAAGCATACTCATACGCTTTCTAAGGTCATAGAGGTCTTTTCTTCCTAATTTGTGAACATTAATGCCATCAAATAAAATTTCGCCAGAATCTGGTGTTAACTGACCACCAATAAGACGTAGCATAGTGGTTTTTCCTGTGCCGCTTGGGCCTAAGAAAGCCGTTATCTTGCCTTTTTCAATGGTTAAGGAAACATCATCATAAATTTTCCTAGCGCCATATGAAAAGCTGACATTTTTTATTTCTACTAATGCGCTCATGCATCTCTCTTACTGAAACATCAGGAACAATATCTACTTGCTAGTCATTATATCAGACAGGGCTTACATAAGAGCCTATCATTAGTTAAGACAAGTAAAATAACCAAAAGTTTTTTACAAAGTATGTCAAGTTTTTTAATTTCATTACAGAAAATTTCTAAACATGCCACTTGTTTTACAACATCCTCAAGCATGTTTAATAAAACTTAATTTTTCTTGTCTATGCGTTTTTAAGAATTCATGCGGGCACGAGCTTGAGCAAGGAAACGAGTCACCATATCATTTTTTTCGCTTTCAGTCATGCTAGGTTCATTCTTTTTCTTCCAATCAAGATCTTCCTTTGGGAGCTCTTTTAGGAAACGGCTAGGTTCAGGATGTAGGGGTTCTTTATGATCACGTCCTTTTCTTTCGTTACAAAGCATAAAGGTAAGTTCGTAACGAGCTCTAGTCATGCCTACATAAGCTAAACGGCGTTCTTCTTCGATGTCATTTGCTTCAATGGAAGTACGATGCGGAAGAATACCTTCTTCCATCCCAATCATGTAAACGTAAGGGAATTCGAGACCTTTTGAGGAGTGTAAGGTCATTAGTTGGACTTCATCAAGATTGAAGTCCTGTTCCTCACGATCCAATAGTTCGCGAAGAGCCATTTTATTTACAGCTTCATCAAATGACAAAGGTTCTTCAAATTCTTGAGGGTTTCCAGTCATTGAACGTTCTACCCAATCAATAAGAGTTCTTACGTTATCGATACGAATTTCAGCACTTTTTTCACTTCCTGAATCTATCCTTAACCAATCTTCATATCCTAGAAGAGAAGTGAGATTCCTTAAGGTTTCATGTGCATGAGGTCCTGAAAGTTGCTTTCTAAGATCACGAATTAAATCACCAAAGGCAAAAAACTTATGAGCCTCTCTAGGAGGAAGACTTCCTGAAATGCTCATTTCAGAACAACATTCTAATAAAGTTAGGTTAGCTTTTTCCGCAAATGCGTTTAAGTGTTCGAGTGCTACAGGTCCAATTTCACGTCTTGGTACGTTAATGACTCTTAAAAAAGCACGATTATCATCATCGTTTACGAGAACTCTGAGATAGCACATGAAGTCTTTGATTTCTGATTGTGCAAAAAAGCTAGTTCCTCCAATTACACGGAAGGGTATATTACTTTCAGTAAAGGCTTTTTGGATTTCTCGTGATTGATAGTTACTTCGATAAAGGACTACATAATCATTAAAAGAGGATCTGGTACGGTAGTGGTGAGCTAAAAGCTCTGTTACAAGTTTTTTCCCTTCTTGCTCAGCTTTAGGTATTTCGATTACCTTAATAGGCTTACCAAATTCGAGTCCAGAATGCAGCTTTTTAATATATTCATGAGGATTATTTGCAATTAATGCATTAGCACATTTTAAAATTCGTCCGCAGGAACGATAATTTTCTTGAAGCATGATTACCTTAAGGTTTGGGAAATCTTTGCTTAACTGCGGAATGTTTTGTGGGGCTGCCCCGCGCCAAGAATAGATAGACTGATCGTCATCACCTACAACAGTGAAGTGCTGATGTTCGGATACTAACAATTTAATTAATTCGTATTGGCTTTCATTAGTATCTTGATATTCATCTACTAGTAGGTATCTTATTTTTGAACGCCAACGTCTTAATACAGATTCGTTTTCACGAAAAAGTTTTACCGTGCGATAAATGAGATCATCGAAATCTAAAGCATTACAAGAATGCATGGTTCTCTCATATTCATCGTAGATGAGCCCAGCAATTTGGCTTTCAGGATCGCGTAAAGCCAAAACGTCTTCGGGTGATGCCAGTTCATTTTTATAACGTGAAATAGTATTGATCCAATAGCTTGCACGTTCTCTTAGTTCTTCCTTTGTGAGATCGGGTTGCGCTTTTTCAATAATCTCCTTCATTACACTTAATGTATCGTATTCATCAAAAAGTGAAAAATTCGTGGAGATACCAGCAGCTTTTGCTTCGTGTCTAATAATATCTAAGCCAAGTGAATGGAATGTAGATACCTTAATTCCTTGTATCTCATCTTGGGTTAGCATTTGTGAGACACGCTCTTTCATTTCGCGAGCGGCCTTATTTGTGAATGTAACAGCACAAATATTACGAGCAGAATAGCTACAGTTGGAAATCAAATGAGCAATTTTTTGAGTGATAACACGGGTTTTTCCAGAGCCTGCACCTGCAATAACAAGACATGGTCCACCGATATATTGAACAGCTTCTTGTTGCTCTTTATTTAGGATCATGAGGCTTCTCCGTATGAAAAAAGTGTTACTAAAAAATCATTAAAATGATATTAAAAAACAGTCACAATATTTTATTTTGTGGCTGTTTTTTAGAAGACGAGAACGGTTTTAGTCCTTCTTCTGTTGTTCTTTTAAGAGATCGCGGATTTCAGTTAAAAGCTTAACATCAGGGGTTGGTTCAGCAGCTTCTTCTGTTTTTTCTTCTTTAATTATTGAACGCTTTAAATTGTTGATTAATTTCATTGATAAGAAAATAGCGATGGCAATGAGTAAAAAGTCAAAAATGGTTTGTAAAAATGCGCCATAGCTAAGAACTATTGCTTCTGCGCTTTCGGTCTTTTCTTGTAAGGTAATGCTAAGGTACTTGAAATCTACATTACCACAGATCATACCTATAACTGGCATAATAATATCGGCAACAAGTGATGAAACAATCTTTCCAAAAGCAGTACCGATTACAACACCGATTGCCATATCAAGGACATTGCCCTTCATTGCAAAATCTTTGAATTCTTTAATAAGAGAAAAACCTTTTTCTGTAACTGACATTTTAAAATTCCTTGTATAAAAAACGATAATTTTAAAGATATTATCAAACCATGGATTATCGTTTCTTTTATTAGAATTGTCTATTTTTTGTAGGGCTGATTTTAGAAAAATATAGTGAAGGGGACTTCTATAAATTAACTTTTTTTTGCGATGTCCCAATGTTAAAACACACACAAATTAACCATTATAAGATGT
>CAVGFV010000225.1:0-2530 GCA_963628765.1 Succinimonas sp.
TAAAGATAAAAGTCAAAACTGATTAAGGAACCAAAACAAAAACGATAGAGAATTTGTAGAATATCCATTTACAATTAAAAAAAATTGAAACAATTAAACACAAATAGCCACACATATAACATAAAAATAAATAGCTTTTAAGTTACAATGCCTATCAATAACTACTACTAATAATAAAACTTCTTTTCTTACCAAACATTGTAAAGTGAGGATATAAATGAAAAAGACTCCATTACTTGTAGGCATTACCTTAATTGCCATTTCCGGTGCCGCACTAGCTTTCCCTCCACCACATGGCCCAATGGATGGTCCTATCCCTAGCTTTTTTGATCCTGCTTTCCTTGATGCTTTTTCTAAACAAGATGCTAATCATCAGGGTGCTATAACTAAAGATCAGCTTTCTGAGATGGTAAAAACTCTTCTCAATGAAAACAAAGAAAATCAAGCTCTTCTAAAAGACTTTGCTACAGCAGATGCTGACAAGAATGGCTTTGTTACCCTAGACGAGCTAGTTAAGGTCATACCTGCACCAAAGGCACCAGAACCTCCAAAAGAAGCTCGTTCTAATGACAAGCCTCATCATGACGGTATGCACAAAAGAGATCAAGGTAATAAAACAGAACGTCATCACGGCATGCCGGGACCTCATCATGGCCCACACCATGGCGGACCTGAATTCAATCCAACATTTGGTTTGTTAGGTGCATTTGATGCTGATCATGATTTCAAACTCAACCAAAAGGAATATGAAGCATTCTACAAAGACGCTCAACAACGTAATGCTAGCCAAAAAGAAGCCATTGATGCTTTAAAAAATGCTGACTTAAACGGTGACGGTTTTGTAACCATCCACGAAATGTGTGTTACAGTCCAAGGTGTAATGCTAAAACATGCTCCTCAATGGAAAACTTTTGAAGAGAAGTAAAAAAGCATTAGAGACCATTTCCTAGCTTAGAATCCCATCTTCCGCAAACTCATCGTTGCGATAAAAGGTGGGATTTCTTATTCAAAAAACTCAATAGTACTTCTAAAAATAACTCTTTAAGATAAAAAATATCAATTTTCTCCTTTTGAACACACTTTCTATGTCATATATAATTCATGGGTTTAGTAAATTATTAAATAATCTAAAGGTGATATACTCTCACAAATAAGTTTCGAAGCTTGCTACTACTAGCTTTCCTCAAATTATTTTAGGAAAATTATATGAAATCTAACAAAATTATTATTCTAGGTTCAGGACCTGCGGGATGTACTGCTGCTATCTACTTAGCAAGAGCAGGATTAAAACCTATCATTATTTCTGGCCCTTTAAGAGGTGGACAACTTACCCAAACCTCTGCAATAGAAAACTGGCCTGGAGAAGAATCCATATCAGGCTTCGATCTTATGGAGAAGCTTATAAAACACGCCGAATCTCTGGGAACAGAATTTATTTCTGATTCCATAACAGAATGCGATCTCTCAAAAAAACCTTTTGCTCTTAAAGGTAATTCTGAAAGTTATGAATGTGACTCATTAATAATTGCTACAGGAGCAACACCTAAATGGCTCGGACTAAAATCTGAAGAGCTACTAAAAGGTAGTGGTGTTAGTGCCTGTGCAACCTGTGATGGTTTCTTTTATAGAGATCAAGAAACTGCTGTTATCGGTGGCGGAAATACGGCTTTAAGTGATGCTCTTTATCTTAGCGATATTGCAAAACATGTGTACCTCATTCACAGAAGACAAGAATTCCGCGCTGAAGAGACATTAATTTCACGCGTAAAAGAAAAGATAGCTGAAAATAAAATTATCCCTATTTTAGATGCGCAAGTTTCTGAAATCCTTGGCGACATTACCAGTGGTGTTACAGGTATTACCGTAAAACAAAAAAATGGGGAAAGCAAAAAAATCGACGTTTCTGGAGTTTTTGTGGCAATTGGGCACACGCCTGTAACAAACCTTTTTGAAGGACAAATTGAGATGGATAACGGAATTATTGTTACCCATCGTAATCCTAAGGCGCTTTCTCAAACAAGTGTAGAAGGTGTTTTTGCTGCTGGTGATGTTCAAGACCATATTTATAGACAAGCCATAACATCTGCTGGGACTGGTTGTATGGCAGCACAAGATGCTATCAAATACCTCAAAGGCTAGTCTTTAAGAACAAACATTGATGGTTTCTGCTTTAATTTTGAACTATTCCAGAAGCCATCTTTGATATATCATCAGGGATCAATTGCCAATTTATATCATTAGACAACCAAGCACCTCATACCATACAAACTTTTGCAGAATGCATTCTTGCAATTACATGGCTAAGTCTATTTGAATAACCATGAAGTCTTGACACCATATACGCAGCACCAAAAGAATCCCCTGCCCCTACTGTGTCCATTACCTTAACTTTTAATGAGGGCAAATAGGATGATGATGTTGTATCAAAAGCCCAAGATCCTTTTTCACCATCAGTTATTAAAATTTCTTTGTTTTGCGATAGTGTATAATATTTTGTGTAAACGATAGTTCCTAAGGTATGGAAAAAGGA
>CAVGFV010000226.1:0-14054 GCA_963628765.1 Succinimonas sp.
CTTTCATAGGTTTTTTTGGTTAATTTGTTGTGGTGACACAAGTTTAACACAAGAAACCCTTTCTTTTTTCTGTAAAATTTTTAATTTATAGAAGTCCCCTTATAGATGGGAGCTCAGTAATTTTTTATGATTTATAGTTTGATACGATAAATATTTGGGCAAAAAGAATAGAATTACAGCATTGGCATTTAAAAGGAGTTTTGAAAATGGTTCGTACTTGGCACGATGTTATTGGAAATGAAAAAAACAAACAGTATTTTATTGATGCCATGACTTTTCAGAAGGAACGCCGTAAGGTGGTGCCTGTATACCCCGCAGAGCATGATATTTTTAATGCTTTTAGATATACCGATTTCAATAATGTTAAAGTCGTTATCATTGGACAGGATCCTTATCATGAACCAGGACAAGCTCACGGCTTATGCTTTTCAGTAAAACCAGGAGTACAAGTGCCACCATCACTTCAAAATATATGTAAAGAATTAAAAGCTGAATATGGTGATGCTTTTACAATCCCTAATCATGGTTGTTTAACCTCTTGGGCTAGACAAGGTGTGTTCCTTTTAAATAATACTCTTACCGTTGATCAAGGTGCGCCAAAAAGTCATTTTGGGCACGGTTGGGAAATATTTACAGATTATGTCATTCAAATGATTAATCAATATACCGAGCATACGGTATTTATGCTTTGGGGAACGCCAGCTCGTAGTAAATGTAGGAGCGTGGATGCTTCAAGACATCTTATTCTTACTTCGGTGCATCCTAGCCCATTAAGTGCTTATCGTGGGTTCTTTGGCTGTAACCATTTTAGAATGTGTAATGATTACCTTGTACAATTTGGGAAAACTCCTATTAATTGGCAGCTCCCTTTAACCATGGAAGATGTTGATTGTTAACTTTTTGAAACGTTAAACAATAATGATTTTTCAGAAACTTTCAGTAATTTTTGGATGAGATGTACTATTTTTGACACTATGTCAAAAATATGACATTGAAGGTATTATTTTCCTCCTTAAAGCTATATGATAGATCCGTTTCTTGGATGGAGTAGCTATGGATTTTGAAGGAAATATTCTCATTCTAGAGAAAGATTTAGAAAGTAGAAAACAGCTAGAAACAATAGTTAAGTTTTTAGGCTGTGAATGGCAAAGTGGTGATCTTCTTGATTGCCTTAGTTATTTAGAAAGTGCTTCTGGTATAACTCTAGTAATAGCAGGAGATACCGGAACAGAGACCCCTGAGAGTCTTCTTAAGAAGCATCCTAATATTCCTTTTATCTTTACCCAAATACATGAAGAAAGTTCTCTACCACAGCTTCCTAACATGATAGGCATTCTTGGAAAAGACGGTACCTATGATGGTTTTCTTCAGCTATTAAGATACTGTCAATCCTTCAACAGTATGCATAAAAATGTTAAGAAAAGTGATAATGCCCAACGCTTAATGAAATTCCTGGTGGGTAAGGGAACAGCTATCCAAGAAGTTAGACATCTCATACAGCAAGTTGCTCCAACAGATGCAAGCGTGCTCATTCTCGGCGAATCAGGAACTGGAAAAGAGGTTGTTGCGAGAGCTGTTCACGCTTTAAGTAACCGTCATGATAAACCTTTTGTACCAATAAATTGTGGCGCTATTCCTGGTGAACTTTTGGAAAGTGAGCTTTTTGGACATGAAAAGGGTGCCTTTACTGGGGCAATTACAAGTCGTGTAGGACGTTTTGAATTAGCTGAAGGTGGCACTATATTTTTAGATGAAATAGGTGATATGCCACTTCAAATGCAGGTGAAACTACTTCGTGTTCTTCAAGAAAGGGTCTATGAAAGAGTAGGTAGCAATAAACAGATAAAGGCTAATGTAAGAGTAATTGCTGCTACCCATCGCAACCTAGAACAAATGATTGCTGAAGGAAAATTTCGTGAGGATTTATTCTATCGCCTTAATGTTTTTCCAATTCAAACTCCACCACTACGTGAACGTGCAGACGATATCCCTCTCTTACTTCAAGAACTTATTAGAAGATATTCTGAAGAGCATAAAGTTGGTGTTCGTTTTACACAACGTGCTATGGAATCACTGATGCAACATCAATGGTCAGGAAATGTTCGAGAGCTTTCTAATCTCGTAGAACGTATGATTATTATGCATCCTAATGAAATTGTTGATGCACAAGATCTCCCAAAGAAATACCAATATGGTGTGACTCCAGATTCTCGAGATGAACAGAGTGAAAAAGATGCACTTTTTGATCTTTTTTCTAGTGATTTTGGTGATGATTCTGAAGGTTCGGATGCTGATTCTAACAAATCCTCTGATGATGCAGAAAAATCTGAAAATGATGATGCATTAGCTGCTCCATTTTCTAGAGTATTGCCTCCTGAAGGGGTTAATCTTAAGGATATGGTAAGCCAAATTGAAGTTGACATGATTAAGCAAGCACTTCAAGCAACCGATGGTGTTGTAGCAAGAGCTGCTGATATCCTTCAGATGCGTAGAACTACTTTAGTTGAAAAAATTAAAAAATACGGTATTTCAGCTTCAGAACCAGTTTAAATCGTATGATTTTTTAGAGAACTTAGATTTGTGTTCTTAGTATGACATTTATGGTCTTGCTGGTTTAAATAGAAGCCACTACATTCGTAGTGGCTTTGTTGTTCCTATCGCTTTGTTACTTTTTGAAAGCAAAGTTTTTAAAAGTTAATGCTTATAAATTTGTAATTCTATTTTGTGAATAGCGATCAAGTGTATAATAGCGCCCAAAAATATCTCTTTTTTAGCTCAAATAGAAATTTTATATATGTCATATAAACGTTTTAGATAGAACGGGACAATTTGGTAATTCGTTTTTAATAAAGAGAAAAAATTCCTAAATTTTTAGAACCATTAGTATATAAGTAGCCATGCTATAAAGTGATTACGAATAATCTTAAACAAAATTTAGCAGGCCGTTTTTAAGGTATTAAAAAATATGCACAAAGTTTCCAAAATCTTCAGAAATTTGTCTGGAGCTTTCATTATAGGTTTGCCAGTTTCTTTAATGTTTTTTATGACAGCCTGTGCTGGAACTGATGATGTAATGACTACAAATATCAATGCAAAAAATGTTGTAAAACCAGCAGAGGTAACTCCTGATCTTAAGTATGACTATTCGCATTACAGTAAGGAACGTAGTATCTATTTAGATGCTCTTAAGGCTTATGAGGCAAAAGATTATCTTACCGTACAAAGTCTTTACAATGGTCCTTTAAAGAAGTACCCATTGGCAGTTTATCTCGAATTTTTAATGCTACGTGATAATCACGACAATCTTGGTGCTATTAAAAACTTTATAAATAGTGGTAAGCATGAAATTTTAGGAAATCGCTTAAAAGCCTATTACATTGATTACTTTTCAAAGACAGAAGATTACCGCTCTGTTTTAGCAGTTGCCCCAGAAGAACCAGTAACATCAGGTCTTAAATGCAAATGGTTTAAGGCTCGCTACATGACTGGTGACCGTAAAACAGGTGTAAATTATTTAAGAAAAAACTATCGTGAGGGAAAGCCTATTCCAAAACAATGTGGCGATTTCGTAAGCACTCTTGAAAGTAGCGGAACCTTTACTAAAGCAGAGACTTGGGAAAGATTAAGCCATAATTATTGGACTAAGAATGGCAAAAAACGTTATTTAGCAGCGGCATCGGCTTTAAAAGGGCAAGGTTACGATAGTACTTTAAAACTTCTCTCTAAGTACTACGGTAAACCACAAAAATATGATGATATTCCTGAAAGTCAGAAATCTGCTGCAGCTTTAGTTTTTGCTAGATATGCAAGAACTGATGCGGATAGTGCGGTCGCATCATTAGGTGATTTCAAAAGTAAATACAAACCTGATAACAGAAGCATGGCAATAATTGAAGAAGCCTTAGCTTTTAGTCTTATGCATTCAAGAAGCAATATATCAGACACTTATTTAGATAATTTGCTTGCTCGTGTAGGTGACGATTCCTTGCTACAACAGAGAATTCAAAAAGCTATATGGGATCAGAATTGGAAGGAAATTACTCGCTTTGTGAATAAGTTAAGTCCTGAAGCGAAAAGGGCTGATAATATGAGATATTGGGAAGCTAGAGCTCTTGATGAAAGTGGTAATAAAGCTAAAGCACGAGAGTTATTTAGAAACCTTGCAAAAGAAAGAAGTTTCTATGGTTTCCTTGCTGCTGATAAGGTTGGCCTTCCTTATGCTTTAAATGAAGTAAAAGCTATTCCAGCTAATTCAGCCAAGAAAAAGCAACTTTTGAGTAAATACCCAGCGTATGTACGCTATATGGAATTTAATTTTCTAAATGATACCAAAGGTATAAAAACTGAATGGCAAGAGATTATGAATAAGACCACTCTTGATGATGCTCGTACCATTGCAGCTACCGAAGCATTGCGAGGCTTTTCAGATCTAGCATTATGGGAATCTATTTACAAAAAGGATTGGGATGCATTAAATATTCGTTTCCCAATGCCATATAAAAATTTATATACAAAGAATGCTCAAAAATACAATGTGAAGGTTAACTTCATGTATGGTATTACTAGACAAGAAAGTATGATGAATCCGCTTGCGACATCACCAGTAGGCGCTCGAGGATTGATGCAGTTTATGCCTGAAACTGCGTCTATTGTAAGCCGTAAGTATGGGATCCCATATTCAGGAAAAAATGATCTCTATAACCCAGAAACTATTGTTCAATTGGGTGGCGCTTATTTAAGAGATCTTTTAAATAAATTCTCTGAAAACCGTATTTTTGTAGCAGCAGGATATAACGCAGGTCCGGGAAGAGCTATTAAATGGCAGAGTGATGACGGTCGCTATCGTGATGCTGCAACATATATAGAATCTATCCCTTTTAATGAAACACGTAATTATGTTCAGAAAGTTTTACTTTATGATGTAATGTACCAACATCTTCTAGGAAATAAAAAATTGTATCTTTTAACTCCTGAAGAAAAGAAGGCTTCGTATTGATATAAAGCGAATTAATTTCACATATATGTGTTAGTTTTGTTTGTATCAAAACTACTTTAAAATTATGATAAAATAAAACTATACGGGGATAAATGTCTGTTTAGGTTTTTTAAGAAACTAAGTCAGGTGTTTTTAATTACTTGATTTTTGGAGAACGACTGTAACTCCCGGCATGATAAGAGTGATGGATATATGACAACAATAAAAGATGTTTCCCGTTTGGCTAATGTCTCTATATCAACAGTTTCCCGGGTAATTAATAAGTCAGCTAATGTAAATCCTGAGAAGGCACAAGCTGTTAGGGATGCTATGAAGCAACTTAACTTCATGCCAAACAGTTTTGCACAAGCTCTTGTTAATAAACGCTCAAACTGTATTGGCGTGCTTGTTGGCGATCTATGTGGCGGACCTTTTTTTGCTCAAATGATGCGTGGTATTGAAAGTGTTATTCTGCCTGAAAATAAGTACGTGATGGTAATGTCAGGTAATCATGATCACGATCGTGAAAAGAATTCTATTGAAGCCCTCATGTTACGCCGTTGTGATGCGTTGATTATTCACTCAAAAGCATTATCAGACGATGAGCTAGTTGAGTTTGCTCAATCTGGAATTCCAATGGTATTTGCAAATCGTGAAGTTGCTTCTCTCGAGCATCATTCCGTTTGGGTTGATATCAGTGCAGGAATGGCCGAAGCAGTACGTTATTTAATAAAACAAGGTCATAGAAAGATTGCCTACATTTGTTCAGATGATGCTAGTTTTGCTGATGAACAGGATCGTCTAAATGGTTATAAAAAGGCACTTGAAGAAGCAGGTATCCCTTTTGATGCCAATCTAGTCAGTGGTGCATTCCCTGATGAAAATGGCGGTTATAAAGCAATTGAATCTTTAATGATGAGAGATGCTGGCTTTACTGCTTATGTTGCTTATAACGATGCAATGGCTGTTGGTGCACTTTCCGCTTTAGCTGACAACAATATCAATGTTCCTGGCCAAGTAAGTGCTATTGGTTATGACGATAATCCAATAACTAACTATATAAAGCCACGTCTGACCACTGTGCGTTATCCTATTGAAGAAGTAGGTAAGAAAGCTGCTGCTTTAGCTTTATCGTTGCTAGAACAGGATGACGATGATGATGAAGATGAAGAAGAGGATGATGATATTCAAACTCCTCGTAAAAAGCGTCAAGGAATAAAATTAATGCCTGAGTTGATTGAAAAGGCTAGTGTTGCAGCTGTTGAAGTAAAGACAGATAAGAAATCTGTAAAGAAAGCAAAGTGATAGACTAAGCTATATATAGATACACTGTTTTAGTTAAACCTCGATTTATAAATCGAGGTTTATTTTTTTTATAACTCTTGGTTTTCTAGAAAGAGGACACTAAAAAGGCAGATAACTTAATTACCTGCCTTTATTGATTGTTTTTGATGAAAGTTAAGCAAATACCTTGGTGGTATTACATATGCTTAATGATTTCATCAGCAAATTCTGAACACTTGATTTCAGTAGCACCTTCCATGAGACGTGCGAAGTCATAGGTTACACGTTTGCCCTTAATAGCACCTTCCATACCATTAACAACAAGTTTAGCAGCCTCTGTCCAGCCCATATGGGTGAGCATCATTTCAGCAGAAAGGATGATAGAGCCTGGGTTAACCTTGTCAAGGCCAGTATATTTAGGAGCTGTGCCGTGAGTAGCTTCAAAGATAGCACAGGTGCTACCAATGTTAGCGCCTGGAGCAATACCGATACCGCCAACTTGAGCTGCTAGAGCATCTGACATATAGTCGCCATTTAAGTTTAAGGTAGCAATAACATCGTATTCAGCAGGGCGGAGAAGGATCTGTTGTAGGAATGCATCGGCAATGCAGTCCTTAATGATGATTTCATGACCATTGTTAGGATTCTTAATCTTCATCCAAGGTCCTTTATCAATGATTTCGCCATTATACTGTTCTTTAGCAACTTCATAGCCCCAAGCTTTGAAAGCACCTTCGGTGAACTTCATGATGTTGCCTTTATGAACGAGGGTAACTGATTTACGATCGTTTTGAATAGCATAATCAATAGCAGCTTTAACTAATCTTTGGGTACCTTCCTTTGATACAGGCTTAATACCGATACCGCAATGCTTATCGAAACGGATCTTCTTTACGCCCATGTCGTTCTTTAAGAAGCTAATAACTTTTTCAGTTTCTGGAGAATCTGCTACCCATTCGATACCAGCATAAATGTCTTCGCTGTTTTCACGGAAAATTACCATATCAACTACTTCTGGGTGCTTAACAGGGCTTGGAACACCTTCAAAATAGCGTACTGGACGAAGGCAGATATAAAGATCAAGCTGTTGACGGAGTGCTACGTTAAGAGAGCGGATACCACCACCAATTGGTGTTGTAAGAGGACCTTTGATAGCAACTACATATTTACGAATAAGATCAAGAGTTTCATCAGGAAGCCAAGTGTCTTTGTCGTAAACCTTTGTTGCCTTTTCGCCAGCATAGATTTCCATCCAAGAAATCTTCTTTTCGCCACCGTAAGCCTTGGCAACAGCAGCATCAACTACTTTACGCATTGCTGGAGTGATGTCGCTACCAATACCGTCACCTTCAATGAAAGGGATTATAGGGTTATTTGGAACATTAAGAACACCGTCAGCACTGATGGTAATACGAGCTCCATCTGAAGGAACATTAACCTTGCTCATGCAGGATATCTCCACTAAAAATAAGGAAAAATTATGAGAAGTATTATATACCATTGCTAACGTTCTTTGATTATTGAATGCTAGCGTGTTGTTAATGTTAAAAAATTATCGGGAATGTTTTGTTGCTATTTTTTAACATTAGGCTTGTGTAATGTAGTTAATGTGAAAGCGAAAATTTTATAAATCTTAGATAGCATCTGGTGTTAGATTGAATAATTTAGGAAGAGTATTTTGAAAAATTTCTTCTTATTTATTTCACTGTTTTGTTGTTAAATAAGTGTGTCAAGGCTAAAATACACAAGGACTTACTTTACTGGAGGGGAGTATGATTAGAACCTATGAGCTTAAAAATGAAACTCTTACCTACAGTGATTTTGGTGTTAATGATGTTCTTCCTGAAAATACAATTTGGATAGACATTAAGTGTCCTACAGAAGAAGAAAGAGAATGGATGCAACACCTTTTTAAGGAAGAAGTTCCTGAAGAAGACGATATTGAAGAAATAGAGTCAACTTCCCGTTTCTATATCGATGCCGACGGTGTTCATATAACATCATTGTTCCCTCAAAGAAAAGGTCGTGAGACTGAGACTGCAAACGTCCTTTTTACAGTACACGGAAAGATGCTCATAAGTTTCCGTGAAGATGATGTTAGTATTATTCGTCTTTTAAGACATTACATAAAACATGATCGTGTTGAAATACACAATAACATTGATATTCTTTTAGAGCTTCATGACATAAAGGTTGAATCACTTTCCGACTATATCGAAGATTCATATACCACTCTTGAAGAAACAGCCGAACAAATAATGACTGATGAGGATGATAAAATTCCTGGTCTTTTTGAAGAGCTCATTATTCAGGAAGGAACAATTTCAAAGATAAGAGTTTCTCTTTTTGATACTAGAAAAGCGCTACGCTTTTTGAGAAAAAATATGTCATCAAGATTTACTCCAAAGCAGTTTGAAATGATCGATGGTATTCTTGCGGACATTGAATCGTTGTTACCTCATACCGCATTTCTTTTTGAAAAAATTAACTTCCAGCTGCAAACCTCGGTTTCCTATATTAACCATAAGCAGAATAGTATTATTAAAATATTCTCGGTGGCAGCAGTGGTATTCATGCCTCCAACATGGATTGCGAGCCTTTATGGTATGAACTTCCAACATATGCCTGAGCTATCTTGGGAATTAGGATACCCAATATCTATCTTGATGATGATTTTGTCAGCAGCAGGCACCTACTTATTCTTTAAGCGAAAAGGTTGGCTGTAATTTTATTCGCTTCGAAGACGTTTTAAGATTTCCTTAAAAGCGATTACAGAGTCTGGTGTGCATTCTTGGCTTCTTTCGAGAACTTCCGCTTCAGAAAGCATAAGCACATTGGATACTTCTTCCTTTTGCATTACGATAGGACCGTCATATTTACCGTAAAATAATCCACCATAGATAAAACCATAGCCTTGAAGTGGAATTTTTAGCCAATTAAGCCAAGTAAGAGGTGTTGTCACACCTAATTCTTCTTTTAATTCTCTTTTGGCGCCTAAGATAATGTCTTCACCTTTTGTCATAACTCCACCTATACAGGCGTCAAGCATTCCAGGACAAAAATCCTTTGTTAGAGTGCGTCTTTCGATGTAAAAGCGTTTGTTAAAATTTTCCAGTACGACAAAAGATGCTCTGTGAGGCTGTTTTTTGGATCGCATTTCAGGTCTTGGGACCACATCGATAGGATTATTTTCTTGGTCAACAATTGTTACTAACTCAACCATATCATCCCTCTAAATATTGATTATGTTGCTATAATAGCAGAGTTGTTTTGTTTATGAATGAAGAAATGGTTATGAAATTTATTAAAACAATGGCATTAGCTACTTGCTTAGTTGCAGGCTGTTCAAGCCTTTCAGAATATTCAAATTTACCTGGTGTTAATATGTCTGCTCTTGAAAGTGACTTTTCAGTAAGAACAGCACCAGTTATGACCTTACCATATTGCATAAAGAATACTCTTGATACAGATATAGATGTTGCGAAGATTGATTTTCAACTAAGTGTAAATGGCCTTCCTATTGAACAAGAAGTAGCAGATATCAATAAAAGTATTGATGAATATTCGGAACTCTGCCAAAAGATAGAATTTTGTCCAGATGTAGTTAATGATGCGAGAGCCGCTTCTACAGTTCTTAATAGTATGCTTAAACGTACTTATAAGGTAGATGCTGTTCTGTATTTCGATGATGATGAAACTATGCCTGTAACCACTAGTATTTCTGGAGAATTGAAATAATAATGGCTGCAAATGATTTTGCCAGAACAGAAATTTTTGATATCAACAAACCGGTAAACATTGATTTGTCGGATTATGATCGTCCGGTTCCAAATCGTGGTATTACAGTTTTTGCTTATGGTTATGCAGCACTTGCTGCAATAGCTATAGCATGTATAGTTTTAAGAAGTTGGATACCTGTATTTGCAAAGTATGTGGTACTTCTTGAAGTAATGGCTGCAATACTACTTTTTTTATCAGGAAAGTGTTATTTTTCTTATGCAAAACAGGCAAATCGCTTTTTGCGTTGGGATTTAGCTGTTGGAAGAATTCTTGAAATTAAAGAAACCAAGGAAGGGCATTCCTTTGTTACAATGGAGTTTTCCACAGACGGCACAAGAGCCAATATGGTTAAATTTACAGAAGAATTTAACTATCCTTTAATTTCTGAAATTAAAGAAATTGGGGCTAACGGTCTTCCTGTGCTTTTTCAGCCAGCACGTGCTGCCTATGGTGCTTATTACGTTGACATCCGTTTTAAAAATGGCAAGCTCAGCAAAGAAAATCTTAGAATCAAAAATAGATGAGATTTGCGTTTTTCTTGTTTAGTCAATAGAATTGAGAGCACTGCAGAAATTTATAAACATATTTCGGGATTGCCCGAATATAAAAGAGATTAGAATGTCTATGAAAATAGTATCAATTGATGAAGTCCTTAAGGGACAGGTAAAGGTAGGCGAAAGCGTTCAAATACGCGGATGGGTTAGAACTCGTCGTGATTCTAAAGCCGGTTTTTCTTTTGTTGCCGTTTATGATGGCTCTTGTTTCAATTCACTGCAGGTTGTTGTAAATAAAGACGTTCCTAATTATGAAGAAGGTGTTCTTAAACTTACTACTGGAAGTTCTGTAATTGCCGAAGGTGTGATTGCTGAATCTCAAGGCAAGGGTCAGCAGTTTGAAATGCAGGCTTCTTCAATTAAGGTATGTGGTCTTGTAGAAGATCCAGATACCTATCCTATGAGTGCTAAGAGACATACTACCGAATACTTACGTGAATATGCTCATCTTCGTGCTCGTACCAATATTATGGGAGCAGTGCTTCGTGTAAGAAACTGTCTAGCTCAAGCTATTCATCGTTTCTTTATCGAACAAGGATTTATTTGGGTTTCAACCCCATTGATTACTACTTCCGACTGTGAAGGTGCTGGGGAAATGTTCCGTGTTACTTCAATGGATCTTAACAATGTTCCAAAGAATGCTGATGGAAAGGTAGATTTTACAAAGGATTTCTTTGGCAAGGAAGCTTTCCTTACAGTATCTGGACAGTTAAACGCTGAAACATTGGCAAGTGCCATGTCTAAGGTTTATACATTTGGACCAACATTCCGTGCTGAAAATTCAAACACAACTAGACACCTTGCAGAATTCTGGATGGTAGAACCAGAAGTTGCATTCTACGACCTTGACGATAACGCAAAGCTTGCAGAAGCAATGCTTAAGTATGTGTTTAAAGCCGTTCTTGAAGAACGTCGTGATGATATGGAATTCTTCCGTGATCGTGTTGATCCAGAGGTAATTAACCGTCTTGAACACTTTATTAATTCTGATTTTGCTCAAGTTGATTACACTGATGCTATAAAGATTCTTAAGGAATGCGGTAAGAAGTTTGAGTACCCAGTAGAATGGGGTATTGATCTTCAGAGTGAGCATGAAAGATATCTTGCAGAAGAGCACTTTAAATCTCCTGTAGTTGTTAAAAACTATCCTAAGGATATTAAAGCTTTCTACATGCGTATGAATGACGACGGCAAGACTGTAGCAGCAATGGATGTATTAGCACCAGGCATCGGTGAAATCATTGGTGGTTCACAGAGAGAAGAACGTCTTGACATGCTAGACAAGAGAATGGCTGAGTTAGGACTTGAACCAAAGAATTACTGGTGGTACAGAGATTTAAGACGTTACGGAAGTGTTGTACATTCAGGATTCGGTTTGGGTTTTGAACGTTTGATTGTTTATGTAACAGGTATGGGTAACGTTCGTGATGTTATTCCTTTCCCAAGAACCGTAAACAATGCGTTGTTCTAAAATTTGCTCTGAATTAAAGTGATATGTGAAAACCTCGGAATCTTCCGAGGTTTTGTTTTTATTATTTTGAAAAGCTATCTATTTTTAGGGTATTATTAACAGAAAATAGATGTAATTAGATTGTTTTAAAAAGAGGCCTATTCATGTGTGCTAAAAAAAATCTTGCTACTGATCGCCCAATTGCAGTAAATAAGAGAGCCGCTCATGATTATTTTATAGATCAGAGATTTGAAGCTGGTATTTCTCTTCAAGGATGGGAAGTTAAGGCACTACGTGAGGGCAGAGCTAGTATTGTTGATGGCTACATTTTGGTAAAAGGTGGAGAGATTTTTTTAATTGGTGCAAATATTACCCCTTTAAACCAGGCTTCTTCTCATGTAATCTGTGATCCTTTAAGAACTCGTAAATTACTTTTGAACCGAAGAGAAATCGATAAAATTTCAGGTCAAATACAAAGATCAGGTTTTACAGCTGTTCCTTTAAAACTATATTGGTCGCGTTGTTTTATAAAACTTGAAATTGCCATAGTTCATGGTAAACAAGAGCATGATAAGAGAGATACTCTTAAAGAAAAAGAATGGCAGAGAAATAAAGCTCGAATTATGAAAAAGAATCTCCGAGGCTAATAATTATCCTAAAAATGTTGACTTTGTATTCTAAGCATTTTAATATTGCCTTCAGTAAAACAGAAAAGAGGGGATGATTCTGGATTCGACCGGAAGAGTGAAATCAATATCGCATGTAGAGGTGTGGGTACCTCTTAAAACACTCACAAAAAGATAATCGCAAACGATGATTCTTACGCTTTAGCTGCTTAATAACCAGCGACAAGCACTTGTAGTCGCAGCTTAAAAACCTGTTAGGCTACCCTGGAACCACATCTGCCGATAGGTGGGGAGCTCCGGGTCACCCATATCGGATCGAACGTATCCTTCGACTGGAGGAAAAGTTTTAAACTAATCAGTCTGGTTCCAAAGCAGCGTGTCAGATCCGCGGTGAGGAACGAGAAGCTGTAAGTAGGTTTGACTAAACATGTAGACATAGAGACGGATCCTTTTGGGACGCGGGTTCAAATCCCGCCATCTCCACCAGGAATTAGAATCTTGGGAGTCAGCGCATTTGCCTGCCACTCCATCCATGATAACTCATCTTCGAGCTGGTTTGGCTTTTTCTTATATTCTTCAACTACTGCGCAGGAAATCGCTTGGATGTCAGGATTTAGGAGTTTTTGAAGTTCGAAGAACTTATAGTGCTTATCCCAATGGACACACTCATGGATTACGGTATTATTGACAGAACCGATATTCCTCATAAAGAAAACATCGGGGTTAACAAGTACAGTTCCAGAGCTGATGGACTTCTCCACTATTTCCGTGCATGCTTTATTCCCATATACTTTGACATTTGTATCATTAAAATATGTACGGCCAAAGATGCCACCCGGCAACGGTGCATGATAAACAGTTAGACCCATTTGCTCAACGATCTCTTTGGTAGGAAGTGGCATTGGTTCCTTTAAGGCTCGTGGGCAGTATCTTTCGAGAAATTTTTCTGCATGCTTATCGAGATCTTTTGCGTAGAGGTATGGAACTAAATACTTGGTCAGTGCATCTTCTGCTCGGAACAGTTCTCTTGAGTATTCGGATGCATACCCTATGTTAACATGCTTAAGACCGTTCTTCAGAGTCGCAGAGAAAGGAATTGACAGCCAACACTCAGTTGAATCGCTTTCATAATCGCGACGACCGCGTCCGGAAATTTCAACTTCAGCACGAATAGCAATCTTGCATTCAATCCTATCAGTATCCGACTCATGGTAATTGATGCTCATGATTTGAAAGTCGCTCAATTCCACATAGGAAGGGTCTGGGACAACAGAAGTCGACAAATCTAAGTGACCTTTGTTGTTAAAGAGGTATGATTTTATTTTGCTGATGTTAAACGAATCCAGATGTTGACATAGTTTACGAACTTCTCTTGACCAACTCTA
>CAVGFV010000227.1:0-6626 GCA_963628765.1 Succinimonas sp.
TGTTACTAGATCAGCAAAATTCGGGTTACATTAGTAACAAAAAGGCAACCTATTTAGGTTGCCTTTTAAGATCTTATGCTAAGAGCATTATTACATTTGACCGCCGTTCAAATGCTTAACACGCTTCTGAACTTCGTGCTGCTTACCATCATTGAATGGTCTTGAGTCTGGAGCTCCAAGGTAGCCACAAACACGACGGATTACTGATGCCTTTGATGGGTCATGGTTACCACATTTAGGACATTCAAATCCGTGGCTTGTTGGACTGAATTCACCCTTGTAGCCACAAACATAGCATTCATCAATAGGGGTGTTGGTTCCAAAGTAAGGTACACGATCATAGGTGTAGTTCCAAACATCCTCTATAGCCTCAGGGTTGTTACGGAGGTTAGGGAATTCTGCATAGCAGATAAAACCACCTGATGCGAGCTTAGGATAAGGCTTTTCAAAGTCGATCTTATCGTATGGGTTAACAGCCTTTCTAACATCGAGGTGGAAGCTGTTGGTGTAGTAGCCCTTATCAGTAACGCCTGGAATAGTGCCAAATTCCTTAGAATCGAGCTTACAGAAACGGTTACAAAGGTTTTCTGCTGGGGTACTGTAGAGACTGAAACCATAACCAGTTTCTTTTTTCCACTTTTCACAAGCATCGTGAAGAGTCTTCACAATCTGAATACCCTTTTGACGTAAGGTTTCATCATCAAAGATATGCTTGCTGGTACCATAAAGAGCATTGATGGTTTCGTAAATACCGATATAGCCAAGTGATACGGAAGCGCGACCATTCTTGAAGATATCAGAAACTGGATCATCAGCCTTGAGGCGAACACCACAAGCACCTTCCATATAGAGAATTGGCGCTACCTTAGCTTTTACACCGTCAAGACGCTTAATTCTTTCCATAAGAGCACGGAAGCAGAGATCCAAACGCTGATTAAGAATTTCATAGAACTTCTTTTCATCATGGTGAGCTTCGATACCAATACGTGGAAGGTTAATACTTACAACACCAAGATTGTTACGACCATCGTGGTGAACAACGCCCTCAGCATCCTTATAAGGTGCTAGGAAGCTACGGCAACCCATAGGAGCCTTAAATGAGCCTGTAACCTCAACAACCTGTTCGTAGTTGAGAATATCAGGGTACATTCTCTTACTTGCGCATTCTACAGCGAGCTGTTTAATGTCGTAGTTAGGATCCTTTTTGTCTAGGTTAAGACCACGCTTTAAAGTGAACACGAGTTTAGGGAATACGGCAGTCTTTTTCTTCTTACCTAAACCTGCAATACGGTTTTTGAGAATAGATTGCTGAATGAGGCGAGATTCCCAGCTAGTGCCAAGACCAAAACCTAAGGTTACAAATGGAGTTTGACCATTTGCTGTATGAAGAGTGTTGATCTCATATTCAAGAGACTGGAAAGCATCATAACAATCTTTTTCAGTTCTAGCTCTAGCAAAGTTTTCAGCTTCAGGAATATTCCATTCCTTAGCAACCTTGAGGTTCTTTTCATAGCTTCTTGTTACGTACGGAGCTAATACCTCGTCAATTCTGTTGATGGTAGTACCACCATAGATATGGCTTGCTACCTGAGCAATAATCTGCGCAGTAACTGCAGTAGCAGTTAAAATTGAATGTGGTGTTTCAATTTCCGCATTACCCATCTTAAAGCCGTTTGTGAGCATGTTATTAAGATCGATAAGCATGCAGTTAAACATTGGGAAAAGAGGGGAATAGTCAAGGTCATGGAAATGGATTTCGCCTTTCTCATGCGCCATAACGATGTCGGTAGGGAGCATGTGTACCTTGGCATAGTGTCTTGCCACAATACCAGCTAAAAGGTCACGCTGAGTAGGGATAACACGGCTATCCTTGTTGGCATTTTCATGAAGAACTTCATTGTTCTTTTGTTCAATGAGGTCTTCGATATCGTGGATAAGGTCGCTGTGTTTTTCTCTCATACGGTCACGGTCGTGACGATATTCGATATAAGCTCTTGCAACATCTTTGTATTCGCGAGCCATAAGTTCGTTTTCAACGATCTTCTGAATTTCGTTGATTTCAACTTTTTCTTTAGTCTTAATCTTCTTATGAACAGCATCTTCGATGTCTGCACAGAATGAAAGATCGCGAATGCCACATGCGCGACAAGCTTTGGAAACAGCGTTAACAATACGGTTGCCATCGTAAGGTACTTCGGCGCCATCTCTTTTTATGATTACAGTCTGATGTTCCACAACAATACTCCATATGAAACAGTCATCTCTTCCACAGAGAATCCAGATGTTTCTTTTTATAATTGCATTTCTGAATCTTCAAGTGTGCTTTTAAGGCACAGAGACAGAAATATGGTTTAGAAAAGCGAGGGTAGTTAAACTTCAATTTCATACTTTTAACTGCTCTCTAAAAAACTGGAATGCAATTTATCAATTATTATTTGGCTCGTAAATAGGTAAAAAAAAATAAAAAAAATTCCGGTTCTTTTTGATCTAGATCAAGGAAAAAATTATTCATCAATCAAGCCTTTATAAAACAATAATGTAAGGAGTTTCTCACAGGTGTAAAAAATAAGATCTATATCTTGTGTATTTTTCCTTATTTTTACTTAAAATACCACTAGATATAGTAGTAACTAGTAAACAGTTAACAGTATAAATAATATCTGTGAAATAAAAGATTTTATAAAAACACCAGTTTTTCAAACAAAATTGATAAAAATGGCCACAAATTACATCATGTTTTGCCCATAAGAGATATTTTTGGGACATTTTTAGTTTTTGGGGATAATTTTAAGTTTGCTATATCTAGTTGTGAATTTAGGAAGAGGAAACTTTTTCGTCATTTAAATTTTTCTGATGAGAAAATTTTTTAGAAATTTTTAAAAAATGTCGACATAGGCAAATATTTCCACTTTTTTGAGTCGTGACTGTGTGGAAAAAACGACTTTTTTGCGGTGAAAAAAAGGCAATCATTATAAAATAAGGGCTTAGGATGATATTTGCAATTTTTGAATTATTTCGCATGCCTAGATAAGAGCATTAATAGAGGACAAAATCTCTTTTTTGTCGCTTTTTAATTTCTTTAAAATAGTGGAGTAAACTATCTTTGATAAGTAGAATAAGCTTTAAAAGTGGCTTTATTGCTACTTAAGGTCGTAATTACGGTGGAACCTAGAAAAAGAAGTAACTAGAGTTTTCGGAATCGGCGTGTTTTCAAAATTGTGCTTGTGTTTTTGAGGATAACAAAATGGTTACAGGAACTAAATTATTAAAAGTCATGGTAGGACTTTCCTTTTTGCTAACCTTTAATATAGCAAGTGGAGGAAAACTTCCTTCAGCCGACGCTAAATCTCATAGTAATGGTGTTATCACTAACTATATAAGTGAATTTCAATCAGGAACTCCTAATTACCGTACTATAAAGGAAGATAACCGTAAGATAAGACTAGATTTTCAATCGCAATGTTCAGAAGCTAAGCTCGGTACTATTAAGTCCCGTTTTTGCGGTAATGTAGGCATTTTAAAAGCAGAACGAAAATATCTTCTTCTCATAGAAAAGGATCCTATTAAGGATGCTTATATTAATGGTGGAGATTCTCTTAAAAAAGAAATTGAGCTCTGTGAAGCGAGAAGATTCCCAGAACAATGCCTAGAAAATATCCTCTATGCAAAGATTGTGAATATTCGGGCTCAAAACAAGGATATACCTTTTCAAAAGGTTATCTACAAGTGTGGAAACCGCGTGATTAAAGCTCAGTATTATTTAGATGAAATTCCCGCTGTTTTAATTCAAGATGGAAAACAAAAAATCATGCTTTATCGTTTTCCTCAAAACAAGGGGAGATTCTTTTCCGAAATAACTGCTAGTGCTCCTACATCGATAGCAACTCATAAATGGGATGATAGTAAAGGGGAGACTATAGATTATATTCAAGAAGAGCAGGACACTCTCAGTTGTAAGCTAGCACAATAAGCTATCCTTTAAGAGACATGTATTCTAGAAGGAGATTTGTGGTTGGATAGTCTTCTTGTGAACAATCAATTAACTTCAGCTTAAACTCCCTTTGTTATTTAATATTTAGATTGAGGATAGATTTTGTGAGCTTAAAAAAAGTACTTACAAAGAATTTTTTCTTAGATTTGGCGGATGTAGTTTTGCAAGGTGAATAATATTTTTAACAGCAGATAAGCCATATGAAAAGCCATTCAAAAATTTGCACCTTTGAATGGCTTTTTTATTGTGATAACAATATATAAAAAATTTACTTTTGAGTTACGGAAACACCGTCTTCTTTACCAACGATGAGTACGTCTGCACCTCTCTTTGAGAAGATGCCGACTGTAACTACGCCAGGAATAGCGTTAACTTGCTTCTCTAAAAGAGCCGGATCGGTAATCTTAAGGTCATGAACATCTAGGATCTGGTTACCATTATCAGTAATGCAATCCTTTCTCCATACTGGGTTTCCACCGAGCTTCTTAAGTTCTCGTGCTACATATTCACGAGCCATCGGAATTACTTCAACAGGAAGAGGAAATTTACCTAAAACATCTACAACCTTTGAGTCGTCAACAATGCAGATAAACTTCTTGGCTACTGCTGAAACGATCTTTTCACGAGTTAATGCTGCACCACCGCCTTTAATCATATCCATGGTCGGGTTAATTTCATCAGCACCATCAACATAGATATCAAAGCTGTCGATTTCATTAAGATCAAAAACAGGAATGCCCATCTTCTTAAGACGCTCAGTTGATGCTACAGAGCTTGATACTGCTCCCTTAATGCGATCTTTGATAGCTTCGAGGTTATCAATAAAAAAGTTTACGGTAGAACCAGTGCCCACGCCAAGGATGGCATTGTCTTGCACATATTTAATAGCTTCTTTAGCAGCGTTCTGCTTTTTGGTGTTCTGACTCATGATAAAAAGACAACTCTATAAAAAAGGTAATAGGTTTAAGTGAACTATCCCATCGGTGCTTTCAATTCTTTAAATTAAAGATAGCTAGATTTTTGTACTCTAGGGAATCCCATAATTAAGGAGGAAAATTCTTCTTAGTTCACATGGGCATAACTATACTATTATGATGAGTAAAAGGCAATTATGTGATTTAATTCACGTAATAAATTTCTTGAATCATTTGCGAAGATTTTTGTTCACAAAGAATAAAAAGGCTCTTCATAAGAAGAGTCTTTAAGGTTATTGTTACTATTACTAGAGAAACTATTTAGAGTTGATAGCCAATAAATCTAAGTTTTACCTTTCCGTTATCAAGGCTCATACGGCATTTACTCTTAAAGTGAATGGATACTGAACCACTGGTGCTATATTTTTCAGTATAGAAACTGTTTATTGGAAGCCAACTTAGAACATTAAAATAGTCAGCATCAAGACCAAAGAAATTTTGATCCCTACTCTTTATAAGGTAACGATTTGTAGTTTCGGAGCTTTCGGCATCAATGACAAGATCTCTAAGCATATTAGCAATCGGGAGTCTTTGGTTTTTATCAAGCTCGTTATAGCGATTAGTTAGATCGCTTATAGCGCCAGTATATTCACAGATATCTGATACTGTTTGACCATTGCTCTTATATATAGGGCCATCAACTATACTGCCAGCCATACCGTCGGTTTGAACAAACTCAAGATTATCAAAGCTTACCATCACATGTTCAGCTTCAAGAGCATATGGAACGTTCGCGGTGCAGACATAACTATAATGATCGGCTTCATTGCTATTTTCTTCGCTACAAATTGCAATTTGGATGCTATCGGTATCTGGGGCATTTTTACGAAGATAACATTCAGGATCGGAACTACAGTTGATAGAAAGATCTACTGCCTCGCCAACATCAAGAAGACCAAAACCGGCCTTTTGTGAATAATTGAGGCCGGAGCCGTTAGTTTGCCACCCTTGATCTCTATCGCTTCCAAGATACGGGAATGAAAAAACTTCTGGGCGGGCAGTCTTAGCTAAAATATAGTGAACCTGTTCTGGAGTAAGGTCACGATTAACAGATACCATGTCACTTATGGCACCACTTACCAAAGCTGCAGAACCACTGGTGCCGCTTACTTTAGATGAGTAACGACAGTCAGCATTGCCAAGGCTAGCATCACCTCTTTCAAAATCAGATATGCTTATTGATTGGGAATAACCAGCATCGCAACCTGTAACATCAGTTGTTAAGAGTTTCGGATCTGCGAGAGAGCCACCTGGGGCGGAAATCCAAATATGAGGACCACCAACAGAATAGCTGGCTATTTTGCCATCAGCGGTAGATGCTGCGACTACAATACTATTATAGTGGCGCACCCAACTATGGTTAGCTCCAAAGAAACAGAGGGTACCTGAGACTTTAAAGCATTCTTCAGAGTCATAGTAATTATTTATGGATGTATTATGGGGAGAGCCATTTTTTAAAGAGGAATTATTCCCTGAAATAATGTGCTCGTAGTTTCCTGAAGCAATAACAGGTACGATATTTAGATCGTGTAGAGCATCAAGAAGAAGATCTTGACTAGATTCATTAATAATAAGAGAGGCACCACGGCCGATACTCATATTTAAACTGTAACGATAGGATTTTAGGTATGTGATTTCCCATCTTACTCATCCAAGAAAAA